>JASFTQ010000142.1:0-11196 GCA_050053515.1 Desulfobacterales bacterium | reverse complement strand
CAGATGCTGGGGGTCACTACCATCTTTGTCACCCATGATCAGCGTGAAGCGCTGTCCATGTCCGATAAAATCGTCGTGATGAATGATGGGCTCAAGCAGCAGGAAGGCAGCCCTGAGGACGTATACAATTATCCCCGAAACCATTTTGTATCGGACTTTCTGGGGCATTCCAATTTCTTTGGCGGTGTCATTTCGGGCTCAGACAGTGGTGCGGTCAGCGTCAAGTTGCAGGACGGAAATGAATTTGAAGTCAAGCATCCGGGTGATTGGGCGACGGGCGAGCCTGTCGAACTGGTCATACGGGCTCAAAAATTTGAACTCGCTTATCCGGATGCAGCACCGCCGGAACCCGACATGAACTCATTTGGTGGTACGATCAAAGACCGCAGCTACATGGGTGGCGAGGTCAGCTATTTCGTGGAGTTGGAGAGCGGCACGATGGTCCATGTCATCGGCATCGCGAAATTGACCCCTTTTAAAAAAGGGGAAAAAATACGGGTACACGTGGCGCCCCGACATTGCGGTTTACTCAAGGCTAAAAAACCTGTCTGAAAGGCGCCATGACCAGCCGTTTTGACCCACCGCAATAAACATCAATGCTGTATTATTACAGGGCCCACCTGCTATTCCGGGGTGGTATTTTTTTCAGATGTCAACCAAGATCAAACACAGGAGCGGATTTCGGATGGAATTTGCAACTATGATACAAACGGTCAATTCCTGATTGAGGTGGGCCCGTGGTAGATATCCGGCTGGAAGATAAAAAAGCGGTTGGTGCAAATGTCCGCCGAAGCGCTGAGAGCACCGGCATACACGAATTCAGCGTTGACTGGGGAGAACCGTTTCAGAAAGGCTATTGGCGATGAACCCAAACCCCTCTGCGCCGGATCTCATTTTATTGAACGGTCGTATACGAACCATGGACAGACAAAGCCCCCGGGCCCAGGCCATGGCTGTTAAAGCCGGCCGGATCATGGCTGTCGGAGAAAACGACGCGATCAGCGCCCTGGCGGGTTCAAAAACAAAGCGTATCAGCCTCAAAGGGCGTCTGGCGATACCGGGTTTGATGGATTCTCATTTTCATTTTTACGACTGGGCCATGGGACGACAGCAACTCGATCTGGCGCAGGTTAAATCCTTTGATGAAGTGCTCAACCAGGTTGCCCGGGCTGCCGGAGAGTTACCGCAGGGCAATTGGATATTAGGCCAGGGCTGGAATGAGTCTGACTGGCCCGAACACACTATGCCCGGCCGGGATCATCTCGATTCTGTGGCCCCGGCCCATCCGGTCGCCCTCTGGCGCTGTGATCTCCATCTTGTTTCCGTCAATTCGCGTGCCCTGGAATTGGCCGGAATCGACGCAACAACGCCGAACCCACCCGACGGTGTGATTGAAAAGGATTCATCCGGCCGCCCCACCGGCATCCTGCGGGAACTGGCACCCAACCTGATCAAAGCGGTTATACCGGCGCCAGGCGCGGAGGAAATTGTGGCTGCCATGCGGGAGGGCATCTCGCACCTGCACACTTTGGGACTGACCGGCATTCACGATGTCCGGCTCATGGGCGGGGTGGAGGGCCCACCCGCTTTAAGGGCTTGGCAACATTTAAACGAAAGAGGGCAACTTGATTTGCGGTGTTGGGTGAGTCTTGCCGGCGAGTGCTTGGAGCAAGCCGTCGCCCTGGGACTGCGAACCGGCCTCGGTGATGAACGCCTTCGCATTGGCCATCTCAAATACTTTGCGGACGGCGGCATGGGCGCCCGCACCGCCTGGATGCTGGAGCCCTATCTGGATGCCGAACACGGCATGCCCTACGGCACCCTGGCGGAGCTGGGCCAAAAAATTAAAGTGGCGGAAAAAGCGGGTTTGGCCGTGATGGTCCATGTCATCGGGGATCGAGCCAATCGCGAAATCATTACGATCCTGGAGCAACTCGCTAAATTGCGAACCAAGGCGGCGGATCGATCTTGCGTGCCACCGCTGCTGCCCCATCGCATCGAGCATGCCCAGATGATTCGATCTGAAGACATCCAACGATTGGCCAAACTCAAAATAGCGGCCTGTGTCCAGCCACACAATATGATACTGGACATTAACATGATCGACGAATCGGTCGGACCCCGCGGCCGTTGGACCTATGCGTATAAAGAAATGATCGATGCCGGCATTCCGGTGCTTCTCAGTTCCGATGCGCCGGTCTGTGACCCGAACCCCCTGGTGGGGATTCATGCGGCCGTCACCCGCCAAAGGCGCGATGGTACCCCGGCGGGAGGATGGTATCCAAGGCAGCGCATCGGGGTGGAAGACGCTGTTCGGGGTTACACAACGGTACCCGCAGCATTTTACGGTCAATCCCGGGAGATGGGCACCTTGACGCCCGGGAAAAGGGCCGACGTGACCGTTTTAGACAGGGATATTTTTCAGGTCGATCCGCCGGAAATAGCCGACGCCCGGGTGGAAGTGACAATTTTTGACGGCCGGGTTGTCCATCGATCCGATTGATACCTGTATCCTGCGCCGGACTTTCAGGACATAAAAAAAGGGGTGGTGTTCACCAGGCCGGCAACCGTTATGACCGGTTTGCCGTCGGTGTAGATCATCATGGATCTGTTCGATCTCACTCGAATGCAGAAACTACGTTTCGATCTCCAGCCTCAATGGATTGACCACCGCCAACCGGTTGAGCTCTCCCAAAAATCGATATAAAGCGGTTGCCCGGTATGATTTTTTCCAGAATCGCCAACACGAAAAGATTGGGCAGGTGAATGCCGTTAACTTCTAAGGGAAAGCCGTTTGCGCTGTTTGGATCGCCCAGTTTTTCGATCAACTCCGACAAAAAGCCCTGCGGGTCATTGGCATACCCGGCAGCCGTTAACAACTTACGCACCTTTGCCGATTTACGAAACAGTTTCGGATTGAAGTTTTTGCAACGATTGGCAGCCATGAAAACAGCGCTGCCGATCGTAACTTCTTTAGCAGCCAATATACCACGGCCGAATTTATTGTTAAATGCATACCCCGTATGTGTAAATTTTATGATTGAACATGACCATTGATCGATTCAATCAGATAGATGCGCCTGTTGTATGAACCGTGCTGGACGATCGAATGGTCTAGTTTTTCGATGACATCGGGCATTTTCGATTATCTTTTTCCAAGCTTAATCATGATGAAATTCTGCTGGGGCGCAGCGCCATAAATTCTATCTTGGACTTCGGTGGCGGTCGGCTTTACTGAAACTGCGCCCTTTTGAAAATTTACGAAAGCCTTGCCGTGCAAGTGATCTCCACGCGACTGCCCCCATACAACCTTTGAGATTCGGTTGTGGTTCTTGCCGGATACCGGCCTTTTTCAAAAAACTCGCGATAGACGCTATCCATCTTGTCGAACTCTTCAAAGTCCGCAAGATGCACGTCAACCCTGACGATGCGATCCACGCCCACCGAAATTTCCGCCAACATATTGCGTATCACATTCAATAATGCGCGCGTTTCCGCTGCCACATCTCCGAGGACTTTTTGGCCTGCAGGAAAATCGGCGGCCACAATTCCGGCCAGATAAGCATAAGCATCATCCATAACGATTTGGCTGTAGCCCGAAGACGCGTCAGACGCCGGAATGCATTTGGGTTGAACAAACGAAATCATAATTTCACCTCCGAGGAATATAGCGGACGTCCATGTTTTTATGCGTTTCTTAAACCATCATACACTAAAAAACCCTTAGAAAAACCGCTCTAAGGGCTTTTTATTTATGATATGCCCGTTGAACTTTCCATTTGGGCAATCTTCCATGGTTATCAGGTTCCTTGTTGAATCAAACACCGCATATTTTGTATGCCATAATGCTGCCGGAAGCAACAAAAAAGGCTTTCCAAAAAATCAGGGCTTTTTGAACAAGTTGAAACAGCTCCCATGAGACTCAACCACGCATCAGTGGCGCAATCTGTCCCGGGGACGGTTTGATATGATTTTTCTGACGTTTAGCGGTATGATGCGGCAGGTCCGATAATTAAAGCCGGATATCGTATTTTTTGCGGATGGCAGAATCGACCGCATCGGGCAGATGATTGGGATTGGACCGGGCCAGCATTCTTTTGGCAATATCGCGGGCCCTCATCCAGGCATCAGGGCGTCCGGCATTGACCCACTTATCCCAGTTCTTTGTGTCGGTAACACCGTTGCCGTCAAAGTATTCCGTTTTCATGTGCTGCCTGGTGTGGGCCGATTTAATGAAATCCTCACCCCGCGCCGCGGCATCGATGACCTCCAAAGCCATATGTTCCGGATCCGTCGGAATTCCGGCCAGCACTTTACAACACAACCCGATGATTTCATCGTCAATGACAAATTGCTCATGGGCCACCGTAATCATGCAGTTCAGCATCCCGGCGGCGTGGTGCACGTAGTTTGAACCCCCCATCGCCGCCAGAAGCGTCGTCATCGCTTTTTCCCAACCCGCCTGGGCATCGGGAATTTTGGCGTCCGTCAACCCGGAGGAGTTGTAATTAGGCACCTTGACGTGGTTTGCCAACTGATGAATCGCGGCATTCATCATACCACATTCCACCGAACCGCCCTGATAACCCAGATTCCAGAGGTTGGCTCTGCCCGGAATCCCCCCGTACAGAACCGGTGCGCCGGAATTGGTCATCTGACAGATCGCAATTCCTGCCAGTTGCTCGGCATGGGTCTGAACGAGAGTACCGGCCATGGTAATCGGTGAGGTAACCCCGGCCATGGGTGCGCAGGAGAGCGCAACGGGGATATGATGACGCGCCGCCTCCTGCATAATACGGGTTGAATGGGTGCAAAGCCGCAATGGACTGATGGCAAAAGAGGCGATGACGGATACAAAAGGCCGGGCTTCGAGATTTTTTAAATCCCCGGCAACCATGGACGCAATGTCCAGCATTTTGTGGAAACCGGAAACGTCATTCACGCCCGCCATCACGTGTTTGGCGGTCGCCCTGAGGCATGTATAAAAAACGTTTTCATCGTAGAGCGCTGTGGGAATATCTTTGGGAATGCAAGGGCGCAGAAAGAAATGAATGTTTTCCAACTGATCCACCAGCCTCCCCAGATCGTAGAGATCCTTGAGCGCAGTATGGCGCGCTTCACCGGTTTCCAGATCTAGGATTTTGATGGCCGCGCCCCCCGTGCCCAAATATACGCGATCATCTTCAAGATGCAGATCGCTTTTGCCGTCCCGGCTGCACAAGACGACCCTTTGCGGCGCCTTGCCGGCCTGCTCCATGATCTTGTCTCTTGGAAAATAAATGCGGTTATGCTCCCGGTTGACCACCATACCGAATTCTTCCGTCATCTCCAAAGTCTCGTCCAAGCCCGCCTCATATGAGAAACCGGTTTTCTCAAGCACAGACAATGCCGCCTCGTGCAGGCTCTCGACCTGCTCGCGGGTGAGCGGTTGATAGTGACCTCCCGGCAAACCTGCGTAACTCATAACTTTACTCCATCATTGCAAACTGCATTGCTGCCAGTGGCAGTGGTCAGATTTCAATTAGATGAGGGGTCGGGGTGTTTTTTTCACGGCAAGATGATCGCCCCCGTGCTTCCAATGGGCAAAAGGCTGTTGCCGCCGAGAAAGGCAAAACACGACGTCGGTTCTTGTTGGCGTGAGCTTTTTAAATGGCCGGAAATAAAATGCAAGGCAGTTGCCGCTGTCAGACTTGGCAGGCAACAACCCGGCATCTTGCCGTGAAAAAAACACCACGATCCCTCACTTGGATAAACTCTTGGCCAGGTTGGTTGCCGAACTTGCATCCGGGGCGTAACCGTCGGCACCGACCTCGTCGGCAAACTCCTGGTCAATCGGCGCACCGCCGACCATTATTTTGACCTGATCTCTGAGACCACTGTCTTTGACCTCATCAATCGTCGTCTTGATCATCGGCATCGTCGTCGTTAGAAGCGCCGACAAGCCCAGCATATTCGGATTGTTTTCCCGGATGGCTTCCACAATTGTTTCAGGGGGCACATCAATGCCCAGATCGATGACTTGGAAGCCGGCGCCTTCCAACATCATGATAACCAGGTTTTTGCCGATGTCATGCAAATCTCCCTTCACTGTGGCAAAAACGACCTTGCCGTATGGATTTATATCCGTCTCCACCAGCAGCGGCTTGAGCATCTCTTCGATAATATTCTTCATACATCTCGCCACTTCCAGGACCTCGGGGATCATTATTTCTTCACGCTCCATCAACTCTCCCACAATGTCCAGACCCTTCATCAGACCTTCATCCAGTATTTCCTTGGCAGATACTCCCTGATCGAGGGCAAGCTGGACAAGCTCTCTGACTTCCGGCTCGTTGTACTCAACCAAATTCGTTGCAATCTGTGTCAAATCAGACATGTCTCTTTCCCTCTTTGAGCCGATAATCTTAACGACCAATGTTTGCGCGCTAAATTTCAGCTTTACAACGGTTTCCAACGCCCGGCAAGGTCAGGCGATCGCCGTGCCGAAGACCTTATTCACACAACTTCTTGTTTTCGTTGGGTGACAAACGCCGATAGTCGGGAAGCAAGGACCGGATCCAAATCAGGCTTCCGGTATTCAGAAAATCGCCGGTGAACGACATCCGAGGCGATTTCATCGACTCGCTGACTCCCGCCATCCCGCCACTTCGGGTAGTTTTTGCGCTTCATAATCTCGGGAATGAAAAATTCACTCCAGCACAGTTCGAGGGTCTTGGGCTGGGTCAGAAACTGCCCGCCGATACCCACCTTTTCGATCGCGCTCAGACTCAGCGTGTCATCCGACACTTCGAACGGTACCGTCATTCTTCTTATCATGGCCAAAGCTTCCTCGTCCAGCACGAATTTTTCAAAGCTCATGCACATGTAAGAGCTCAAAATACCGCAAGCGTGCAAAATGAAATTCACGCCTTTGCTGACGGCGGCCAACAGGCTAAAGGCGGACTCCACCGCAGCCTGGGCATCCGGGATATGCGCGTCTGTCAACCCGCCACCGCAGCGGCTGGGCAGATTGTAAAACCTTGCCATCTGGGTGGTGGCCGAAATGATGATGGAAAGCTCCGGTGCTCCGATGGCCATGGCGCCGGTCTTCATATCAATGGGCGCTGACGCCGAACCGTAGATCAAGGGCGTACCGGCACGTACAAGTTGGGTCAGGGTCAATCCGGCTAGAACTTCAGCATTCTGCAAGGCCAGGGCGCCGGCCAGATTTACCGGGCCGGACATCCCGCTCATGATGACGGATGTGACCATACATGGTTGACCGCAACGTGCAAGGGCTATCAACGATCCTGTCATTTCTTGACCGAATTGCAACGGGGAACGGGAGTTGATCAAGCCGATGACCACCGGCCGATCTTGAATGTTTTGTCTTCCGCCGAATACGATGGCGGCCATCTCGAGACTGTCTTCGACTGCCTGTTTGGAGGCCGTGCTGCACATGAAGGGTTTATCGCATAAAACAATATTTGAAAGCATCATGTCCAGATAAGCCAGTTTAGACGGTCTGTCACGAGGTTCCACCATCAGGTATCCATTGACGTCAATCTGTTTGGAGGTATGGATCAACCTGCAAAAGTTTTCGTAATCCTGCAAAGTTCCCTTTCGCCGGTGGCCGGTTGATGTGCTGATATAAGGTGCCCCGTAACCCGGTGCCGCCACAAAGTTTTTTATATCAATCTGCACACTTTTTTGCGGGTTGCGGGCAGAAAGGATAAAGTGCGGCGGTATGGAGGCCAAGGCTTGTCGGATTTTACTTTCGTCCATAAAAACGGTCTTGCCGTCTACCTTGAAACCTTTGGCTTTAAAAATATTTAAGGCCTCTTCATGGTTGAAAGCCACCCCGACCCTGCCCAGGATATCTACCGACGCATCGTGAATCTGCATCAAATCAGAGGGGGTAAGTGCCTGCATGCGATGATCTATTTGCTGTGTCACGTTTCAATCGCTTTCCGGCATCTGGCCCGCTTCAATGCATTTGTCCGGCCAGGCCACGCTTTAATGGAGATGGACATAAACGGTCAAAAAAGCAAATTGCTCGGGTAAAGCACTGTAAAAAATTTAATTGAAATTATTTTTCCTGAAATGATTTTAATTGAAATCTTTTATCCGAAAATTTTCCCTGCGTCAAGTCCAAAGGGGGGGGCGATTTTGAGGGATGTCGTATACCACAGATGAATATTCAACCCTAATTGACCGTAAACAAATGGGAAAAACTTTTTAAAAGCACGATTGAAGCAGATGTATTGAAATGTTTGCTGAAAATTATATCGCGCCAATAAGTGAAATAGTGATTTTATCATTTTGTTTCCATTTTGTTTACCCTTCGGGAAAGCCGATGGCACGCCACCTCCTGCGTTGCCAAGGGTTCGCAGTAGTTTACTGCGGCTTGACTTCGGCTGAGCTCAGTCGATGCCCACCCTCGGTCGCCTTGGATATGGCGCACCCTCGACTTTCGCTCAACTAGGGTTCAAGCAATCCCTGTGTGCGACGGGCGGCATCGGAATACAACTTCGATTCAAAAGCACTTCAGGGCTTTCAACGGTGCACTTGCAACCGGTTGTAAAGCACCCGGTTTGTATGGCAAGAATCACACCGGAACCTGAGAACCGGGCGCTTCGGGCAGTAATTTGTCGATATCCAACTTTCGAGCTCTTACTTGAACGGATCCCACCGCACCGTCTGCTGCTCGTAAGACGGCGGGAATTGCTGCAGGAAAAGATCGTAGTAGTAAAGCTCCTTAAACGACGCGAAAGGCATTCCGTAAGCAGTCTTGGGCCGTTTTTGAATCTCCGCGGGATCGACGACCGCCGCAATGATATCGTCCATGATATCGTCCATGCCCACACCCATGGAAAAGCGCAGTTTTTCACGGTTGGCGATCTGCTCGGGAAGCATGTCCCGGAAAGCTTCGCGCAAGACGTACTTTTCGATTTGCAACTCACCGTAGATTTTCCAATCCATCGGGATCTTACGGCTGAAGGCAACCACCCGCGAGTCGAGAAACGGAACCTGGTAGTCGACGCCGTTGGCCATCCACCCGCGATCAAGACGCCTCAGGGCCGTATTGTATGAGATATCCACCAGCTTGCGAGCCAACCGTTCCCGCTCTTCCAAACTTTTGACTTTGGGATTCTTCAAAACCATGCGATAGCCGCCGAAAAGCTCGTCTGAGCCTTCACCGACCAACACGCTGTTGGAATGCTGTTTGACCATCCTGGAGACATAGTAGTTTGAGATCAAACCGCTGATACAATCCTCGTCGAAACTCTCCAAAAACCGGATGGCATCGGGGATTAAATTCATGATGTCCGCGTCGGTGATCTGGTAGATGCGGTGCTCCAGACCCAGAAATTCAGCCATGCGCTTGGCATTTGCCAAATCCGGTCCGGGAGCCTTGGCGATCGTGCCCGTGAAAAGAACCAGATGGGGACTGAACTGCTTGGCAATGGCAGCCACAATGGAGCTGTCCAACCCCCCGCTCAAGGAAATCGCTCCGACACCGTCCATACGCAGTCGCACCGCCTCGATCAACAGCTCCCGCAGAATTCCGGCGGCTTCCTCCAGATTGTCGCCGACTTCGGGCACCTGGGGTTGGAAAGCATCGAACGTCTTGATCCCCTCCTTAGAGCTGTAAATGCAGCCGGGCTGCAGTTCCTCGATGCCAAATCGGACATGGTCGACAAGCCCCTTCATCTCCGTGCTGAAGTAGAAAACGTTGTTGGTGCGGCCGAAAAAAAGGGGCCGCGCACCGACATGATCCCGCGCCAGTATGACCTCTTCGTCTTTTTCCACAATGGCGCAGGAAAAGCTGCCGTTCAGCCGGGAAAAGCAGTCTCGCTCGTATTTGTGGTAGTATTCTTTGAAAAGATCCAGATCGCTCATTTTCGCGGGGCGATCATTAAACAGTTCACCGTCAAAAAGGATGTACGGTGCTTCAACCAGGGACGTGCATTGAGTCCGGCGCGGCGACAAATTGATCTCATTGGCCCCCAATGAACCACGGTGGTCATAAAGCGTGCGCACCACGGAATTGTCCGGGCCGCGGTGACGCATCAGCCGCAGCATTTTACGCAATTGTCCGGTACTGTCCCTGTCGAGTTTGCCGCGCTGCGAAACAACACCTGCAATACTGGCCATTGCCATCTCTCCTCTGGTTTCAGTTTCACATTTGCAACCCACCGCTTTAAGAGCGTTGAAACATCGAGTGTCGAATACTGTTGCAAAAGGGGTGCATAGCCAAATTTGCAACCGGCTACCCAATGAACGAATCAGCCAATGATCGATATCCGGAGTTTCGTCCTCGAGTGCATATGACTTGACAATTTATTTTGGTTAAAATATTGTTAATTTAAATTATTTCAGTTATGCTTAGTTCAGTTCAAGACATCTGTCAATGATTTAACCAGCATCCCGGTTTTCTTGAGGCTGCGGTATGTATGTCTCAAAGCCTATGTTTCTCATCGACAGTTCTCGGTACAACACAAATGACCAAGATTAGAAATATCGCCTCGGTAAACACTCCAAAACAATCCTCTGGGGGCAAGGTAAAGGAGATCATCTTTCTGATTCGCAAGCTTATACACGGCGAAGAACTGTACACCAAAGAGTTGAACAAAAAATATTTGATTACAGCGGCACAACTAAACTGCCTGCTGGCACTTTACGAAAATGGCCCGCTTCCTCCCTCCCGGATTGCCAAACACATGATGGTCAACTCCAGCACCGTCACCGGCGTCATCGACCGTTTGGAGCAAAAAGCACTCGTCATCCGCCAACGAAGCTCATCGGATCGTCGCATTATAAACATCCAATTAACGCCTGCCGGGAAAAAAATGGCTAAAACCGCCCCGCCGCCCATCCAACAGCGAGTCGTCGACGGCCTGCAACGGCTGTCCCCCAAAGAATTGGAACAAATTATTCTTTCCCTGACCAAGCTCAGCAAAATGCTTGATTTTCAAAACCTTGAGATCCGGTAGGCTCTCCACGATACCATCATCGGCTCACCTGCCCTATTTTAAAATAAACAAAATTCTGGGTCATCCCCTCCCCTGAAAGGGTGGTGAAAAAGGACGTAGGTGCAGAAAGTGCCTAGCGTTTGGTTTTGATCGTGAGACTCCTATTATTTTCCCAGATTAGCCAGATTGCATGCCTCCGCCAAACGATTGATCACGAAATCAAAAAATATTTTTTATAAAA
>JASFTQ010000141.1:0-11203 GCA_050053515.1 Desulfobacterales bacterium | reverse complement strand
TTGGCAACCGGTCGAACGACGAAGTTGCTGCCACCATTACCCCTGAAAAAATTGTGATCAATTTCAAAGGCGGCAATCATATCGGGGAGGAGCTTATCATTGATCGAAGTCAGGTCGCGATTCCCGGGGAACACAACTCAGAAAATATTGCGGCTGCAAGCCTGGCGGCTTTGACGGCCGGTGCGACCCCCCGGGGCGTGACATCCGCTGTGGCTAATTTTCGAGGGATCTCTCACAGGCTTGAATACATCGACACGATTGATGGCGTTCGGTTTTTTAACGATTCAAAAGCAACCAATACCGAAGCGGTGGTCAGAGCGCTGGAGTGTTTCAACAATTCGGTGGTTTTAATCTTGGGAGGACGCAACAAGGGAGGCAACTTCAATCTGCTCTCGGAAGCCGTTGGCAGACATGTCACGGAAATAATCGCCCTTGGGGAAGCAACCCCGGATATTTTAGCCGCGCTCAGTCCCATTGTGCCGGTAACAACCGCGACAACCATGCAAGACGCGGTCGTAAAAGCGGCTGGTCGAGCCGTGGCCGGAAACGTGGTCCTTTTATCACCGGCGTGTTCCAGTTTCGACATGTACACCGACTATGCCCACCGCGGTACGGTGTTTGCCGAGACGGTTAAGAACCTAAAGAAGATGCGATGCTCCCCGTCCTGAAGGGTGGGGCTCGCAGAAAATCGAACCGGTCAATATGATTGAAAATAAACCCTTACGTTCAGCGGCGGCTTATGATGTCACGCTATTATTTCCCGTTCTTTTTTTAGTCGGTGTCGGTATCGTAATGGTTTACAGCGCCAGTTCGGCATTGGCTCTGAAAAAGTTCGGCAGCGGATATTTTTTCCTAAAAAAACAGACCCTGTTTGCGCTGACGGGAACGGTTGCCTTGGTCGTATGCCGGCATTTTCCCTATCGGTGGTATCGTTCTTTGACATATCCCATTCTTTTCATGGCCATTGCTTTTCTTTGTGCGATTCACATATCCGGGTTTGGTTACGCAGCCGGTGGCTCGTCACGCTGGCTTCGGCTGGGAGATTTCACTTTCCAACCTTCTGAATTCGCCCGCTTTGCCTTAGTTCTGTATCTAGCCTATTCCTTGGATAAAAAGCATGCCCAGATTAAAGAATTTTCAATCGGCTTTTTACCTCATATTCTTGTGCTGGGTATTTTCATACTATTGATATTTATTCAGCCGGACTTCGGCTCTGTGGTGATTTTCGCCGCCTTGACCTGGATCATGATGTTCGTCGGCGGTGTACGTCCGGCACATCTGTTATCATCGCTTGTGCTTCTGCTACCGGTCGGATACCTGGTTATGATGAATGCCGAATACCGGCTAAAAAGAATTTTGAGTTTCCTCAATCCATGGCAGTATCCAGCCGAGGAAGGTTATCAAATCATTCATTCGCTAATGGCCTTTGGAACAGGTGGTATTTGGGGCACCGGCGTCGGCAAGGGGTATCAGAAACTGTTTTATCTACCGGAACCTCACACCGATTTCATTTTTTCGGTGATCGGCGAAGAGCTCGGGCTTATTGGAGTGCTGACTATCTTATTTCTCTACATAGTGATTCTGGGTCGGGGGATACGTATTGCCCGAAATGCTGGAGATTCTTTCGGATCTTTATTGGCCACGGGTCTTACCCTGGCGATAACGTTGCAGGTTTGCGTTAACATGGGAGTCACACTGGGTCTGTTGCCTACCAAAGGACTGACATTGCCTTTTTTAAGTTACGGCGGAACATCCCTGCTGGTTAATATGGCTTCCATCGGAATTCTGATGAATATCGCCGGCAGTCAAAGCTCCCCGCCCTAAGAGCGGGGTTTTGCGGAATGTAAAATGCCTATTTCAGATAAATCAGGGATCGGGACATTTTTTGCAATAAATAAGCCCGCCGGCGAAGTAAATATTGCCCGTAAACTGGTCATTGCGGGGGGAGGCACCGGCGGCCATCTTTTCCCGGGCATTGCGATTGCGCGGGAATTTATATCACGGAAATCTGACAACCGGGTTTTATTCGCCTCCACCGGCAACTCTTTTGAGAAAAGCGTATTGGCAAAAGCGGGTTTTCAATTGGCGGAAGTTGTCGCCGCGGGAATCAAAGGTATGGGGCCTTGGCACCAATTAATATCGCTGGTGCGAATCCCGATCGGTATCCTGGGCTCAATCCGGATACTTAAAAACTTCAACCCGGATCTTGTCCTCGGCGTGGGAAGCTACGCTGCAGGCCCTGTCGTGATGGCTGCTTGGTTGATGGGTAAAAAAATCGTGCTCCATGAACAAAATCTTCTCCCGGGAATCACCAACCGGTTGCTCTCACGCTTCGCAGACCGGATATACGTGTCTTTTGAGGACAGCCGGGATCGTTTTGACTCTAAAAAGGTCCGGCTAACCGGAAATCCTGTACGAGAGGAAATCCTGCAACACCAGAAACAAAGCCCGGCGCGTGCACCGGGACCGGACCACATCTTTACGGTGCTGGTCATCGGGGGCAGCCAGGGGGCTCACGGTATCAATATGGCTGTAATCGAAACCCTGGCACACCTGCGGGAAAAGCACCGCTATCGTTTCTTGCATCAGACCGGATCGGCCGATGAAGTCGAAGTAAAAGCGGCCTACGATAAATACGGGATTCCCAGCATGGTGAAGTCTTTCTTCCAGGATATGGATCGTCGATATCAAGCGGCTGATCTGATCATATGCCGAGCCGGTGCGACCACAGTGGCCGAAGTCACAGCGTTGGGAAAAAGTGTCATATTTATTCCATTTCCTTTCGCAGCGGACGATCACCAGACCTTAAACGCACGGGCGCTCGTTGAAAACGGGGCCGCCGAAATGATCCTGCAAAAAGATTTAACCGGCCGGGTGCTGTCCCAAAAAATCGAGTACTACGCCGCCAATAGGGAAGCCCTCGGACAGATGGCTTCAAAAGCCGCAAGCTTTGGTAAACCCCGGGCGGCCCGGGAAATTGTCGATGACATCTACGAATTGATTAATTGAGGCGTCGGGGTGTTTTTTTTCTTGCCGTGCAAAAAATACCTTGACCCCCGGATTAATTATAAATGTATCAAAAAAAATATCACATACACTTTGTCGGCATCGGCGGAATCGGTATGAGCGGAATTGCTGAACTTTTGCTGAACCTGGGTTACCGAGTTTCCGGTTCTGATCTTAAAACATCGGATATTACCCAACGTTTGGAGAAGCTCGGGGGCGTTATCTTCGAGGGCCATGCCGAAAAACATATCGCAGAAGCAGACGTCGTTGTCGTCTCCTCCGCCATTGAGGCAGACAACCCTGAACTCGTTGCCGCCCGGCAGAAATCTACCCCTGTGATCCCCAGAGCCGAAATGCTGGCGGAACTTATGCGGTTAAAATACAGCGTAGCGATTGCTGGGGCCCATGGCAAAACATCGACGACGTCTATGGTCGCAGCCGTATTGGAGAAGGGCGATTATGACCCCACGGTGGTCATCGGGGGAAAACTCAAAAGCATTGGATCCAATGCCCTCCTGGGGCAAGGAGATTTTATTGTGGCCGAGGCCGATGAAAGTGATGGATCCTTTTTAAAAATGTCACCGACGATCGCAGTGGTCACCAATATTGATCGGGAACATCTCGATTACTACCGGGATTTAGAGGACGTAAAGGCGGCGTTTTTAAGTTTCATCGATAGAGTACCTTTTTACGGTCTGGCTGTCCTTTGCTTGGACAACGAACCCATACAGGATCTTATTCCGAAGATATCCAAACGCTATACGACTTACGGAATGAGCACCCAGGCGGATTTTCAAGCAAAAAATGTCGTTTTTAAGGATTATAAAAGCCGATACACACTTGAGCATCGAGGTGAAGCGCTGGGGGAAATCAGATTGAACGTCCCGGGCATCCACAACGTCTACAATTCAATGGCCGGTGTCGCAGTGGGTATCGAACTTGGAATTCCATTCGAGATGATCAGAGAAGCGTTGGAGACGCTGCAGGGGGTTCAACGAAGACTTGAAATCAAAGGGGAAATCAATGGCGTAACGGTTGTGGACGACTATGGTCACCATCCGACTGAAATCAAAATCACGCTGCAGGCCGCCGCAGCATGCTGGCCGGATAGACGCAAGGTGGTCGTTTTCCAGCCCCACCGTTACACGAGAACCAAAGCGTTATTTGATGAATTCACCCGTGCTTTCTACCAATCCGATGTACTGATGGTATTGCCGATATATCCGGCCGGTGAAAGAAAAATCAACGGTGTCGACAGCCGGTCAATATATGATGGAATCCGGCAACACGGACATAAAGAAGTGATATACGAAGAGAGTTTTACGGCAGCGATTGCTGATCTGAGGGCGGTATTAAAACCCGGAGACATTTTACTGACGCTGGGTGCCGGCGATGTCTGGAAAATAGGAGAAGAAATACTCACAAAGCTGAAAGCTCAAAGCTGAAAGCTCAAAGCTATCAGAAGGAACACATTTTATTCGCATCAGCGTCGTTTTTGAACCTAAAGTGAAAGTTTTGCGATGTCACTTGATCGTGACGCCAAAAATTGGCTTCATGGGCGGTTCGGCCCAAACATTAAATTTGACGAGCCGATGTCCAAACACACGTATTTCAGAATCGGCGGGCCGGCTGAAGCGTATCTGTTACCTCGAAGTCAGAGGGATCTGATTGAGGTCATTGTTTGGGCCGGTCAAACCCAACAACCATACCTTATCATCGGAGACGGCACCAACCTGCTGGTGAAAGACACCGGCATTCCCGGATTGGTTATTGGGTTGAGAAAATGCCTGAATCAAATATCGTATACGTACGGTGGTGCTGAAAACACTCTCGTCACCGCCGGAGCCGGGGCCCGCTTACAGCGCTTGTGCAAATTTGCGATCGAAGCCGGTCTGGCAGGGCTAAATTTTGCCATCGGCATTCCGGGCACCGTTGGTGGGGGAATTATGATGAACGCCGGCACGGCCGAGGGAGCTATGGAAAACGTCCTCGAGTCCATCGAGGTAATGCTTCCAAATGGACAGATGGCGGGGCTGGAACGAGAAAAATTGGATTTCAGATATCGCGCACTTTCATTTAAACCTGTCATGGACACGAATTATCGGAAAAAACCGATTATCCTCGAGGGCAGTTTCAAGCTGAAAAAATCCGATGCCCGACACTTACAAAGAGAGGCCCGAGCGCTGCTGGACAGCCGCAACAAAACCCAGCCCCTACATTATCCCAGTGCCGGGTGTTTTTTTAAAAATCCGCCTGCCGGCAAAACCGCCGGGGAACTCATTGAACTGGCCGGTTTAAAAGGACGGCGCGTGGGGGACGCAGAAATTTCGGCCAAGCATGCCAATTTCATAGTCAATTCCGGCAGGGCAACCTGCGCTGATGTCATCGCCCTGATGGAAATCGTTCAGGAAAGTGTCTCAAAACTTTTCAATATTGCGCTGGAACCGGAGGTTAAAATAATTGGTCGCCAGGAGTAATTCAAAAAAATATTATCGTAAGGGAAATTTAAAGAAACGCTCCGATCCCGTCGGGCAATTCGGCTTTTATATTAAAACGGTAATGGGAGTTGCTCTGCTAATTTTTCTGAGTCTGGCGTTTATCATGATCCATGATCTCATTACGCAAAGTAATTATTTCAGCGCAAAAAACCTGTTCGTTACCGGCAACCAGAGGCTATCGCCGGCCCAAATACTCGAACACGCGCAGATTGAGATGGGTACGAACATACTGGCGGTAAATCTATCGAGCGTAAGAAAAAAACTGCTCGCCCATCCATGGATCGCCGAAGCAGCGATTCGCAGGGAAATCCCGGATAAAATTCGCATCTCTATCCAGGAGCATATACCGGTGGCGGTGGTCGATCTGGGACCTAAATATCTGATGAGTGACAAAGGTTTCCTCTTTAAGAAAAAAGAGAGGTCCGACCCTGACCATCTCCCCCATATCCGCGGTTTGCGATACTCGGATATCAAGATTGCCGGGGGCGACAAACAATATCGTTTTGAAGGAAATAGCCACCCCGCCGCCTCCGGGACCAAGCGCCCCGGTGATGGGCAACCCGAATTGAATCCGCTAAATGCGGTGATGGAAGTTCTAAATTTAGGTCAAAAGACCGGGAGTATATTGAAAAACGATGGCATCAAACAAATCCGGGTTGATAAGAATATCGGGCTGACGCTTTACCCAACGAATATCGTCCGGGAGATTCGGTTGGGCTATCACGATTTTCCCCAGAAATATGCCGTGCTTCGTAAAGTCTTTAATTATATCAAAAATGGAAAAATAAAACGCTTTGCGGACTTTGATTCGATCGACCTCAATAATTTAAATCGGGTGGTCTTAGTCCCGATGAAAAACCCAAAACCCCGCAAAGGATCTTAAGGAGGTTTATAATGCAGGGACAGGATCAAATTGTCGTCGGCCTTGATATAGGAACGACAAAAATCTGTGCCGTGGTCGGTGAGGTGTCCGGTGACCAGATCAACATCATCGGCATCGGCACGCATCCTTCTATCGGGCTCCGGAAAGGTGTCGTCGTTAATATCGAATCGACCGTGGAATCGATAAAAAAAGCGGTGGAAGAAGCGGAGCTTATGGCCGGCTGTGAGATATCATCCGTTTATGCGGGGATCGCGGGGGGACACATCACCGGCTTCAACAGTCGGGGAATTGTGGCAATAAAGGGAAACGAAATAACGGAGAACGATGTGGAGCGCGTCATTGATGCTGCAAGGGCTGTGGCAATCCCAATGGATCGAGAAGTCATTCACGTGCTCCCCCAAGAATACATCGTCGATGATGAACCGGGTATCCAAAATCCTATCGGCATGGCTGGTGTGAGACTTGAAGCAAAAATTCACATTGTAACCGGGGCGGTTACCTCTGCCCATAACATCGTCAAATGCGCCAACCGTTCAGGCCTGGATGTATGTGATATCGTATTGGAATCGCTGGCCTCCGGCGAGGCGGTATTGACCGAGGAGGAAAAACAGCTGGGTACGGGACTGCTGGATCTGGGGGGGGGCACCACGGATTTGGCGGTCTTTGCCGGCAAGAATATCAAGCATACCTTTGTTCTGGCATTGGGCGGCAACAATCTCACAAATGACATAGCCATCGGGTTGCGTGCCCCCCATGCAGAAGCCGAAAAGATTAAGACAAAATACGGCACCTGTGTTACTCGCAGCATAAACAGTGATGAAACCATCGAGGTCCCCGGTATGGGGGGGCGTGAATCCCGCAAACTCCCGCGCCAGATACTGGGAGAAATTCTGGAACCCCGCACCGAAGAGATTTTTACTTTAATTCAGAGAGAAATTTACCGGGCGGGAATGGAAAATGCAATTCCCTCAGGAATTGTCCTAAGCGGCGGTTCAGCGCTGTTGGAAGGTGTTGCCGAGGTGGCTGAATCGGTTTTCAATCTTCCCACCCGGCTGGGCAAACCCTGTGGGATCAGTGGTCTGGTTGATGTGGTCAACAATCCCATGTACGCCACCGGTGTGGGCCTTGTCATTTACGGGGCGAGAAACAGGGATTCGAAAAAGTTTAGAATCCGCGATAATAATATATTCAACCGGGTCATGACCCGCATGAAACGGTGGTTCAAGGAGGTGGTATAACATTAAAAATTGAGCGGTTCCGGGTTCCCCGTTCAACGTTCAAGGTTATCAGCAAAGAATACAGTTCATTGATGCCTGCTTTTGGCCAGCTACCACACTCACCCAATGAGTGATGCGACAAGCGTCGCCGGATTCTCTGAGAGGGTTGGTAAGCTAAAACATTGGCCTTGCACAACCTTGAAACATGAACCGCCTAACCTAGAATTTATTAACTCAAGGAGGTGGGTGAAAGTGTTCACTTATATTGACAACGAAAAAACGGCTAAACTAAAGGTTATCGGTGTTGGAGGGGCCGGGGGTAATGCGATCAATAATATGATTGCCGCCAAGTTGCAAGGCGTCAAATTTATTGCAGCCAACACGGACGCTCAGGCCTTGGATATTTCCAACGCTCCTGTTAAGATTCAGATGGGAGAAAAATTAACCGAAGGGCTCGGCGCCGGGGCCAATCCGCAAATTGGCCGTGAAGCAGCACTTGAAAGCGAAGAGGCGCTTCGAAATGCGCTTCAGGACAGTCACATGGTATTTATCACGGCTGGATTGGGCGGTGGCACCGGTACCGGCGCAACTCCGATTATCGCTGAAATCTGTAAGGATTCCGGAGCTTTAACGGTCGCCGTCGTTACCAAACCGTTTTCATTCGAAGGCCGCAGACGGGCCCGTCAGGCAGAAGATGGCATCGAAGCCCTTAAGGGGGTGGCGGATACCACCATCACCATACCCAACGACAGGCTCAGGGGGGTTGCCTCCAAAAATGCCACCATGCTTGAAATGTTCAGGAAAGCAGATGAGGTTTTGTTGCATTCTGTTCGAGGCATCACCGATTTGATAATGATGCCGGGATTGGTCAACCTTGATTTCGCGGATGTAAAAACAGTTATGTCCAAGGCCGGGATGGCCATTATGGGAATTGGCATCGCCAGTGGTGAAAATCGGGCCACCTTGGCAGCAGAGCGCGCAATCTCCCATCCGCTGCTGGAGGATATTTCCATTGCCGGAGCCACGGGTGTCCTAATGAACATCACCAGCAGCAGTGACCTGACCATGGAGGAAATGACCGAGGCATCGGATCGGATATATAACGAAGTCGGTGAAAATGCGGACATTATATGGGGAACGGTGGTGGATGACAGCCTCGGCGAGGAGATGCGGGTAACCGTGATAGCAACCGGCATCGGCACCGAGTCCGAAACGACACTGGCTGAAAAACACGGAGATATTTCTGCCAGGGGCAAAATACGCGACATCACGCCGGCTGATATTAAAAATGCCGAGGACTATGATGTGCCCACGTTTATCCGTCAAAAAAAGGCGGTTGGAGATTCATCCGTTTCTCGCAATAGGGGTATCGTGATAGACAATAATGATCTGGAAGTCCCCACTTTTTTGAGAAGAAAGGCCGATTAAAATTGTACGATGGTATTCAAATACGGAAAATCATCCCAAAAATTTGCTGAGCACGAAATCGGCAAGGTCCGGGAGAAAAAAAGGGCTCGTTTCTCTGTCGCCCTTGTTTATCCCAATGTCTATCATGTCGGCATGTCCAATCTCGGTTTCCAGGCCACGTATCAGTTATTCAACCAAATTGAGGACCTGATCTGTGAAAGGGCCTTTTTGCCGGAAAAAAACAACCGAAAATCCTTTCGCGTTAAAACAGTTGAGTCCGGTCGAGACATCGGTGAATTTGATATCATTGCATTTTCCGTGTCTTTCGAAAATGACTATCCCAATATTTTAACAACCCTGAGCGATTCAGGGCTCCCCCTGCCCGCTCGTGATCGAAGCGCCCCCCATCCCCTGGTAATTGTCGGCGGGGTGGCTTGTTTTTTAAATCCGGAACCGTTAGCTCCGTTTATTGACGGGTTCCTGATCGGCGAATCGGAAATAATGATCGAGCGGTTAGCGGAATGCCTGCGTGAATTTGACCTTAGGACCACTTCCGGCAGACAAAATACGTTGAAAGCCATCGCTCGAGAGGTCCCCGGGGCATATGTGCCTGCTCTTTACGCAACAACCTACAACCCGGATGGAACACTTCGCGCTTTCACCCCCCTTGCAAAAGTGCCGCATACAATAAAACGCGCCAGCCTGATGGACCTCTCCGAGGTTCTGACGTGCAGCAGCATCATTACTCCGAATACTGCCTTTGACGATACTTTTCTAGTAGAGGTCGGCAGGGGCTGTCCCCATGGTTGTCGCTTTTGCAGCGCCGGATTTGTATACCGGCCACCACGTTTTCGGACGGTTGCCCAGCTGCAGGAAGGTATCCGGCAGGGCATGGAATTCACCGATAAAATCGGCCTGGTGGGAACGGCCGTGTCGGATTTTCCCGAAATCAAGAAGCTTTGTGAGCGTTATCAAAATGAGGATGTCACGTTTTCTTTTAGTTCATTGCGAGCCGACGCGCTTTATCCCGAGCTGATATCGGTGCTGAAACGCAGCCGAACCAAAACTGCAACCATCGCTCCGGATGCAGGCTCTGAGCGCATGCGGCGCGTAATCAACAAGGCTATTCCGGAAGATACGCTGCTCAACGCGGTTGAAACTCTGGTAAAAAGTGGTATTCCAAACCTGAAGCTTTATTTTATGATCGGGCTGCCCACCGAGACTTCAGAGGATGTAGAAGGAATCATCAAGCTGTGCAAAAAAATAAAACACCGCTTCCTTCTATCGAGTCGACCCCAGCGGCGAATGGGGGGGATTACGGTAAGCCTGAATTCATTCGTACCGAAGCCGTTTACCCCCTTTCAGTGGGTGGCAATGGATGATATACCCACCCTCAAAGGAAAGATTAAAAAGATAAAAACAGCGCTTAAGAAGGTGGCCAATGTGAAGATTCACGCGGATATACCGCGCTGGGCCCATATCCAGGGTCTTTTGTCCCGCGGGGATCGTCGGGTGGCGGATATTTTGCTGCTGGCGCACCACAACAAGGGCAATTGGCCCCAAACCTTTAAAGCAACGTCGCTTAATCCCGATTTTTATACCCTTCGCGAGCGGGCTCTGGATGAGCTGCTACCATGGGATTTTATCGATCATGGTATCAAAAAATCCTTCCTGGCTCAGGAGTACAAAAGAGCCATCCAAGAAAAGACATCTCCGCCCTGCCCCCTTGAATCCTGCAGCATCTGCGGTGTCTGCCAGGATCGCACGGAAGCCTGAGCAGGCCTGTCTTATATTGTGACTCTCAAAATAACCCTCCGAAGCCAACCACCACCCGCAAACAGTCTGTGTCATAACTCGTCATCCCACCAAAAATGACTTGCAAGCTTTATCCCGTTATGATAGGGGAGCACTCTTGATTCATTGCATTTATGATCGCGCTTTGAAAGGAATAATCGGGTATGACCTCAAAGAAGGACCTCATGCTGGCATACGGGTTGGCAATCGTATTATTCATTTTAGGAGGTGCATGCTATGCTTATACCGCTTTTTCTGCAAGACCATTGGATCAGCCCATAAGGCTCATGTATAAAGTAGCGGCCGGCAATGTGTTTTTTAGTCATGAAACCCATACCGACATATCCGGTTATGGGATAACCTGTGAGAATTGCCATCATCACCCTGAAGGAGATGAA
>JASFTQ010000140.1:0-11236 GCA_050053515.1 Desulfobacterales bacterium | reverse complement strand
AAAGAAGCGCATAGCTTCTCAAGCCCGGCATCATCATCGTAAGCCATTTTATGGGATCTAACTGCGTAGGCAACTCCTCTGTAAAGCGCACCCGTATCGATGTACGTATAGCCCAAACGATCTGCCAGGGCCTTGCTGACGGTCGTTTTACCGGCGCCGGCCGGACCGTCTATCGTAATAACCAATCGTTTCATTAAAAATGATAAGCTTCAGCACATCAGCGCTTTTAACAGCAACGCCAGTTACTGCCCGAGGACCTTCTCAAGCGTCTTGATGAAACGGATATTCTCACTTTCCAGCCCCACATTTACCCGAATATAAGTAGGAAAACCGTATGCTTTCATGGAGCGTACGATGACACCATCGGCGAGCATATGCTGAAAAACCGCTTGGGCATCTTTTGCGACATCAATGAGTAAAAAATTCGCTTGGGTCGGGAAGTACCGAACTCCAAGCCGATCCAGGGACTGATACATAAAATCCAGACCCGCATGCACCAGGTTTATGGTGGACCTTAAAAAGTCATCATCATCTAAGGCAGCTGCCGCACCCACCAGTGCGAGTGTGTTTATATTAAACGGCAACCGTACCCTGTTCATCACTTCGGCCAAGGCTTGGGACATGACACCATAACCGATCCTTAAACCGGCCAGTCCATAAGCCTTGGAAAAGGTGCGCAGCGTGACCACCTCACAATGCGGCGCAACCACCTCTAAACTCTTCGCACAATTGGGGTCGCGTGCAAATTCAATGTAGGCTTCGTCAACCACTACCACAACCGTTGATGGTACCGAATCCAGAAAATGCGCCAGATCCGCTCTGGAAAAAACAGTGCCGGTGGGGTTGTTTGGATTGCACAAAAAAATCATTCGGCAGGCGGGCGTAATATTTTTTTTAACGGCATCCAGATCGATGGATAGGTCATGCAGCGGAACATATATCGGGGTGGCGCCCATGCTTCGCACAACATTCTCATACAAAAGGAAAGTCGGTGTCGGTATAATGACATGGTCCCCGATTTGAAGCAGGGCCAACGCAAGCAGGGCCATGATTTCATCTGAGCCGTTTCCGAGCACGATATTTTCCCCGGGAAGATTTAATTTTTGTGCGAGTTTGGACAACAGCGCATGGCCGCTGCCATCCGGATAACGATTGAGGTTGACAATTGAAGCCTGTATCGCCTTCAAAGCCATGGGAGAGGGGCCCAAAGGGTTTTCATTCGAGGCCAGTTTTATGGAATCTTTTATGCCGTATTCTCTTTCAACCTCCTCCAGGGGTTTTCCGGGTTCATAGGGGTTTAACGAAAGGATATGTTCGGGTACGGTTAATTTCATGCGTCTAAAATCGCCGATTGAAAGCATGGCAACCCAAGGCCAAACTATTTTTGGGCTGCCTTCGCGCCCTCTGCCACGGCCTCCAAATTCAACGGTATGAGTTTTTCTTTTTTGGAAAACTCGATTTTTACACACTCTCGCAGCGTATCGATTTTAACAATATGACTGCGGGTCACAAAAGCGGCCAAGGCCACAATATTGGCTGAGCGCACACTGCCCAGTTTAACAGCAATGTCATTGACCGGCACCTTAAGCTCATCAACATCTTTGCGACCCGAGTCGATCGGGATCAGTGAACTGTTTATCAGTATTACACCCCCCGGTTTCACCATCGGCGCAAATTTTTCCAGGGACGGGCGGTTCATCGCTACCAGATGCAGGGGGTTTCTGATAATCGGAGATCCGATGAGCCGATCGCTCACCACCACTGTGCAATAGGCGGTACCGCCCCGCATCTCCGGCCCGTAAGATGGCACCCAGGCGACTTCCAATCCCTCTTCCATGGCTGCATGGGCGAGGATTTTGGCACTGAGTAATATCCCCTGGCCACCGAAACCGGCAAACATGACTTCGCTTTGCATTCAATCCTCCTAGCCCGGACAAACCGGATATTCGAAATCAGGGATGGCAAGCCATTTGACAAGGCCGCTGCATGTGATTATTAACCAACGCCTGAAGCTTTCAATAAAATTGGTGGGTAACACTGCTCCCATGTTCAACTTAGGGTTTTGGGCTTTCAGTTTTGGGCTCCTCGGGTGTCTTGAGCTCGCCGAGTTGGTAGTACGCGAGCATTTTTTCTTCAGCCCATTTAACGGCCTCCAATGGGGTAAGTCCCCAGTTGGTCGGGCAGGTGCTTACAAGTTCCACGAAGCTGAAACAGGTGTTGTCAATTTGATATTGAAACGCCTTTTTGATGGCTTTTTTGGCTCTGGTGATATATTTGGGTTTGAGCACCGTCACTCTGGCGATATAGGCCGGCGTTGTAAGAGCAGCCAGCAGTTCCGAAACTTTGATGGGCATGCCGACCTCTTCCACCCTGCGTCCGAATGGAGAGGTTGTGGTGCGTTGCAGCGGCATGGTTGTTGGTGCCATCTGACCGCCGGTCATGCCGTAAACGGCATTGTTTACAAATACGGTGGTGAATTTCTCGCCTCGGTTGGCAGCATGAATTATTTCCGACATTCCAATGCTGGCCAGATCCCCGTCGCCCTGGTAGGTAAAGACGATCAAGTCAGGCCGCACCCGCTTCATACCGGTTGCCTGAGCCGGCGCCCGCCCATGGGCGGCTTCCAGAAAATCAAAGGTAAAATAATTATACATCAATACGGCGCAGCCCACCGGTGCGATACCGACCGTGCGTCCGCGAATTCCCAACTCGTCAATAACTTCAGCGACAAGGCGATGGATGACCCCGTGGGTGCAACCCGGACAGTAGTGGGTTATCTGGTCGGAAAGGGCTTCCGGCTTTTGAAATGTTTTTCCCATTGTAATCGCTCCCTGTTGATTCTGCATTTGGGCGATCCGGTAAATCGGTGAATCGCTGAAAAGGGGGTCACCATTTCCCCGTTTCGCCGCCTCTCCCATTGATAAATCTTTACGGTGCCGCGAGTTTCTCGACTTCCTCCATGACCTCTTCCGGCGTCGGGACTTCACCGCCGCATTTGCCATACCAGCTCACGGGTTGCTTTCCTCTGACCGAGCGTTCCACATCCTCCACCATCTGCCCCATGCTCATTTCAATACTAATGACCGCCCGGCAACTCTCTTTGGCTGAAGCATTCTCAACCGCCTTCTCCGGAAATGGGTAAAGCATTTGCGGTCTGATCATGCCGGCTTCCAACCCATCCTCTTTGAGCTGATCAATGGCCGTTCGACACACCCTGCTCATCGTGCCGTAGCTGACGATGAGAACCTTGTAGTCGGCATCCGTGTTGTAAGCCTCATACCGCACCTCTTCCCTCTTCATGCGTTCATATTTGGCCCGCAAGATCAGATTATGCTGGTTCAGCTGGACCGGATCCAGAAAAAGGGACCGGATCAGGTTGCGCTCGGTGCTTTTGCGGGTATCCATCCCGTTGGTGGCCCAATCGTTTTTATTGGACGGTTCGGTTCTTAAGTGACCCGGAAACTCCACCGGTTCCATCATTTGGCCGATCAGCCCGTCTCCTAAAATCATAACCGGATTTAGATATTTCTCCGCCAGGGGAAATGCCTGCATCACCATCTCCACCGCCTCCTGGACACCGGCGGGCGCCATGACCAACATCCGGCAGTCGCCATGTCCGATTCCCTTGGTTGCCTGCAGATAGTCTGCCTGAGAAGGCAGTATACCCCCTAAACCCGGCCCTCCCCTCATGATATTAATAAAAACAGCCGGGCATTGATCGCCGATGATGTAACTGATACCCTCGCTCATTAAGCTGATACCCGGGCTCGAAGAGGTCGTAAAAACCCGTTCACCGGCAGCTGCCGCGCCTAAAATCATATAAGATACCGCAACTTCGCTTTCACCCTGTAAGAATACGCCGCCGACTTCCGGTAGGCGACGAGAAAGATACTCGGCAACCTCGGATTGAGGGGTAATCGGATAGGCGAAATAATTCAGGCAGCCGGCCCGAACGGCTGCCTCTGCGATTGCTTCGTTTCCTTTCATCAAGACCTTGGCCATAATTTACCTCCGGTTACGATTGCTCGGCCGCTTCCTCAGCAACTTCTGTAATGGTTATAGCCACATCCGGACACATCGTGCAGCATAATGCACAATGAATGCAGTCTTCCGGCCGTGCCTGAAATGCAGGGAAATACCCTTTGGTATTCGCTTTTTCTGAAGTCTCCAGAACATTTTTAGGGCAAACGGTCACACACAATCCGCAACCTTTGCACCTTTCGTTATCGATATGATGCTTGTATGCCATAGATGTCAACTCCTTAATCGAATTTTTTTGCCTTTTTCCAGGGCGGCACTAGTTGGCGTTGAATGGGTAAAAGCGGACAAGCAAAGCGGTCTAGATCGATTCGGGGCAGCAACTCCGCCGCTACGGCCATGAACTTTAGCACCAGGCCGCTCTCTTTGGAGAATTTTTGGATAAACTCGTAACCATTAATGATGTCCGCGGGTCTTGTTTGGTCAATCAGATTCGGATTGCCCACCAAACCATTGATGGTCATCCTGGAGGCGGCTTCAATCCGGCTGCGTATTTGCATACATCCCGCCACGGTGTCGGTGAACGGTCGCAGGGGATTGACGACCTGGAGCATATGGTAAGCTTTGCCTATGAATGCTTCGGCGAGACTCGCCAGCACGGTGGCACCGATATCATCCCCGCCCACATCAATCAATGTCAAGGGACTCGGCTGGCGGATCATTCCTGCTATGGCAGGGCTTAAAATCGGGAGGTCCGCCTGGAGAAGCGAGTCCGGAGGCAATACGACGTCGATGCCAAGGGTTGTCAATGCGCGCCTGGCCTCGCGTGTGCGAAAATATGGGTTGACAAGATCGAGATCGGCTAATCGGACCTCAACCCCCTCACGGTTTTTTTGCACCGCAAGATTAATAGCAACTTCGGTCTTGCCGCTTCCAAAGTTTCCGACAACCACAACGATTCCGTCAAGATCGATATCCAAAATAAAAATCCAAAAGCCAGTGAAGTGTTCAAATCCGTCATGGGGCGGCGGATAAACCAAAACGCAACCGTTACCTGTATTTTTTATTCCGGTCTTTGTCAAGGGTTTCATATTTAAAAATACCCCGATCCCTCTTGTACCGGGTCTCATTGCGTCAGGCGTTATCCTTTTCAATTGACTGCAAACCCTGAAATGTTATGATAATATCAACAATGGTTAAAGTGCAAACAGGACTCGAGGGTTTTTTAGAATCACCACCCAAATGGCTATCCGGCTGTCGCCTCGGCCTCTTGAGCAATCCGGCATCGGTTAACCGGCATCTGGAACATGCACGCGAGTTGATCAACCGGCGTATCCCCGGAAAATTGCAAGCGTTGTATTCACCGCAACACGGTTTTTTTGCGGATAAGCAAGATAACATGGTCGAATCCGTCGATATGATCGATCCGGTTCTTCAGCTGCCGGTATTCAGTCTTTATGGCGGCACACGCAAACCCACCGGAAACATGTTGGATCCCATCGATGCCCTCATCGTCGATCTGCAGGATGTCGGAACGCGGATTTATACCTTTATTTATACAATGTCCTATTGCATGGAGGCCGCCAAACAGTTCGGAAAAAAAGTGCTGGTCCTGGACCGACCGAATCCGATCAACGGCGAAGTGGTGGAGGGAAACTGCCTGGCATCTGAGTGCTCCTCTTTCGTGGGACGATATCCAATACCCATGCGGCATGGCTTAACGATTGGCGAACTGGCATTGCTGTTTAACCGTCGGTTCGAGATCGGCTGCGATCTTGAAGTCATACCGATGCAATATTGGTCCAGGGACATGTATTTTCAGGACACTGGCTTGCCCTGGATTCCCCCCTCTCCGAATCTCCCGACACCCGTTTCCGCCCTGGTTTATCCCGGCCAGGTGTTGTGGGAAGGAACCAATGTTTCGGAGGGACGGGGCACGACGCAACCCTTTGAACTATTCGGAGCTCCATTTATTGAGCCGCGGGGCATCCTCGCAGAGCTCGGGGGATCGGATCTGAAGGGGGCAAGACTTCGAGAAGTCGCATTTGAACCCACCTCAAATAAATGGAAAAATCAGCTCTGCCTGGGGTTCCAGATTCATATCACCCATCGACATGCTTTCAGACCATACGACACCGGTTTCAGGTTGCTGTCGGCGGTCATTGGTCAACACAAAAAACATTTCAAATGGAAATCCCCACCTTATGAGTATGAATATAAGCGTCTGCCCATTGACCTGATTGTCGGCAACAAACATATCCGTCAACGGCTTGAGGCGGGTCAGCCTGCTGAAGAAATAGCGGCGTCCTGGCAAGCAGAACTTGAAGAATTTAGAATAATGAGTCAAGAATTTCATTTGTATTGAACGTCGAAGGTTTTTTACGGTGCCATATCGATAAAATTTGCGGATACCTGCAGACCGGAGAGGGAACACGCATGAAATTGGACAAAGATCAGCGAAACTGGAAACGGATGCGTTTTAAACGAAATAAAGTTTGGCTGGCCGTTGATGGTCAGGCGGTTCCGATCGTTAAAAATGGTAAATGCCTGATTAAGTACCAGCTAAACCAAGACTATGAGTACTGGGTACATCGCACTAGCGTTCGACCCCTTGATGAGCCGCAAAGCGAAACCCCTGCCCCTGTCGAATCATCAATTTTGCAACAGGACTTGCCGAATAGCCTGCAGGCACCCGGCCTCCAAAAGGCGATGGATCCTAAGACGGTTTCTATTTTTACGGACGGCGCATCGTCCGGAAATCCAGGACCTTCAGGGATCGGCATTCTGCTGCGTTGCGGCCGGCGCGAAAAAGAAATCTCAAAATTTATTGGCAATACCACCAACAATGTCGCAGAACTTGAAGCGATCCGGATCAGCCTGCTGGAATTAAAAAGAAAGGATTTGCCGGTGAGAATCTTCACCGACAGCCGTTATGCATACGGTGTCCTGGTTCTCGGATGGAAAGCTAAAAAAAACCAAAAGCTGGTGAGATCAATCAGGCATCTAATTTCGACATTCAAAGATTTGAAGCTGGTCAAGGTCAAAGGCCATGAGGGTCTTGCGGGAAACGAACGGGCGGATGTGCTCGCAACTTCAGCCATAAAAGATAAGCAATGCAAAAAAGAGTCCTGAATTTGATCATTCAGGACTCTTTTTTCAGTAGCGCGACATTCTATTCTTCTTTTTTTTCTTCACCTTCCTCTTTTGCCTCTTCATCCCCTGTTTTATCTTTTTTAAGGGTTTGGATTTCTTCTTTGAGATCATCGATCTCCCGTTTGTACATTTCAACGTTTTCATCCGCTGGTGCATCGCTGTCAAATGCTTCTTCTCCTTCTTCTTCTTTTTTCCAGCTATCTTTCAATTCGTCGAAACCAAGGTATATGGCGAGGCCGCCGCCCAGCAGAAACATGACCGGCAAAATTCCCGCTAGAACCTCAAAAAATTCCTCCCACCAAATTACGAGACCGATGAGGCCGAGTGCTGCTGCCACCGCCCCAATTAATAGTGTTTTCATATCATCCCTCCTCCTGTAATTAGATGTATCCGAATCTTTATCCCGCCAGGGCCAAAAAATACAGCCTGTTCTCGGTTTACAAATTTATTATTACTTCCGTTCAGCCGGTGGTGATTATAGTGATTGTCAAAATAATATACCGATTGCCCGGGGTGCCGGCAGGGGGTAAATTTTTGTCGACAAGCTGATTACCCCGGTGATGCTTAGCGACAAAGGGTTGCTGCGGCCTGGATGAGCAAACGACCGTGAGTCTTTGTGCTAACCACCATACGTTAACTGGCAGGGGAGGCAATCGATAGGAAGTTGCCGTTTGATAGCCGAGGGTGCGGTAAATCTGCATCTTGACGACAAAAATTTATCCCCTGTCTGCACCTCCTGATCCCGCTGTATTTCGCAACATTACTTTGACATCCGTTATATTGGTCGCTTTCTTGACGGCTAATCTAATACCAACAGGCGGTTGCGTCAAATAAAAATTACAGTCATTGCGGTTTTGCCCTGCAATCGGATGGTTCCCCGTAAGCGGTGCTTTAAAAAAAATTAATACTATTTATATTATTATCAATAATTTATAAAAACACCGCCGGCAAAATCATTGACCTCAAAATAAAACGACTTAACATGGGGAACAAATTAATTTGAACGAAACGACCGAAAAATGAAATAATGTATTGCATATTATGTCTTGTTTTGTTAATTTAACAAGTCACATCATTGTAAATCCTAACACATTAAAAAATTATCCAACACCGGTTATTATCTCACTGCCCTTGCGGGTAACCAATTTGCAGACTCCCCAAGAAATCATAACTTCGAAAAAAACAGCTTAAAATCCTAATGTTTAAATCAAAAAAGTCAAGCGCAACAAAATTTATCATGAAATTTCGAGAGTTGATCAACAAAGCGCTCAATGGAACTCACAATCACTACAGCTGTTTTCTATCCGGAAAATCAGCTTGGTTTTCAACTGCCCTGCTGAAGCTATTTTACTCTGGTATAAAATTTGAAAATGATCAATTCAATGTCGTAAAAAATATCCCCCCGGATGCCATTTTGGTGTATCTGAATAAACACAAAAGCAAGTTCGAGTACATTTTTTTTCACACCCGCTACAAACAGAAACGTCTGCCTCACCCTCAGATCGGTTTTGACTACAGAGTTTTTATCTGGCAGCGAGTCTCCCGCATGTTTAAAATTATCCTGGCCAACGTGGACTTCTTCTTTCAAAGCTTCTCCTTGCCAGATCCCTACTCAAGCGGGTATATCAAAAAGCAACTGCTGAGCGGTTGTCCGGCATTTCTATCGCTGGTGGAAAAAGGCGGTTTTTATCGCCGCTTCGTCAAGTCCAAGATGGATCCGATCCGTTATCTGATCGAAATCCAGAAAACAATCGACCGGCCTATTTTCATCGTTCCGCACCTGATGTTTTTCAGCAAAGACCCGATCCGGTCCAACCCGACGTTGATCGATATATTATTCGGTGTTGAAGATCGGCCGGGAATACTGCGCCGGTTGATCACGTTAATAAAGAAACCGGGCAAAGTCTTCGTGGAAGTGTCGGAACCGCTGAATCTGAAACAATTTTTAGAGCAGCAGGACATTAGCAAACAAAGTGCGGCGCAACAGACAACTACCATCCGGCGTCACCTGTTAAGGCAGCTCAATCGCCACCGCCAAAGCATAACCGGACCGGTCCTAAAATCCAGAGAGGAGCTCAAGGAAAGCATCCTGACCAATCAACGTTTTTTCGAATTCATGGAGAATTATTCCAAATCGAGAGAGATCCCCATGCCTGAAGTTCGCAAAAAAGCCGATGCCTACATTGATGAAATCGCCGCCAATTACAGCAGCGGCTTGATAAAAGTGGCTTCGTTATTCGTGGGGTGGATCCTGAAAACCATGTTTGACGGCGTCACAGTCAACCATGAGGAAGTGAACCGGATCAAAGCCATGTCGCAAAAGGGCCCGCTGATCCTGGTTCCCAGCCACAAGAGCCACATTGACTACCTGCTTCTGTCGTATCTCTTGTATCACCACAATATGCCCTGCCCCCATATTGCCGCCGGAAAAAATCTTGCATTCTGGCCCCTGGGCCCCCTTTTCCGAAAAGGCGGTGCTTTTTTCATCCGACGCAGTTTCAGGGGGGCGGTGTTATATTCAAAGGTTTTTACCGAGTATATTTACAAGCTTTTAGAGGAGGGATTCAATATTGAATTCTTTATCGAAGGCGGCCGCAGTCGAACCGGCAAGCTGATCCTCCCCAAACTGGGATTGCTCTCAATTCTGCTGGATGCCTATAAAGCAGGTGTTTGCCAAGACATGATATTTGTTCCCATTTATATCGGTTATGACTGGGTCCTTGAAGAAAGCAGCTATGTTCATGAGCTGGAGGGGGGGCAAAAGAAACCCGAAAACTTCTGGCAGGTTTTAAACGCCAGAAGATTTCTGAAGAAAAGATACGGCAAAATATATGTTCAGTTCCATGAAGCCTTGTCCCTCAATGATATACTGCAACAACAGGGCTGCCGGCTGGCAGAGATGAAATCCAAAGAGAAAAATGCCTTTTGCCGCAACCTGGGCCACCGGATAATAAATTCCATCAACAAACAAACAGTGATAACCCCGCACGGTTTGGTTGCAAGCGCACTTTTGAACTTTACCAAAAAAAGATTCTCCTACGAGCATTTAAAATCCCAGGTCTGCACATACCTGAAATACTTAAACGCGCAAGGGGCCGCTTTGTCTGACACCCTGATTATTGATCAGGATTATGCCATTCGGAATGCCTTTGAGACCTGCATGCAAAGAAAATTTATCGAACCGGTTCCCCAGGCGAAAGAAAACCCGGTGCCTGAAACCAAGTATAAGATAATCGAGAACCGCAGACCGACGCTGGAATATTATAAAAACAACTGCGTTTCCTTTTTTATTCCGGCGGCATTCACTGCTCTTGAAATACTAAATAAAGATGCATTCCAATTTTCAGGCACCGATCTGCACCGGGGTTATGCCTTTCTCCAGGAACTCTTTAAAAATGAATTTGCGTACGACAGCGAACTAACCCCTGAATATTACGTGAGAAAAAGCCTCAAATCTTTCATCGATGATGCCATCATCATCCCTCACCAGACCCTGCCGGATACCTATAATGTCACCTCGGCCGGGTTTCGCAAGTTGACATTATATTCCAGGTTTCTCAAAACCTATTTTGAATCATATTGGGTGGTGTTGAGTTTCTTTATGCACCACCATCAGAACTCGCTGGAACCCAAAGAGCGCCTCAAAAAAATCGAGATACGGGGCAACCGCATGCATAAAAGAAATGAAATTGAACGAAAAGAAGCGCTCTCCAAGGTCACCTACCAGAATGCCGTCGATTTTTTTATCAGCCGGGGAATCAAGGGGGCGGAGGATACCGAGAAATTCGCAATTTACGATGAAGCCATCAACAGATATTTAAATCGGCTTCAAAACTAATCTCCTTCATAGATTGAAACCATCTTCCAAACAGCAAATATATGAAGGCCTTGATTCTTGCCGCAGGATACGGCACCCGACTTCAACCGTTCACGACAACTTTCCCCAAAGCCCTTTTTCCCATCGCCGGACGCCCGCTGCTGGATCGCATTATCGCCGCGCTGCAGCAGGCGGGGTGTAATTCCATCATTATCAACACCCATCACTTGCACCACAGCATCGACCGTTTCTTAGCCGAGCAAAATTATCCCATCTTCATCCAAACTC
>JASFTQ010000139.1:0-11333 GCA_050053515.1 Desulfobacterales bacterium | reverse complement strand
GCCGTCCGCTTTGCCTTTATTGATGATAACGGCCTTGAACCAGGGGGATGGATCTTTTGCAATGACTTCAGCGGCCATCGCTTCTTGGGTAATCGTATTTTGGAAATTCAACAAATTTCGTAGACGAATATTCGACAGCTCGATTTCGCGCCATTGGTGATTTCTGGCAATCGCCTGGCGTAAAGATTTTTTTAGCCGGGTGTTCTCTTGAGCCAGGGATACCAGTGAAAAATAATTGTTCCAGACATCTTTAGCGAACTGAAGCGAATCCGAAAAAATCTCTTGAAAAGGGCCCACAATATAAAGCGCAATTCGTCCGGGTCTGTAGGACGGATAGCGGCCACTTGACAGTGATAAGATTATTACGCTGGCGGTAACCAGTACTATCAGGCCGACAATCATTACCATCTTCTTTGAGAACATGACGCTAGGAAATCATGACTTGTTTGAGAATTTCTATGCTATCGAGGGTTTTACCTGAGCCAAGCGCCACTGTTGACAGAGGATCTTCGGTTACCGTTATCGGTAGGCTGGTTTCTTCCCTGAGAAGCTTGTCGATGTTTTTTAGCAAGGCGCCGCCGCCGGTCAGTATAATTCCTCGGTCGACAATATCGGCTGACAATTCCGGAGGAGTTTGTTCCAATGCGATCTTCACGGTTTCTATGATGGCATCTATCTGCTCGGAAATGGCGACCCTTATTTCCTCGGAGTCTATCGACAAAATTTTTGGAATCCCCGAAGCAAGGTCTCGGCCTTTTACTTCTATGGTTTCAAGCTCCTGGGGATCGGGATAGGCATTGCCGATCGTTGTTTTGATTATCTCTGCGGTTCTTTCTCCGATCAACAGGTTATATTTCCGTTTGATGTATTGAATGATGGCGGAATCCATTTTATCACCGGCCACCCGTACCGACCGGCTGTAGACAATCCCGGCCAGCGAAATAACCGCGACTTCGGTAGTCCCGCCACCGATGTCCACTACCATATTACAGGTGGGTTCCGTAATCGGAAGGTTGGCCCCTATGGCCGCAGCCATAGGTTCTTCAATAAGAAAAACCTCTCTGGCACCGGCGGATTCCGCTGATTCCTTTACAGCTCGCTTTTCAACCTGCGTTATGCCCGACGGAACCGCGATGATAATTCTGGGTCTTACAAAAGTTCTGCGATTATGAACCTTGTGGATAAAATGTCTCAGCATTGCTTCGGTGACTTCAAAATCGGCGATGACCCCATCGCGCATGGGCCGGATAGCAACAATGCTTCCGGGGGTGCGGCCTAACATATTCTTGGCCTCTGTGCCAACGGCCAAGACACGGGTTTTGGAACGACCATCCATGCTCACCGCTACAACCGAAGGTTCGCTCAATACAATCCCTTTGCCCTTGACATACACCAGTGTATTGGCGGTGCCGAGATCGATCGCCAAATCACTTGAAAAAAACCCGAGGATGCCATCTAGAAATAGATTCATTTCGCTTTCGTTCTCCAAAATGATGTTAGTGCCATGTTATTTGCCAACGTTTTCCAAGAGTAAATTCGACACTCGCTCCTTTTTAAACTTTATTGTTATATCAAGGAAAATGCACGAATTCAACATTTACTTTTAAGCCAGGTTTTGCATAACCGCATTGTGCAGTTCCGGCCGAAACGTTTTTATTTTATCGTTATCCCGTTTCGGATGTACACGGTTGGTTAATAAAACCACGATAACCGTTCTTTCCAGATCCATCCAGAACGATGTGCCGGTAAAACCCAGATGCCCTACGCTGGACGCACTGAAATATTTTCCACAGCTGGCAGCATGCGGATCCGGCGAATCGAAACCAAAGGCCCTTGCGGCAAAATCGTGTCGTTCCAAAAACAACCGAAGCACATTCTTTTGTAAATTGGCAACCGCCTGTCGTCCGTGGAAGACCGAAAGAAGAATCGACAATAGCCTGTAAACTTCTTCAGCGGTGCCGAAAAGACCGGCATGGCCCGCTATGCCCCCGACCGCAAAGGCGTTCTCATCATGCACCTGTCCGCTTAAAACAAGTCTACGCCAGGGACATTGTTCCGTGGCGGCGAAATCAAACGCAGGAGGGCCGGCGGCAAGATCGACATAAAATAGTTTTTTAATCCCTAAAGGGGCATAGACTCGTTCCTGGGTGAAGCGATCAAGCCTCTGGCCGCAAACACTTTCCACCACCCATTGTAACACCATAAAGCCCAGGTCACTGTAAAGCCCATGAACACCGATCGGATGCAAAAGGGGCTCGGCAACCAGAAATTGATTTAAAGCCGGTTTTCTGTCCTGCTCTGGAAGTTCTTGCAGTTGAAGATAATAAGGCCTGTAATCCGGCAAACCGGAAACATGGGCGAGCAGATGTTTAATTTTAATCTCTTCTTTTTCTGTATTTGCAAAGGAAGGTATAATCGATCCCAGTTTTTGCTCTAAGCCGAGCCGTTTGTCTTGGACCAGCACCATGACCGCCAGGGTGGTTGCCAGTGGTTTGGTGAGCGAGGCCAGATCGAAGACAGTCTCAGGCGTCATTTCTTTTCCGGTAAACAGGTTGGCATGTCCATAGGCCTTTATAAAAACGATATCGCTGTTCTTTGCTACCAGAAGCACGCCGCCGGGAAAGACATTTTCAGACACTGCCTGCTGCATGAGCAGATCCGGACTTTTCATGATGATACCGCTTTTATTGTTTTGTATCCCGGTTCCCTGAGTTAGCTTCCCGCGATTAAATCCGGGACGAATTATGACACAGCCCCTGCCGTCGCCGGTCCATGAAAAACCAGGGAGTGTTGATCGGCATCAAGGGTGGCCTCCCGTCCGATGGGAATCGTAAGATTGGAACGACTGTGACCCATGTCTAATCCGGCCAAAATCGGAAACGGGAATGGCGCGAAAATATCGCGTACGACGCTCAACAATTCTTTTTGTTGACCGCATCGTTCAAAAGAACCAAGGACCATCCCCGCCAGGCCTTCAAAACAGCCGGCAAATTTCATCTGAACCAGCATCCGGTCCAGCCGGTATGTGGCTTCTCCTTTATCTTCAAGCAGCAAGATATGCCCCTCGAGAGAGGGTTCGTAAGGTGTGCCCACAAGGTGGCACAAGGTCGTGAGGTTACCGGCCAATACAGGTCCGGCGACGGAGCCGGATACAACGGTGATCCCTTTCGGCAGCCTGATGTCTATTTTTTCATGTGAAGACAATGCCAAAATCAATGCGTCTTTTGAATTTTGATCTGACTCACCCAGTGTTGTGAGCAATGGGCCGTGGTAGGTTACCAGGCGGCTTTTTTCATATAGAGCAGCCAGAAGAGCGGTGATGTCGCTGAACCCGACAAAAATTTTGGGGTTTTTCCGAATAAGCGCAAAATCCAACAACGGTAGAATCCGCATTGAACCGTATCCGCCCCTGGCGCAGAGGATGGCTTTAATGCTGCGGTCGGCGAAAAACCTGTTTATCAGTTTTGCCCGCTGTAAATCGGACCCGGCCAGATAACCGTTTTGCAAAAATATATCCCGGCTCACACGGGTCAGATACCCCAGTGACTGAAGTGTCGCAATCCCCTGCTCATAATCTTGCCTATCAAAGGGACTCGCCGGTGCTGCAATTCCGATGGTATCCCCCGGTCGAAGTCTTGGGGGTGTGATGATTTTTTTTCTGTGTTTAGCCATGACAAAAACACATCTTGACACCATAATTTAAAAGAATTAAATAATAACCTGGCTGTCGGGGCGTGGCGCAGTCTGGAAGCGCACTTGAATGGGGTTCAAGGGGTCGGAGGTTCAAATCCTCTCGCCCCGACCAGCCTTCGCTTCAAAATATAATTAAAGGCGAAGGCGGGCTAAATCAAGTCTGATTTATTGAAGCTGCGTCTCTGCACGCCAACTCATTTTTATGACTCATCTGATTTTTTATTTTGGCGGTCAGACCATTCTGCGGTTTGGCCGCTTTTTGATTGTAACACTTTAAGCGGTTCACCATCAAGTCCCAGCCCGTTATTGCCTTTTGAGTTTTTCTCTCATTTCAGCCGGTCAAACCTGGTTTAAAGTCGCCGCTGATCGTCCGACTGCACCCCGATTTTAAACCTTGACACAAGAACGGTTAGGAGCCATAGTTTTCGTTAAACAAGCCAATGCCATCGTGGCCATATGATTCTCATGGATACAACCCAATTTTTAAAGCCCTTTTTAAAGCCCTCTTAAGGATTAATTTTTTATAGGCAGTTTCAAAACCCCCTTTTTCGCCGGTTTGAGAATCGCTATAACTGCAAGATGAAAGCCCGGGCAAACCCGATGTTCAGATCGGTGCTTAAAAAACAAGCAGGTGAATTGTTATGGAATACATCGAACCGCCACCCGCGCCAAAACGTGATAAAAAGAAGCTGATTAAAAAGGGGCGTCATAAAATCAGAGGAATAACACGCGAGCACCAGATCGTCATCCAGAAAGCGCAAATTCGGGATGTTGAAGAAATTATCGAATTGGTGAACAGTTTTGCCGCATCGAATTTAATGCTCCCCAGAGGCCCCCAGTACCTGTATGAAAATATCAGGGACTTCGTGATAGCCAGTGATCGAAACGTTCCGGTGTACAGCCTCATGGAGAACAGGGAAGAATTGCACCTCATTGTGGCCTGTGGAAGCTTGCACGTGCTATGGGAAGATATCGCCGAAATCAGGGCGCTTGCTATCCATCAGGATTATCAGCATTTGGGGCTGGGAAAGAAAATTGTGCAGTACCTTGAAAAAGAGGCCGTGCAGTTAGGAATAAAACAGCTGTTCACCTTTACCCTGTCCGAGGATTTTTTCAGTAAGTTGGGATTCAAAAAGAAAAAAAGGGCCGCACTCCCCCCCAAGGTCTGGGGGGAGTGCAGCCGCTGTCCTAAATATTTCAAATGTGACGAAGTTGGAATGGTTCTGGAGCTATGATTAGAGAATCTCCAGCCGGGCGAAAAGAAGGTTTACTCCCCGTCCCCACCCTTTTTTGACAACTGCTTGAGGATGTTTTCCAATTTTTCCAACTGGCTTCCGTATCCCGCCCAATCACCTTGTCGCAGGTATTCCTTGGCCTTATTGTAATATTGCAGGGCCAGCACGCCCAGCTCGGAAATGTCCTCTGTTTCGGGTGCTGCGGAAGGCATCTTCTGTGTGCGGGCCACCTCGGTCAACAAAACCCGCCGCAAGGCCGTGTCGAGTGTTTTCTCCATTGCAACGCGGTTGCCGAGGGCGACAATCACCCTTTTCAGTTCGGGCAGGGCAGCCGTTCTTGCCGTCGCCCGCCTTGCGGGCTGGGTTGCCTGCCGTTTTCGGGGCTTGCCACCCGATTGCGGCGGCACGGCTTGAACGTCTTGTTTGGCCTCCTGTTTGGCCTCCAGATAAATCGGCTCCACATAGATAAATGCGTCTCCTACCGGAATGGCCAGAAGGTTGCCGCGAATGACCCTTGATCCTCGCTGATCCCAGAGACTCAACTCCCGGGAAATTTCCGTCTGCTGATCGACCCTGGCTTCAATCTGCATGGGACCGTATACCAGCTTCTCCTTGGGCAGTTTATAAGCCAGGAGGTTGCCGTAGTGCGGTAAATCGCTCCGGGCCGCCAGCCAGCCGATCATGTTGTCCTTTTTGGAGGGGGTAAAGGGCAACATCAGGACGAACTCTTCCTTCTCCCCCTCCGGCATTTTTATGATGATGTAGTAAGGTTTCATCTTCTGCCGATTATCACCGTACATTTCATCCGGAGGCTCCCAGAGATCCTCCTGGTTGTAGAATACCTGCACGTCCTGCATATGATAGGTGGTGTATGTCTGCACCTGCATTTCAAAGAGGTCGATGGGATAGCGGATGTGCTTTTTTAAATCGGCGGGCATCTCATCAAAGGGTGTGAAGAGATCCGGAAATACTTTTGAGAAAGTCTTGAGAATGGGATCTTTCTCGTCGATCATGTAGTAGGTGACATTTCCGTTATAGGCATCGATGACCACCTTCACCGAATTCCGGATATAGTTGAGCCTCCTGTTGCCAAAACGGCTCTTGGTGCGTTTGGAATAGGGGTACATGTTGGAGATCGTATAAGCATCCTGGATCCAAAAGAGTTTTCTGCCGGAGACCACCATGTAGGGGTCCGTATCATAGGCCAGAAAGGGAGCGATGGCATTTACCCGCATGTCGATGCGGCGCTTGAACATGATCCTGCTTTCAGGGCTCAAATAGGTTGTGAACAGTATCTGCGGATCCTGAAATTCAATGGCAAAAAGCAGTCTCCTGATAAATGACGAGATGTGAACACCGCCTTGCCCCTGGTAATTGGTATAAACGTTCTTGTCTCCCTTGGGGTAATCAAATTCCTGGGTGGTGGTCTTGACCAGGACATATTCATCCGTTTTTTCCCCGTAATAAATCTCCGGCCGATCGATAGAGAGGTCTATGTCAATGGTTGGAGGCAGGTCTTTTATCATGAGTTGCGGGAGACCTTCGCTGGTGACCTCATTTACGGGGCTCATGGCCAATCCATAGCCGTGGGTGTATATCAGGTGCCGGTTGACCCAGGTTTTGGCCTGGGACGGCAGTTGATCTACCAACAGTTCGCGCGCGGCCAGCATAACCTGTCGATAGCGGTTGTCGATCAGATAGCGGTCCACATCCACATTGTTAAAATCGTAATACAGCCGTATGGCTTGAATCTGCCGGTAGGTCTGGAGCAGGGGACGTTCATCCCAAACCCGGATGTTCTGAATGGTGACGTCATGATCTTTGATATCTTCAGTGCTCAGCCGGTCATCAACTTTAAAATTGACCTCTTGAATATTGTTCAGGTTATAGGCCCTGCGGGTAAAATCGATATTATGGGCAATGTAGGGCGATTCCTTGGCCAGTTCGTTGGGTTTGACCACAACCTTTTGCACCAGGATCGGCACACCGCCGGCCAAAATCAAAATGGCGCCAAGCCATATGGCCCCGCCGAATAAGAGCGGTTTCAACCGGGTTCTGAAGGCGCTGTAAAAAAGGAACACTCCCCACAGGAAGGATATCACCATCAAAATCCGGTAGACCGGTATCTTGACGTGGATATCGGTGTAGCTGGCACCAAAGGCGGGTCCCTGGGCGGAATAGAGAAGGCCGAAGACCCTTAGATAATAACCCCACGCGATAAGCAGAACGATAATGCCGCCAAGCAAGAGCAGGTGCTGACCGACTTTTTTTGAAACACTGATTTTAGGCAGGGATAGCGGTTTTTCCTCGGCCAAAAGAAATTCACCGATAAACTGAACGCCGCCGTCTTTGATATACCATATGACGGTCACCAAACCGGCAAAAAGAAACAGAATGAGCAGCTGTTCCCGCACAAAGGCATAAAAAGGAAGAGAGAATACGTAAAAGCCGATGTTGCGGTTAAAAATCGGATCGGTGCCGCCGAAGGGTTGCCGATTAAGATAACTGAGCACCATATCCCACTCGGCAGAGCCCCGTGAAGCAATGACAAGGCTGACGATCAAAATACCGGCCAGGATGAAGATATTCAGGGTTCCGGATGAAACAGGCATTCCGCCGATATCGGTTGTTCTCTGCGGGTCTGCAGGGCTCAGGCGCTGGGCCGCATAGAGGTTGGCGGCCAGAATGACAATCATGGCCAACCATATCACGCCGGCCAGCCCGAATTTTCCCAGCACCATGGTCCAGAACACGGGTGCGAAGTTCAAATTTCGGAACCAGAGCCAGTCGGGGTATATGGATATAACGACCCACAGCAGGATCAAAACCAAAATACCCAGTAAGATTCCCAATCTCTTTATATTCATCGTTACAGACTCCAAATGTGTGACGGTTTTACCCCAATTGGGCCTAAACAAAATGGAAAAACTTTGTAAAAGCACAATTGACGCAGATGTATTGAGATATTTGCTGAAAATTCTATTGCAACAATAAGTGAAGGTTGCCGCCTTTTTGGTGGGCGAAGTATATGGAATCCCCTTTGACGTGTCAATAGCGAAACCGCGTCAAGGTGTTGTGATCTTTTATTTTGTGAAACACGCCGGACAACAGGACGGATTTAACATAGTCGCGGTAAAGCCCCCGTCCCTGCACACATGTGCAGCGACGGGGGATTCTGGTGAAAGGGACGGATATAACCGCCACGATTCAGCCGTCATTGGCGGCTGAATCATCAAAGTAAGTCATTGAGGGGCCGTGGTATTTGAGGCGATCAGCTTGTCGTGCCAAAATTACCCCGACCCCTGAGGTAACACCGCCGCCGGTATGTCACGATAGACGAAGTCTACTATTTAACCGGGTTCTTAGGCCTCGCCGCTGATTACGGCGGCATCATCCGGGATCTCACCGATCACATGGTGCTTGGGCGGATATTGCTTTTGGGTCAACAGACTTACCGGCACCATGACCATCAGGGAGACCGCCGGCGGTATCAAGGTGTCCAAACCGGCCAGATGCTCGGGAATCTGATAGAACAGGACCAGTCGAAGTATGGAACCGACAAAAATGGCGGCCAGGGCCCCCGGGGTATTGGCCTTCTTCCAGTATATCCCCAAGGTCAGGGGAACCAGACACCCGGCGAATACCACGTCAAAGGCCAGAACCAGTAAAATGCCCGGCTCGGGTTTGATAATGGCGATCCAAATTGCGAGAGCAACGACCGGTATGGCCATGATCCTGGCAATAATAAGCAGCTTGCGGTCGGAAATTATCTTGGCCTCTTCATCGGATATTTCGCGACCCTCGGTTGTTCCCAGGGCTTTTTTCCGCTGTTCCAAAGGCCGTAAGATGTTTCGTTGAAGTAAATTCCTGCCCATAACTGCAGACACGCCCAAAATCCCGCCGTCTGCCGTAGATGCGCCGGCCGCGATAATGCCGCCCAGCATGAGCAACCCGAATATCCCCGGCACCAAATCCAGGGCAATGGTCGGCAGAATCATTCTCGGATCGGAGATTTCCGGGAAAAAGGTCAAGCCCATCAGCCCCATGTAAGAGCAGACGACCCCGGTTATCAATGTGCCCACCGCGCCGTAGAAACAGCTTTTTTGGGCAATTTCAGGGGTCCGGGCCGCAAAGACCCTCTCCATGAAATCCAGCGCCACGACATCACCGATAGCCAGCGCCAGGATGCCCGCCCAATTTAAAAGGGCACCGTTTTGAATCGAGTATAAACCGCTCAGGTCCACGAAATTATCCGGTATGGCCCCTGAAAAGTGACCCCAGCCATACGTTGCAAGCAAATAGAAAAAACCACCGAGAAACCCGAGCATGGCCGGATAGATCTGGGCGATGTCGGTGGCAGCGCAGGAGTAGAGCCCTCCGGAAACCGTGTATATCATGATGAAGATTGCAATGATGATCAGCGCCGGAACATAGTTTATCTTGAAAATAATTGAGATTATCCAGGCCGCACCGGCAAAGTTGCCCGCAACCAGTATGGCAAAGCTGAAACACATCAGAAGTCCCACGATGATTTCGGTAAACCAGTTAAATCTCCTAAAGTAGAAATCGGGCAGGGTGAGCATGTTCATCCGGTTCAACGGTTTGGCATAAAAAAGCCCGACGACAAGAAGGCACAAAGCCAGGCCAAATGCGAACTGGAATCCGGCCCACCAGCCGCCGCCGTAGACGCCGGCGGCATTGCCCATGGTGGCGTTGGCATCCAACGATTGTGCCAGAAGCATAGTTCCCACCAGAAAAAACGGCAGGCTCTTGCCGGCGATAATATAGCGTTTGCCGCTTTTCTGAACCATGTAATACATGGCTACACCAAGGACAAAGAATACAGTGATATATACGATAAGACCGACACCCATGAATGACATGATGGAAACCTCCTTTCACCAGAATTCGACAGCACAGGTCGCGTTAGTTTGATAAGAATACAGCTGTATTAATACCCATCAACCTGATTCGGGAAGTAATCCTCGCAGCCGCCCTCACGATAGACGTCCAGCGTGGTGCAATGCAGGGCGCCGCCGAACGGGATCACCTTTTCATAGGGAATCGGGACCACTTCGAATCCAAGCTTGTCCAATTGTTCGCAATAGGCCGTTTCACCGGCCTCCACACAGACGGTTTTGGGATCGATCGAGAAAGTGTTCATCGAAATCCAAGACTTGCCCTCGTATAAACCGGTCAGATAGACCTTATTTTTATGCACGCGGGTCGGTCTGGCCGCCGGAATCAGCTCCCAGTCGTTTTTCTTGAACAGTTCCCCCATTTGTTCCGTGCGGGGGCTCCAATCCGGATTGTACATGCACAGGCCCGGCTTCAGCGGCACCAGATTGACGTCGATGTGCCATGGATGGTAATTGTCCGGATGGTCTTTCTCCTTGGGGGTGTCGAAGAGCACATGGTGAAGCCGCATACCGAGGGCGGCGAACATACGCTTGAGCCAGTCCATGCCGGCCTTGTTGGTCACACACGAGCCCTGATGGAAGATATCCTTGCCGAAGCGCATGGCATCGGCGGCATCCCACAGGGGTTCCTTTTCGGTCAGCTGGAATTCCCAATTGTACAACTTCTGCCGTTTGTCCTCATCGGTCCAGGTGTTCTCGAAATCGTAGTAATAGTTTTTGACATAGGACTCGTCGGTCAGCATCGGCATAGGGGCTGCAAAATGAACCACCTCAGGATCCTCTTTGAAGTATTGCTCGAAGAGCGGCCGGAGGTTGAAGCGCTCATAGATGCGAGAGCGACGGACGGTCGTGGCCTCGACGATATAATTGCCGTGAATCATTGTAACATCGCGGACGTTGTTGACGCCGTGGGCGTTTAATTGCACCCAGCCCAACGGCGAAGGTAGCGGCTTGTTGAACATAAAGGGCTGGATGTCTATGCGATCGACGGTGACACCGCGATCCTCGAGCTGTTTGACGAAATAATCCATCTGTTCGTTGGCCGCATCCACCATCTCCTGCGGAAACGGGCCAAACGAACCCAGGGGATAGCCGCCAAGGGGCAGGTCATACCACCACGCCGGTTCCGGGGCCGGAACATTGGTGCCTTCCGGTCTTCCGATAATCACACGCTTCAGGGGGTCCCATTCATTCCACGAATTTACAATCTTTGCCATTGTATGCATCTCCTTTCTCTAGTGTTGATGATCTCGTAAAAAGTTTCTTTTGTGAGCGGCATTGCGTATTTTTGGAAAAAGATTGAAGCCCCCGTCCTTCAGGGCGGGGAGCTTCACTTTTTACGAAACCTTCATTTGTTGGTTTCCCAAAAAATGTTTACCTTTTTGAAAACTAGCTGCCCAGTGCATGCTTTTTGCAGAAATCTTCCAGCACGCCGTCAAAATTGGGCCTGCCGATTTCCTGCAAATTATAGTAGACCCGCGTATTG
>JASFTQ010000138.1:0-11348 GCA_050053515.1 Desulfobacterales bacterium | reverse complement strand
CTGCAGCGGCCCGGGTTCTCTTTGGGGTGTCACCTGCTGCCCACGGTCAACTTTAAAAAGGAATCCGATGCTGCCTTATAGGACCACATACCGCTCACATTTTTGGATCATGTCCGCATTCTTGGCTTGAGTGGCATAATCCTTAAAATCCAGGCCGGGTATGTCTGCCTGAAGTCCAAAATTGCGGAAACTGACATCACACAACTTGATGTCAGCCTTGCCCACCAGTTTTTCAAATCCCGGCTTTTGGGTGAGTAAAACCCCTTTGCCGGTGAAAAATATGCGCACCGCTTTGCCCTTATCATGGGCAGCACCGGTCAATTTGACCACGTATTCAAGATGCTTATCCGAGCTTACCAGTATACCTAATTCTTCCGCCATTGAATCCACTCCTCAGCCGGTTTACCGGGTGGTAGAAAACCAGGAAAAAGGTTATTATTCAATTTGCTCACCACCAACAAATTACCTTGTCGTGGGAAAAAATATCGTCCACCAGGCCGGCCCAATTGACATCATCGCTATAAAGCGCCTGCACTTTTGACTTGTCGCCGTTGGTGATGACCCTCATAAGTTGTTCGACGTTTTCGTCGGGTTCTGATCGAAGAATATACAATATTTTCATCTTACCCATCCTCTAAAATGGAATGATGAGGTCAGCCTTTCTGAGCCTGGCCGCCATTTCATCAATGGTTACCGGTTTGAAACCATATTTTTCTATGTTCACCGGGTTGTCTGAAAAACGCTCGCCCTCCATTTCATCCAAAAAGCCCATGTTATCCTCATAGGCTTCATCCATATTGGCAATCTCGTGCTTGAGGACGTACATCTCCACATGGGCATTGTAAAGCAGCATTCCGAGGCTGGAGCGCAATCCCTCGTATTGCTGTTCTTTACTGTTTATCAATACGGCTACTCTCATTTTTTGATGGACCCCTTCCTAGGGTTGAAAAAATACCGATCCTTGCGAAATACCCAAAGACGTGTCACAGCCTCAAAACATCGTGGGCCGCCTTCTTCAGGAGAGGCCAACTGTGATCGATCTCCGGATAAAAACGGCTATACCACAATGTGGCTTGTTTCAATCGGTACTACAGGGTGGTGCTTTTTGTCAAGAAAAAAATTGGGCCGGCTCCTGTATTTCAGTGAAACCCAAACCCGGAGATGCATCATGCCAATGAGGATATCGAACAGGCGGTTTGGGCATGTTCGATTGGCGGGCGATATGGCTCAAAAAGAGGTTTTGAGACTATTTCTAGCGATTTCTAAAATTTCGCTCCGAACGATCGAGGACCTCGTGATAGGTCCGAATACGATCCACATATTGCACCGGCTCGGCACCGCGGGCGTAACCATGCGGCAGTTTTTTATAATATTTTTTTAGACGCAGTAACGGCAGCGTCGATCGAACGTCGGACCAGGCATTCGGATCTTTACCAAATTGAGCGGCAAGTTTTCTGGCATCTTCTAAATGCCCCCAACCGACATTGTAAGCAGCCAGCGCCATAAAAATACGATCGGGCTCAGGAACCCGGTCGTCGAGCCTGCTGTGTAAAGTCGCCAGATAACGCGTTCCCCCGATAATTGACTCTGCGGGATCAAGGCGGTTTTTCACTCCCATGTCCCGGGCCGTTTCTCGGGTCAGCATCATGAGTCCCCTGACGCCTGTAAAACTTTTGGCGCGGGGGTCCCAATGGGATTCCTGGTAGGCCTGAGCAGCAATCAGTTTCCAGTCCAGTCCGTTTTCTACTGCAGCTGTTTCGAAATATTCACGATATCGCGGAAGTCGCTGCCGCAGTCGTTGACGGAAAATTTTCACATCCAAGTAGTCGAAATTTTCCAGATGACCATAGTAATGCTGATTAAGCCGCTGCAACAGCAAAACCGTAGAGGGCTCGATAAACCATTGGTCGACGGCCTCTCGCAGATGCAAGTTTTTGGGATCCATAACCCAGGCCAGATTCTGGCCCTTATCGATCGAAAAGTGACTGGTCAGCTCCGGATAATATTTTCGATTTATCGCAAGCGTATGGGAGTCGGCAATGGTCAGTGGAATGATGCCCTTCCAGACCATTTCCAGGAGCTCCTCCACCTCATAGTCTGATATGGCCAGCCAGGAAAGTTCGGGATACTCATTTTTGAGCATGTTTAAGCACTTCTCGTGGTAGGCACCGGCAACCACCCAGATCGGTTGACCGATGAGATCTGCCGCTTTACGGGGGGCGGGACCCCCGGGGGCGCCTACCACCAGCATATTCATTTTCTGATAGACCGGCCCGAAGGCCAAATGTTGCCTGAGATCATCCGTAAAAATAAAGTTGGCGGCGATCAGGTCGGCATTGCCATCTAAAAGTTTGGTCACCATCAGCGATTCATTATCAATAATCACCAACTCCAGTTTCAATCCGAGATGGTCCGCAAAGGCCTGCACCAGATCATATTCAAATCCCTCATAACCATGGGGGCCCTCATAGAAGCAAGCACCATTATTGCGGGTAATGACTCTCAGAACACCTTTTTCCTTGATGACATCCAAATCGTTTCTGAAAATAGGCTTGTCACAGCTTGTGACTGCCAGCAGCAACAAACCTGTCAGGATCCGTCCAAAAATTATTTTACCGACAGTTGATGCCATAATACTGAATAATCAATAGGTTAACCCACTGGTCCCGTTTGTAGCCGAACCAACGGGCTTAACCACTTTAGGGACTGTTGGATCTTCGGTGGGATATTGAAACCACGTATATTTATTTTACCAGAAATTTAGATGCGTTTACAAATGGTCGATCGAAATGACACCATATAAATCATGAAATTGGCCCCTTAGTCTTAAATGCGACGCATATCTGTGGGCGGGCTGCCGGGTCCGGAAAGATAAAAGGGATATGACCGAACGGCCATATCCCTTTTATTCACAGGCACGGAGGGAGGTAGTCGCACCTTACGATGAATCAACTACGAGTTAAAGCCCAATCCTCGAAACTCAATTCCAGTGTTGTCCGATGGTTAACGCAGAGGTACCAATAATATCTCGATTCGTCGGTTCTGGCTGCGGCCTTCTTCACTGTCATTTGATGCAACCGGTCGAAAATAACCGTAACCGGTGGCGGAAAGCCGCTCCGCCTCCAGACCCGCCCTTTCGTGAAGAAAACGAACAACAGCTGCCGCCCGTGCCGTAGATAGCTCCCAGTTGCTGGGAAATCTACTTTTCAAAGCAGTACCCACTTTAACGTCGTCGGTGTGTCCCTCAACCACGATGTTTTGGGCACCATTGTCCTGGAACGATTGCGCAAATTCAAGCAGCAGCTCTTGACCCCTCGGATTTATTTGCACGGAGCCCGAATTGAAAAGGATTTTATCGACAAAGGTTACTTTCAGCTTACCTTCTATTTCTTCGAGTTTAATGGTCTGGGCCGCAATCTGGTCTTTTAGTCCGGCCTCTATCCTTCTTCGGGTATCCTGCAGATGCTCTATCATCTGATTCTTTTCTTCAACGACGCTTCTTTCTTTTTTCAACTCCAGGGTAACGTTTTCGACTCTGTCGGCCAGTTGTAAGTTTTTACCTTCCAGGTCCCTGTAATTTGTTTCCAGGTGCTCGTATCTGGATTGAAGCGTCTGTAATTTTTTTTGGCCCTCTGCCGCCTGCTGACGGGTTTGCACCAGATCGGATTCGAGCTCCAGATATTTGCCCTTAGAAACACAGGCCGACAAAAACGCTGTGAGGATACAGCAAACAATCAGCACTCTCGTATCTACCATGATAAATTCTCCTTTTTCCTTGGTTATGGCCGTTTGACCGGTTTTCAGGCCAACTGATGAGGCAAAAATCATACCCAATATTAAAAAAATATCTAACTAACTGAAATTTATATGTTTATCCATAAAGTCACTCCCGCCCCATCTCGTTATTGTCTGGATTTCCCTGCAGATGTGCCGCTGCTTACCCTTGTGGTAAAAATAATTTATTAAATATCAGAGGGTTATATACGGAGGGTATTTCCTGCATGCCAAGGTGAGATAAATCGAAAGAATAATCATGACGGGACCTTGTTCCACTATTTTGGTTGCAAGCCGCAATCTTTCCCTGATAGACAAGGTTTGCGGGGGTGTCGCATTCATGAAAATACATCTGCGTGATGGTCGCCGGCTGGGTTTTCTTGAATCCGGCGACAGCCAGGGAAAACCCATTTTTTACTTTCACGGTTTCCCGGGGTCGCGGCTGGAAGCTCGGTTCGCCGAAGATATCGCTGTTAAAATAAATGTTCGAATCATCGGAATTGATCGGCCGGGGTACGGAATCTCGGATAATAGGCCCGGGCGCACAATTGTCGATTGGCCCGATGATGTGGCGGAGCTGGCGGACGCACTTGGTATCGATCATTTCGCCGTCTTGGGAATATCCGGGGGGGGGCCTTATGCGGCCGTCTGTGCTTACAAAATACCCCGTCGGTTGACATCGGTGGGGATAGTGTGCGGTTTGGGTCCGATCACTGCCAGCGGTATCGTTGCGGATATGCTCTGGTTCAATCGAATTGGTTTGATAATCGCTGCCCATGGGCCATGGCTCGTAAAATTGATTTTGAAACCCCTATCAATCTTATTGCGACATCATGCCGGCAAAATTGTGGCGTGTCTGTCTAAAAGCTCGAAAGAACCGGATCGCGCCGCGTTGAACCAACCGCAAATAATCAACATCATGTCTGCTACCTTTAAAGAGTCTGTGCGCCGCGGCGCTGCCGGCGCTGCCAGGGATGCCGTACTTTATGCGAATCCCTGGGGATTTGATTTACAGGATATTCACATGCAAGTGTATCTGTGGCACGGGCAAAGGGATGATATCATTCCAATCACCATGGCGCGACATATGGCCGGGACGATTCCTAATTGCCGGGCGACTTTTTACCCAGAGGAAGGGCATTTTTCGCTGGTGTTTAAATATATGGAAGACATCCTGCATCAGCTGACTGTCTGAATTGATTAACGGTTATTGACGATCTGCATTCGACATTAACATGGAAAGGCTAAACGTTTTTCAAATGATTAAGGTTGGACCCGCCGGAACAGGTGGTACAAACAATTTAGAAGGTATCCGCAAAGTCGCCAAAATGGGTCTGGACTGTATGGAGGTCGAGTTCACCTACGGTGTGCGGATGCCGGCCCACATGGCCCGGCAGGCCGGAGAGCTGGCCGAGCAGCTTGGAATTATCCTTTCGGTCCATGCCCCCTACTACATCAATCTGGCCTCTGATGATGCTCAGAAAGTGAGGGCCAGCAGAAAAAGAATATTGGATTCCTGCCATCGCGCCCACCTGATGGGAGCCGGCAATGTGGTCTTTCATGCCGGTTTTTACCAGGGCAAGACCGGCAAGAAAACCTATTCTTTGATAAAAAAAGAAATGATTTATATGCAGAAGTATATATCCCGTAAGAAATGGGATGTTGTCCTGTGCCCGGAAGTGACGGGCAAACCATCCCAGTTCGGAAGTCTTACGGAGATTCTAGATCTGATGGAAGATACCGGATGCGCCATCACCGTCGATTTCGCACATCTTTATGCCCGACAACAGGGGAGCATTAAGTATGAAGACATACTTGATCGACTGCCAAGGCAGTTTCACGCTCATTTTTCAGGAATCGAATATGGTCCCAAAGGCGAAAAAAAACACCTAAGGACACCGCGCAAATTCTTCGAACCGTTGGCCCAACTGCTTGTCCAACGTAACCTGGATGTTACCATCATCAATGAATCAACCCAACCCTACAAAGATGCTGCCATGATGAAAAGAGTATTGAATAAATTGCAGGCGCAATAACACGGGACACCGTTTCGATCGCGGCTGGAAGCCGCTCCCACATGTTCATTATCGATCTGTAACATCCCGATCTAGCGGGAGATAAATTTATCCGGTCGAGTGGTTTTTATTTTTCTTGGTAAAAGAGAGGTGAGCTGTGAACATTTTGATTCTTTATTTTTCCAAGGGCGGAAACACAAAAAAGTTGGCTGAAGCTATTGCAGAAGGGGTTGGAACGGTCCAAGGGGTTGCGGCGGTATTGAAAAATACTGCTGAAGTCACCAAAGAGGACTTCGTCGGCGCAGAGGGCATCATTGCCGGCTCACCGGTTTATTTTGGTGTGATGGCTGCCGAGCTCAAATCAGTTTTCGACAAGTTTGTCGGGGTGCGCAGAAAAATGGAAGGCAAGATCGGTGCTGCTTTTGCCACATCCGGAGATCCATCGGGCGGCAAAGAAACCACCATGATGTCCATTTTCCAGGCGCTTTTGATTTATGGCATGATCATTGTCGGTGACCCCTTGTCGGCCACCGGACATTACGGCGTTGCATGCGTGGGCGCACCGGATAACAAAACCAGGGAAAACGGCATGAAATTGGGACAACGGGTGGCGGAGTTGGCCAAAAAGTTAAAGGCACAATAAAAGCAAAACTGCCTTTCATGCCCGGTGAAACAGTTTACGATTGGTCACAGGGGTATTTGCTCGAAACTTGGTAAACATAACCAAAGAGCATGTGATCAACACCGCCGGTTTTACTCGAAATGAGGGAATTATCAGGGGGGTTAATGGAAAAATATGATGTTGTCGTAATCGGTGCCGGCAATGGCGGTCTTACGGCGGCTGCAAAACTGGCCCAGACCGGGTTAAATGTCTTGTTGCTGGAAAAACACAATATCCCGGGGGGATGTGCCACCAGTTTTTGCCGCGGACGCTTTGAATTCGAAGTGGCCCTGCACCAGTTGAGCGGCTTGGGGACGGCCGAAAAACCCGGACTGTTGCGTATGGAACTGGATAAACTCGGCGTGCTGCAAGACCTGGAATTTGTGGAGATTTCAGAACTGTATCACGTGGCGACCGCCGATGGATTTCAAATTACCTTAAAAACCGATCGTGCTGAAACCATAACGCTGCTGCAGGAGAAGTTCCCCCATGAAAAAGGGGCCATCCAAAAATATTTTGATTTGATGGCCGGCTTTGCCAATGACATGATCGGTGCTTTCATTTTTCGTGACCCGGAACCATCGCGCCGGAAATATCCTTACCTCTATCAATACGCCCTCCAGAATTCCAAGGCGATCCTGGATGACTTTTTCTCCGATTCCTTGCTAAAAGCTGTACTTTCCCCGTACTGGGGCTATTTAGGGGTGCCGCCCACCCGTTTGGCATTTGCCTATTTGGCCATGTTGTTTTTCCAGTATATGGAGTTTAAGCCGTTTCATATAAAGGGCGGTTCCCAGGCGTTATCCAATGCCATTTTGAATAAATTCCTCTCGGATGGCGGAACGGCCCGTTTCAGCTGCGGCGCCAAAAAGATCATCGTTGAAGAGGGACGCATAAAGGGGGTTGTCAGCGACCTGGACGACGAAATCACCACAAACCATGTCGTGTCCAATGCGTCTCCGGTAGCCACCTATACCAACTTGATAAACCCCGAACAGGTCCCCGCAAATGCGCGGGCAGAAATGAAAGGACGCAATCTCAGCACCTCTGCATTTACGCTCTTTATCGGATTTGACTGTGAGCCGGGCCAGCTGGATATTACCGAGACCACAAATTTTTTAATGAGCACCACCGATATTTCAAACGCCATTCGGGACAGAATGAATCAGACGGATATTCAGGACGATTTTATGCTCCTGAGCTGTTATGATGTCAGTGATCCGCAATTTTCACCGTCCGGAACATGTCAGGCAAGTGTTGTCACACTAAAATACGGCGAGCCCTGGCTGAGAATCCCGCCCCGTCAGTACACCGACGTTAAATTTCGTTGCGCCGAGTCCATGCTCAAACGGGTTGAGGCAATATACCCGCGGATCAGGGCTCATATTGAAGAGATTGAAATCGCGACGCCCTTGACCCATATGCGCTATCTCGGCCATCCATTCGGCGCCATATACGGTTATGAAACACTCACCAAGGATTCATTATTTTTCCAGCCGGGTCGCCACTCGCCGATAGAGGGACTCTTTTTTGCCGGCGGCTGGACGGGAGATCAGGGCTTTGAGCCGACCTTGCGCTCGGGCATATCGGCGGCAAAGTCCATTATTAAAAGACTGGGAGTGTGATGAGCTCACATAAATACAATTCTCACACCAAGTGATAAAGTTAACAGTCCCGTGTAGGATTCTAATTCGTCATGCCGGCCCCGGATCACGACCGGGATCGCGAATGCGGCATCCAGAACATATTGAAATCACTGGATTCCGGCTTTCGCCGGACTGACCCATGAGAGGATTTTACCGTCTTTGCGACCTTGTGTCCTTGCGAGATTTTTTTTCGCTGTCTTGAGTTATTGGCAAAAATCTCTGTTAGGAGGCTACAATGCGAAAAGGAATATGGCAGGAGTTTGACGGCTATCCGGATATCGCCGAGGAAATCAAAGCAAGTAAAAATTCAGGGGGTACGGTTTCCTCTGCCGTTACTCCGGCGGCGGAATACATCCGTCTACTGCACCCGGACCGGTTGGAACTTCGTGTCAGCGATATTATTGAGGAAACCCCTTCCTGCAAAACGCTTCGATTGGTTTCGAAAGATAATTATCTGCCGCCTTTTATGGCCGGGCAATACATTGCGCTCTATCTGGAAATCGCGGGAATCCGCACCAGTCGCCCTTACAGTATATCCTCTCAGCCCAACCAGATAGGGTTTTATGACCTCACTGTTCGACGGGTTGAAAATGGCCTGGTTTCCAATTATTTGCTGGATGAGATCAAACGCGGTGACACGCTCATCGGCTCCGGGCCGGCGGGAAATTTTTATTTCAACCCGCTGATTCACAAACAGACCATGGTCTGCATCGCCGGCGGGAGCGGGATTACGCCTTTTATGAGTATGATTCGCGAGATCATCGAACGCGGGCTCAACCGGACAATCTATTTATATTACGGCAACCAAACCGCGGACGATATTATTTTCGGTGCGGAATTGAATCGCCTGTCAAAACGATTCGGCAATATCCGCTATGTTCCCGTGATTGAAGAACCTTCAAATGATTATCAGGGAGCCTGCGGGTTCATCACCCGTGATGTCATGCGGGAGGTACTGGAAAATATCGCGGATAAATCCTTCTTTATCTGCGGTCCCCAGGGACTGTATGACTTTTGCCTGCCCCAGCTTGAAGAAATGGGCATTCCCCGGCGCAAAATAAAACAGGAGATGTATGGCGCCCCGCCCAATATCCTCGAGTATCCCGGGTGGCCCGAAGGGATTAAAGCGGATGATGTCTTCACCGTAAGTATCAAAAACGGGCCGCGGCTGGAGGCTAGAGCCGGTGAACCGTTGCTGGTTGCCTTGGAAAAAAATGGGGCGGTTGTGCCGTCACTGTGTCGATCCGGTGAATGCAGCATGTGCCGGTTAAAAATTATTTCCGGAAAGGTATTCCAACCGGCGGGTGTGCCGATACGAAAGTCCGACAAAAAATATGGCTACATCCATTCATGTGTATCCTATCCTCTGCAGGATCTGGAGGTGTTGACCGGTTCGCTTCCCTGCAAGCCCCGCCTTTTGAGGCGGGGTTAAGGGAAGCTATCTGAAACAAATATCTTCCTTTCCGGCAAGCCCCGCCCCTTGGGGCGGGGAGCTTCACTTCTTGACATACAAACCGGGTGGTTGTTTGAAACCGTGTGTTTCTTACCCGATTCCAAACGCAATGGTTGAGAACGGATGTTCTCTTGTATTCCCTTCGGGGGGTCGAGAATCCAAGCCATCCCATGCAAAACATGGGATGGTCATTGACAGACACCCGGTTGCAAGTGCACCGTTTAAAGCACTGAAATGCTTTTGCCTTTTCGGCAGCGATTGAAGCGTACCCTGCAGCAAGCTGCAGGGAATCTTCCCCGAGAGGAATTCTATCTATTTTCTGATTCGCTCGCTAACCCCGCAGCAAGCTGCGGGGAATGCGCTCACTTTCACGGTTCAAGAGACCCGCAGCGAGACTGTGTCATAATAAAGATTTCCCCGATCACCGGGATATTTTTAATAATCATTGGTAAGATGCTACTCTTGTGTTGTTTTTTTAACTCGCTGCAATTCCATCTCTCTGAGTTCCCGCCGCAGAATCTTGCCGACAGCGCTTTTGGGAAGCTCATCCATGAATTCGATCATTTGGGGAACCTTGTAGGCGGCCAGTTTTTCCCTGCAATAGCTGATGACTTCCGTCTCGGTGAGTGCCTCTCCTTCTTTGGCGACGATGAACGCCTTGACCGTTTCACCGCGGTAGTCGTCCGGTATGCCGATGGCGCAGGCCTCCAGCACTTTAGGGTGATCAAAGAGAACATCATCGATTTCAACGGGATAGATATTATAACCGCCGGCAATGATCATGTCTTTCTTGCGATCAACAATGGTCAAATAGCCGTCCGGATCAAACTTGCCGATATCCCCCGTATGAAGCCATCCTTCCTGAAGAACCGCTGCGGTTTCCTCCGGTTTTTTATAGTAGCCCATCATGACCTGAGGACCTTTGACGGCAATTTCGCCGATTTCTCCGATCGCGAGTTTTTTATCCGGGTTGGCTGCATCCACAATTTTAACATCGGTATCCGGCAGGGGAATTCCGACGGTTCCCGGCTTAATGGCGCCTCCCCAGGGTGTAACGGTTGCGCAGGGAGCAGTTTCTGTTAGGCCGTATACTTCGCACAACGTGCAGCCGCTGAGCTCTTTTAAATCTCTAATGGTTTCGGATGCCAATGGCGCCGCACCGGAGAAAAACCCTTTCAAACAGGATAAATCGAGCTTTCTGAATTCCGGGTGAGCCAGGAGACCGACAAAGATGGTCGGCACGGACGGCAAAAATGTGGGTTTATACTTTTTAATGATTTCGATATTGATCTCGGGGTCGGGTCTTGGAACCATGATGTTTTCCCAACCCTGCCAGATATTTAAATTTTGTATGGCGGTAAAACCTGCGATATGAAATACGGGAAAGTTTCCCACCAGTCTTTCTTCCCCGAGTTTCAAATCGGGAAACCAGGCAACAAACTGCTGAACGTTACTGCTCAGGTTGGCATGGCTCAGCATCACCCCTTTACTGACACCGGTCGTACCGCCGGTATAAAGCAGGGCTGCAAGGTCGTCCCAGTTACTTTGCTCCTCTACGGGGTCCGAGACGTATTTACCGATCAAATCGCTGAAAACGCAGACATCTTCTGAGGGCTCGACCTTGAGATACATGGCCTTTTTAACCAGGGGAAAGAGTTGTTTTTTGGGAAAGGGCAGATAGGTATTGATATGGCAGCCGATAATTTTTTCAATCTGCGTCTGGGGCTTGATCTTTTGCATCCGTGAAACAAGGAGGGTCAGCGTGATGACGATTTTAGCATCTGAGTCGTTGAGCTGAT
>JASFTQ010000137.1:0-11387 GCA_050053515.1 Desulfobacterales bacterium | reverse complement strand
GGCCGCAATAATTGGCATTCCGGATAAACGTAACGATCAGATGCAAGGTTCAATATAGTGAGAGAATCGCCGAAAAATTACTGTAAGCAGTAATGGGGAAGTGCGTCCAGAGAAAACAACCTGCATAACTGCCTGTTTTTGTTATATTAAATATTTTACAACTTTTCCCTTGACAAGAGAATTATAGGATGTCCCCCTTTTTTGTATATTTATAGCTCTTTTTTACTTTTCGTTGGCTGATTGTAAAATAGCGTGCAGCAGCACATTGGCGCCGGCCTCGCAGTCTCCCCACGTGGTGTTTTCCACCTCCACGTGACTGCGCCCCCCAATGCTGGGGACAAAAATCATGGCCGTTGGGCAAATCTGGTTCATATAACTGGCATCGTGTCCTGCCCCGCTGACCAAGCGAAGACTGGAATAGCCCAGCTCCTCGGCTACATCCAAAATGCGCTGCACCATCTTTTCATCAAAAGGCGAATGCGCCACCCGCCAGGTTTCTTCGATACTCATCGGACAACCCCTACGGGACGCTATGTCTTCAAAATCCTTGCGGACAAGCCGCCAGGCGTTTAATGCATGATCATCATCCCAGGATCTGATGTCTACGGTGAAATGTACGTTATCCGGTATAATGTTTCTGGAATTCGGATAGTTCTGAATTTCACCGACCGTGGCCACCATGTTGCCTCCCACGCGGTCCGGCAGCTCATTGACCTTGATTATCATCTCCGCGGCCGCACACAAGGCATCGTGACGACCTGCCATCGGAGTCGGTCCCACCTGATTGGCCTCGCCTTTTAGGTAGACATCATACCAGTGTAAACACAAGATACCCTTGGGTGCCCCGATAATCTTTCCTTCTCTTTCCAAAATCGGCCCTTGTTCGATGTGATATTCATAATAGGCGTGAACCGGCCATTTTTGGGCAGGTACCGAGCCTTTGTAGCCGATACGGCTCAGCTCGTCCTCAAACCGTTTGCCGTTAATGTCGGTGCGGTCGTAGACCCAAGCCCGTTCAAGGGCCCCGGCCCAGACACCGGAGGCAACCATTGCCGGTGCAAAACGGGAGCCTTCCTCATTGGTCCAGTCGACGACTACGATGGGCCGCTCGGTTTCGATATTGTTTTCATGCAGCGTTCGCAAAACCTCCAAAGGACCCATAACGCCTAAAATACCATCAAAGCGGCCACCCTTGGGTTGGGAATCGATGTGAGATCCGCTCATGACGGGGGCAAGGCCGTTGTTTTTTCCGGCCCGCCTGCCGAAAATACTGCCCATCTCATCGATGGTGACTTCCAGATCGAGTTCTTCGAGCCATTTCACAAAAAGATCTCTGGCCTTTTTATCTTCGTCCGATAAGGTTAATCGTTGCACGCCACCGCCCGGGGTGGCCCCGATTTTAGCCATTTCTTCGAGGCTGCCCTGCAGGCGTTTGCCGTTGACCCTTAATTCTTTCAGATGCACTCCTTCGCCTCCCCAACCTTTATTGCAGCAGAGACTTGGCGAGTTTGACGGCTGCCCCGGCGTCGGAGGCATAACCGTCCGCTCCGATATCATCGGCAAACTTTTTGGTGACCGGCGCACCGCCGACGACAATTTTTACCCGATCCCTGAGTCCGCTTTCGGTAACCGCATCGAGGGTATTTTTCATCATCGGCATGGTGGTTGTCAGCAGGGCGGAAAGACCCAGCAGCTGAGCTTTTTTTTCTTCGACGGCGGCTGCAAATTCTTCCGGGGCCACATCAACGCCGAGGTTGTGAACTTCCAAACCACTGCTTTCCAACATCATCGCAACCAGGTTTTTGCCGATATCATGCAGATCTCCTTTTACCGTACCAATAACGACCTTTCCCCGGGAGGTGTTTTTATCGTCGCCCAAAAGCGGTCGCAGGATTTCCACAGCAGCGCTCATGACCTTGGCCGATCGCAAGACTTCCGGAATAAACATTTCTTCATTTTCCATTTTTTCACCGACAATATCCATACCGGTGATTAATCCGGAGTTCAATATCTCCTTGGCTGCAACTCCCTGGTTCAAGGCCTCTTTGACCATGTCTGTCAGTCGGACTTTATCTCCTTTGATCAATGTATCAATGATCGGTTTGAAATCGAACATCAGATGCTCCTTTCCATATATTCGTTGAACGCCAGTTCTCCGGCCGGCCGGATTCCCCCCTGCATGCCTGCATCCAGGATGGCTTCAACCATGGTCTGGGCATAGCCTCGGGCGAAAGCAAAAACTACAGCATCCCTATTCAATACCACCACCTGGCCGTTTACCTGCGCAACCGGCCCCTGCAGCAAAAATGGCCATCGCTTTCGGGGAGACTGAAGATCCAGCGCGGTAATTTTCTCCATGATCAAAAAAACACCCTTGCCCAGAACACCAAGCAGTGCATAAGCCTCCGTAATATCGGTATAGACAGACTGATCGGGGATATGCGTGTTTTTACCGGAGAGATGCCAGATCGCCGCCTGGGTATAACGCATACGGCTAATAAGCCGCCCCTTTTCCAAAACACACGAACCGGGAGTCTCGGGGATCATAACCTCATCCGGTTGGATTTTAGAAAGATCAGCGGCCTGAATATCCCATTTGGATACGTGACTCAGATCAATCAACCAAGGCCCTTGGCCTTCCTCTTCATACGAGAGTACGATTTCCCAACCATTTCGTATCTCTGTTCGGGCCGGTGAACTTTCCAACTGAACGGGAGAGTGTCTCTTGATCATGGATATCCCTTTTTGCTAACCTAAATTAAACGATTCTTCACGGAAATCATGTTTCCTAATTGGCTGAATACCGGACATATCATACCGGTCCCGGATCCGTCATCCCGGGCTTGACCCGGAATCCATCGTGGTTACGTGAGGCTAACCATCTGGCTAATATGGGTTTTTTAAAGGCGCTACATTTTTAATCGTTTGCCTTGCGGATCATAAAACGGCATGGTTACCACTGAGGCCTCTAAACGCTCAGTGCCTCCATCGTCCTCGAATATCTTTAACCGTGTGCCGGGTTTGGCAAGATGGGATTCAACCAAAGCCATTCCGATAGCAACACTCAGAGTGGTACTGTATCGTGCGGTGCACACATATCCACGAATTTTACTGTCCACAATCAGGCAACCGTCTTTGGGTGGACGGGTATTTTCTTCCATCTTAAATCCGATAAGCTTAAGACGACCGTGTTGATTTTCCGTCTGTTTCAGCGCTACTGCCCCCACGGTTTTGGCCTCCGGTTTATCTCGAAACCAGAGGTGGCCCAGGCCAACATCGTGGAGCGTGGTCCGCGCTTCGGATTCAGAGCCGATGATCAAGTGGCCTTTTTCCATGCGAAGGCAATTTTGGGCTTCCAGGCCGAAATTCATTATAGCGAATTCCTTGCCGGCCTGTTCCAATAAACGCCAGACGGACTGCATATAAGAAGACGGCACGTGGAGCTCGTAAGATAGCTCTCCGATAAAACCAAGGCGCATAACGCGCAGCGAAACACCATTTTCGATCAGGATTTGTCGATCGCCGAGGAAGGGCAAAGCTTCATTGGAAACATCCGTGGACGTTACTTTTTCAAGAACCTTGCGGGCATTGGGACCCGCCAAATTGATAACACCGAACGCATCGGTTAGATCGACAATGGAATAATTCCAGTCATCATAGCGGGTATGATACCTTATCCATTCCGCGGTGATATCGGAACGGGCGGATGAGGTCGTAAAATAGTAATCGTATTCTCCCTGCTTTATCACAACGCCGTCGTCAATGATACATCCGTCTTCATTGCACATCGCCGAGTATTTAACTTTCCCGTCAATTAAATTGGACATGTCACCCACATAGACCCGCTGAAGGGCCTTCAAGGAATCCGGGCCGTGTAACCGGAATTTTCCCAGCGTAGAAGCATCGAGCATGCCCACATTGTTGCGGACATTTTCGATTTCCTTGCTTATGTCAGGATCATCCGAAAACCGCCGGGCACGGTACCACCCCCCGATACGTTCCATCTTGGCACCGGCGGATGTTTGTAAATCATGCACCGGCGTGCGTTTAAACATGTTGCGATGGGTGCCGGCATAGGCCGCCAAGAAACTTGGTACCAGGGGCGATCGGACGGTGGTGGGTTTCGGTGCGGTAACCCCTGAATCAGCCTGCCTTCCGACATACAAGGGCAAATTGTGGCCGGGAATTCCACCCTGGCCGGGACCGGTTCCGGCGGAAGTAAAACGCTTGATCAACTCCGGTTGATCAAATCCCATTTGCATGGCCTGGCGGATGTGTTCGGTGGTGGTGTCTTCATCAAAGCAAATAAACGTCTTTTTGCCTTCCAACGAGGGTGTAACAAAATTAGAACCCCGCTCCGGGCCGGGCAGTGAATTCAGTTTTTCCCTCACTTTCTGCAAGTCCGCCTCAACCCGCACGCCGCAATCTGCCGCCGCACACAGTCCCGCCTGTCGACCCGAAGTCTCCACCGAAAGCGGGTGTTGCAAACCCAGCAGGCGTCCGGCGACCTGTACTTTTTGCGGTAGCCGGGTCGGCAAAAAGTATCCCGTATGATCATCGTAGATCAATTTGGCACCGGCCAAGGTAAGGGGGCCGGTTAGCGGTGATACCCCGGCGGATGCAACCAGGGTGTCGCAAAGATATTTTTGTTTCCGCTTGCCGCTGATGTCCGTCAGCGTCACGCTTTTTAGTGTTTTTTTGCCGCCGGCTTTTGCGGCAACCCAACCACTGGAATAAGGAATCTTGCGCGCGTGCAATTCCGCGATCAACGCCGGATCCTGCCCTGATTCACGTAAATCTGCGACACACAATACTTGCAGTCCCAAATCAAAAAGATCCACGGCAGCCTCCAAGCCGAGATCATTTCCGATGCTGAAAACGGACTGTTTCCCGGGAAGCAAACCGTAAGTACGGGCCAGCCTGTGGGCACAGGCGACCTGCATAACTCCCGGTCTTTCGTTATTTTGAAACAAAAGAGGTCGTTCGATGCAGCCTGTGGCTGCTACGACACTTTCAGCGCGTATTTCGACATATCGTTCTACAAAAACATCGCTTGCGCCGCCCCGCTGGATGGCTGTAATCAAATTGTTGTTATAGGCCCCAATCATGGGAGTATCGGTAAATACCCGTATGTTGGGCGTCTGTAGGATTTGTTCGGAGAGCGCCCTGGCCCGTTCAAAAAGTAGAACGCCATTTGAATATTGTGCCGGGCGGTATTCGAAATACCCTCCCAGCCAGGATCTGGATTCCAATAAAATTACGCGCAGACCCTTGTCCGATGCAGCCAGTGCTGCACACATGCCTGCCGGGCCGCCGCCGATGACACAGACATCTGCATTGAGATAGATTTCGTCGTAGCTACCCTTCATCTCAAGAACCGGTTTGAGCCTGCCCAAACCGGCGCGTTTGCGAATCTGCTTGATGGCAAGGGGCCATAATGCGGCGGGCTTATGAAAAAGCCGGTAATAGAAACCGGCCGGCATGGCCCAGCTCAATTTATCCAGAAAACCCAGGAAATCAAATTCAGGACTGCCGGTGACGTTTTGGGCTTTGATGGCCATGTCATTTCTGGCAAGGCTGTTTTCCGTGCACACATTCGGAATCCCATCGACCTCCATCATGGTGTTACTGCATTCGCCGTCCAGACAGTAAAGCCCCCGGGGGCGGTGGTATTTCTGGCTGCGCGAAAAAATGCGAATCCCATTTGAAAAAAGAGCCGTCGCAATCGTATCGCCCTCAACCCCTTCAAAACGCTTACCGTGATATTCTAAGGCGATCTTTTTTTCGGGGCGGATGCGCAAAGTCGGCAACTGGGCAAGCCTTTTCACAGTGAAACTCCTGATTCATCCTGATCGGATTTTTTTGCTTCCAGATTGGTTGTGGTATCCCGATAAATGGTGAACCAGCGACCGCATCCGTCTTTGTGATACCACCATTCTTTCTGAAAGCCCGCTGCGCAATTGTTCATGTGGGCATAATCACACCAGGTTTCCGGGGTGAGTCCATCTTCCGCCGGTCGGGGTCCTTTGTCCTCACCGCCATAACGGAATTCATAACCATTGCGCCTGCCGCAAACGGGGCATGTGATGGTCAATGACATGGTAATTTAATCCTCTGTTAAAAGTTCAGATTTTTTATCCTTCGATATTCATCGTTTTTTGTTTGACCTTTCTGCCACCATCCGCCTAACAGGCGGTGTCGCAATTCGTAAAAAGCCGTCATTCCGGACGAATCCGGCATTGCGGGATGAGATCCGGAATCCAGAATTTGCCAATATTAACAAGCTTTTACTGGATACCGGCTCGCCCTGTTAAATCAACCTAAAGGTTGTCCGCCAAGCGGAATTTAACAGGGCGAGCGCCCCGCTTCCGTCTTCGCTGAAAGCTTACGTCTTCGTTATAACTACGCCGCACAAGCCGCCGGACAGGGCGCAGGACTTGGCCGGAATGACGAGAATTGGAACTTTTTGCGAGTTACTCATGGCAATTCGATTTTTTATATTTACACAAAGGCTCATAATTCTTAATCTGCGATCTAATTGTTCGGACTGTAGTTTACCAAAGCCGCCGTCTCACCCATCAAGCGGTGCTGTTGAAAGCGGCGGAGTGAAAAGGGTTTTAAAATTTCGGGACATTCACCTTGGGCTATAAACTCGGCCATGTACTTGCCGGTTACGGCAGATGATTTAAATCCGAAATAGCCCCACCCGCAATCTGTGAAATAGCCCTCAAGGGGATCGTTACCATCTATAATAGGTGCCATATCCGGGGTCATATCGGCGAGTCCGCCCCAGGATCGCATGAACTTGGCGGCCCTCAAACAAGGCATTAATTCTACGAGTGCTTCGGCCTGGTGCTTGATGTAGTAAGCGGTTGTCCGGGTTGTGTAATTGGGCCAGGGATCCATATGAGCGCCCGTGGCGATTTCACCCTTAAGGGTTTGGTTGGCATATACGTGGTACCCACCGGAAGAAACAACGTGATTCAACAAAGGCTTGAGGGGCTGGGTCACCATGGCCTGTATGGTCAACACGCTGATGGGAAGACGAATGCCCAGCATTTGATATGAGATAGCAGCGGCATATGCACCAGCGGCATTAAGGGTGCGGGAAGTCAATATCCTCCCCTTGCTTGTTTCAACAGATACGATCTTCCCGTTTTCAACGCCAATGCCGGTGACTTCGGTATTCTGATGGATGTCTATGCCCAGTTTGGCGCAACCTTTTGCCAAGCCCCATACAACGGCATCATGGCGCACAATCCCGCCGGGGGGATGAAACATACCGCCGTAGATGGTATACCTGGGACGGTGGGAAATGTCGAGTATGGGCACCAACTCTTTGCATTCTTTCGGATCGACCAACCGGCTGTCGATACCGTAAAACTGGGTGGAGGCCACGTGCAGCCGCATCGCTTTAAGGGCCGCCTCACTGTGGGCCAAGTTGAGATTTCCGCAGTTATAGAACATCAGGTTAAAATCGAGTTCTCGGGTCAAAAAGGGCCAAAGATCAAGCGCCTCTTTGTAAAGGGGAAGGTTCTCCGGGGTTCGTTGATTGGCGCGCACAATGGCCGTGTTGCGACCGGCCGCGCCATAACCGATATAGCGTTTCTCAACCACAGCGACATTTTTCATGCCATGGTTGCGAGCCAAAAAATAAGCGGTGGCCAGTCCATGCAAGCCACCACCGATGATTACAGCATCGTAGCTTTTTTTTAACTGCGGTTTACCCCATAATCGTTTGTAGCTGGCAAACATCTGAAAAAAGGCCTTTAAATAGTTTTTACCCTGCACTGTGCGGTTTTCAAAAGAGAATCATATTTCATATGAAACTGCAAATGTCAATTAATATACTCGTTGGGGTTCAATGTACTTTCGATAGGGCCGGCATACAGTATCCTAAAAATTCACACCCTGCCATAAAGATACCGGAATATTGAACTAGGGTATGAACAGTTGTTATTGAGGCCACAGCATGTTATTCAAAGTGAAGCTTCCCGCCTCAAAAGGTAGAGATTTCCGGAAGGGAAGATATCTGTTTCAGACGGCTCCCCTAAAGCTGTAATCGCAATGGCACGGAGGATTGAAAGCAATGCATCGCTTTTTAATGGTGGATATTGGCGCCGGAACGATGGATGTACTTTATTACGACATCCAGACGGACTTGCATTACAAATCAGTGGTTCAGTCACCTGTGCGCCAGCTGGCAGCTGCGGCTGCAAAATTGCCGGGCGCACTTTTGATCACCGGCAGCGAAATGGGTGGCGGCCCCATAACCGGTGTGCTCAAAGATCGGTGCCGGGAGTCAGAAGTTGTCATATCGGCATCAGCGGCTGCCACCCTGCATCACGATCCAGCCAGGGTTAAGAGCTGGGGCCTTAAAGTTGTGGACGATCAACAGGCCGAAGAAATGCGGCAAAATAAAACTCACAGCCATCTGTTTATCTCCGACCTTCAAGAGGATCGACTGAAGCGAATTGTTGACAGTTTTGGCGTGCCGTTTTCATTTGATGCTGTGGGATTTTGTGCTCAAGATCATGGAGTGCCGCCCGTTGGATTATCACACTTGGACTATCGTCATAGTCTCTTCACCGCGGTACTGGATCAAAACCCTTATCCGGATGCCTTATTATACAGCCAAGATGAAGTTCCGGCCACAATGAACCGTCTCAGCGCCATTGCCAAGCGTGCGGCGAAATTGCCTGCCGATGAAATTTATGTCATGGACAGTGGCATGGCAGCAATCCTAGGCGCTTCCATGGACGCCCTTGCTCGGCAAAAGGAAAAAAAGTTGCTGTTGGATATCGCAACCTCTCACAGCGTTGGTGCTGCGATGGAAGGTGACGAGATTGCCGGTTTTTTTGAATACCACACGAGCGATGTCACTCGGGATCGCCTGGAGAAATTGCTGGGGGATCTCAGCAAGGGCGAACTGGTGCATGACCGGATCCTAAAAGAAGGGGGTCACGGTGCTTATACCCGCAAAGCACTGGGGGTCGCAGCCGCAGAGGTTATTATTGCCACCGGCCCGAAACGCAAGTTGCTGGGAAATTCGCGCTTGCCGATAATCTTCGGAGCCCCTCTGGGGGACAATATGATGACCGGAACGGTGGGGCTTTTGGAGGCCATCCGCAGGCGCAAAGGGTTGAAACCGATCACCTATTTGTAATTGGATTGCCGGTTTTTCCCGCCGACAAGCAGATCCTGCGATTCCAATCCATCGTTTCCATTGACACACAAAAGAAAATAGTCTATGAATATAGTTGATTCTTGCCATACAAACCGGGTGCTCCGCACCCGGCTGCAAGTGCACCGCCGAAAGCACTGAAGTGCTTTTGCCTTTTCGGCCTATGGCCGAAAATTCAAGCCACCCGCTTTCAGGCTGTGTCATAATTCGCAAAAAGCCGTCATTCCGGACGAATCCGGCCTTGCGAGATGAGATCCGGAATCCAGAATTTACCAATGCCAACAGTCTATTACTGGATCTCGGCCTGCCCTGTTAAATCAACCTAAAGGTTGTCCGCGAAGCGGAATTTAACAGGGCGAGCGCGGCGCTTCGCGGGACTTGGCCGGGATGACGAATTGCGACACAGTCTCTTCGCGTGTGGTCGTTGACTCGTGCTCGCGGCATTAAAATGAAGCGTGAAGCAGCCTGCCTTGAAAAACAAGGCTTGTCGTGAAGGGAAGCGGTCGGTACATGTAGACTTTTTAGGAATTTGTTTTGGGATTAGATTTAAACCGAGGCCTCTTCAACCGTTTTCAATCGTTGAGGTTCTGATTTAGACCTTCTTCCAAGATGGTGACCTGATAACATGTGCATAAATAAAAGGAGGTTTATCAATGGTCGAAGGTCGAATAAAATGGTATAGCGAAAAAAAAGGCTACGGGTTCATTGAAACCGATGGCCATGGCGATGTGTTTGTTCATAAGTCCGGTATCGAAGATCACGGATTTTTTCTACTTCAAAAGTCCGACCGTGTTACTTTTGAAATAAAAGAAACCCCCAAAGGGACACAGGCAGTCCGGGTCAAACGACTCGACTAGACTGCCTTTATTATCTTTATGCGAATCATGATTTAGGCAGAGTCTAAAAATGCTCTGCCTTTTTTATTTTAACCAAGAGGGATCACGTTATGAGACAAAAATACTTAATCACCCGTAATGAAGAGACCAATCAGCTCTCTATAAAAGAATTTGCTGTGCTGGAAAAAACTTATAAATACATCTATGATACAAACCTGGCGAAAGATAATTTTTCATTTTTATATAAGGAAACCTATGATAATGACGTCATAAAATTCGCGATTGCCGAAGGCAAAGAGACGCTGATAAATACGTTGCGAACCCAAAATATGTTTCCCATAGCAACTTATATCGACGCCATTGCCGAATCAGTGATTGACCTGTATAACTCTCACCAAAATCTATCTGTCGAGCTTGTCTTCGATGATAAAGATTTATTGTAGCAATTTGGGTGATGGGGCAGCAGCAAGATGCTGGAGATAGCAGAATAAAAAATGAATACGTTACTCATATACCCGGCCTTCCCGGACACATTCTGGAGTTTTAAACATGCTCTCAAGTTCATTCATAAAAAAGCAGCCTATCCGCCGCTGGGGCTCCTGACGGTTGGGGCCATGTTGCCCAAGTACTGGCCCAAACGGCTGGTAGACTTGAATGTGGCAAAATTGACTGAAAGGGACCTGGCATGGGCTGATTGCGTGTTTATCAGTGCCATGGTCGTACAAAGAGAATCGGCCCGACAAGACATAGCCCGGTGCAAAAAGGCGGGTCTGAGAGTCGTGGCAGGCGGCCCACTGTTTATAAGTGAACACGAACAGTTTGACGAAGTCGATCACTTTGTGCTGAATGAGGCTGAACTGACTCTCCCGATCTTTTTGGAAGATCTGAAGAATGGATGTGCCAAGCGGGTTTACAGGACAAGCGCGTTTGCTGATATCCGGCAGACACCCGCACCGGCCTGGGGATTGATCGATATGAAACGCTACGCCTGCATGGGCATACAGTTTTCACGGGGTTGTCCGTATAACTGCGATTTTTGCAACGTAACAACGCTCTTTGGTCATAAACCCCGCACAAAAACCACGACGCAGGTTATCACCGAATTGAACGATCTGTATAATTTGGGTTGGCGGGGTCAGGTTTTCTTCGTTGATGACAACTTCATCGGCAACAAGAAGTATCTTACAAACCATTTACTGCCGGCTTTAATAAAATGGCACAGGGGCAAGAAAGGCGTGCCCTTCAACACAGAAGCATCTCTTAACCTGGCTGACGATCAACAGTTGATGGAGATGATGGTTGAGGCCGGATTCGACGCGGTGTTCGTGGGAATCGAAACCCCTGACGAGCAAAGCCTGGCGGAATGC
>JASFTQ010000136.1:0-11485 GCA_050053515.1 Desulfobacterales bacterium | reverse complement strand
CCGAGTGGGTCGGCCCGGAAATTGCGACTTTTTTACAGACACCGGTCGTGACGATGGTACAAGAGATTGTCGAACATGGCGTCGCGTGGTGGAAAGTAAAGGCGAGTCTGGAAAACGGTTACCGCCTGGTGCGGGTGCAGCTTCCTGCTGTTTTTACGGTAACCAGAGAACTGAATTCCCCCAGGAGGCTGAGCTTTTCAGGTATCATCAAAGCGCGGAAAAAGAAATTCACTCAGTGGGGAATCGGCGATCTGGAGGTCTCGGAAGAATCCGTAGGTGTAAAAGGCTCTCCGACGGTGGTCTCGCAGCTGACAACCACCGAAAGCAAACGTCAAGTTGAGATCATCACCGGTACCAGAGAGGAAAAGGCCGAAATTCTCGTCCAAAAGCTGGTGGATGCAGGAGTATTATAAGTATGGGAACAAATTATGGCCCTGTTTGGGTCATCGCAGAACAAATTGATTGTCGAATCCTCAGCGTATCACTGCAGCTTACCGGCAAGGCTCGTCAACTGGCCGATAAATTGGAGACTGCCGTGGAGGTAGTTTTGCTTGGGGACAATATGCAAGCTCATGTCCGGCAACTATTCGCCGCCGGTGCCGATCGGGTGTATCTGGGTAATTCCCCTGAATTGGCTTTCTATCAGCCGGAATTTTACACGGATATCATCGTCGAGCTCGCCAGGCAACAACAGCCTGAAATCATGCTTTTGGGGTCAACGTCCACGGGTCGAGAACTGGCGCCGCTGGTGGCCGGCCGATTAGCAACAGGATTGACGGCGCACTGCATCGACCTGGTGCTCAACGAAGATGGGGTATTGGGCCAGAAAATTCCTGCTTACGGCGGATTGCTGTCGATCATCTGTCCGGAAAAACGACCCCAGATGGCAACAATTGCCAGCGGCGTGTTTCCGATACCCGAGATGGATGAAAACCGAACCGGGAAAATCGTGCCGCTGGCTGTTCCCGATAAAATTTCCAATCGAATCCAAACCCTTGAAATTATTCGTGAAGAACCGCAAGGGGTGCCTCTTGAATCGGCCCCTATCGTGATCGCCGGGGGTGCCGGCGCCGGGGATCCGGCGGGGTGGCACATAATTGCCGATCTGGCCGATACGCTAGGCGCAGCCCTGGGTTCCACCCGTCCGGCGGTTGACGAGGGCTGGACCGAACTGGAGACCATGATCGGTCAAAGCGGCAAAATGGTCAGCCCGCAACTCTATATTGGCGTGGGGCTGTCCGGTGAACAGCAGCACATGGTCGGCATCACCGGCGCGCAGGTAATGGTGGCAATTAATAACGATCCAAAATCACCGGTGTTTGAACAGGTCGATCTGGGCATCGTTGACGACTGCCGGGAGTTCGTTCCGGTGCTCATTGCAAAAATCAAGCAACACCAGGAAAAGCAGGTAACCTGCTGAATACAAAATAGGGGGCTCAGCGTATCGCAAAGCATGCATCATTAATTATCCGCCCCCTGACGTATTCGCTATTTATAGAAAAATTCGCGGGAGGCCATTTCCAACAGGCGCCGGTAATAATTACTTTTTCTAATTTAATGAACGGAATCCATAAATTGACGAAACGTCATTTTTTTCTTGCCTCGTTTGGAGGCATATGTCATAAAAATCTTTATCGACAGTCCAAACCCTTCTGAGGCACTTTTGAGCCAGATCCATCCTATCTTAAGTATCAACAAAGGTGTGATGCGGTGATCGGGGTAATTAACAAGAGTAGTAATGTTTCTAAAATGGTGATGATTTGCGGCAAACGGTTAATCACAAGTATCAGTGGCCCCCTGACCATAAGGGCTTGGATGGAAGTATCGTTAAAGGATTTTGTACCGATCGAACCGTAAAATACAAATCTGATGGAAATTTAACACAATTCATTCGGCCGTTGAAAGGAGGAGTTAACCATGTCGAAATTAAGAGAACTCGAAAAATTGTTTACCGAAGGCAAAATTACCCGCCGTGAGTTTATGGCCCGCGTATCTGCATTAGGCCTGGCGGCAGCGGTTTCTCCGGCGCTATTGGCCTCAACCGCTGAGGCCGCCAAACCCAAGAGAGGCGGCCGGGTAATACTGGGTGCTGCCGGAGGCTCGACCACCGATTCAATGGACCCTGGAACGCTGGCCCACACCATGCCCCAAACAGTCAGTCAATGCATTCGGAGCCAACTGGTTGAAGTCGACTATAAGGGCGAAGCCGTTCCCGATCTAGCCAAAAGCTGGGAAGCCTCAAAAGATGCGGCCACATGGATCTTCAAATTGCGAAAGGGTGTGGAATTTCACAACGGAAAAACCATGACCGCCGAAGATGTTGTCTATTCGTTTAATGAACATCGCGGCCCGGATACCAAATCGGCAGCCAAGGGCGTTGCTGAACCGATTACAGACATCAAGGCCGACGGCAAGTACACCGTGATCTTTACCCTGAAAGAAGGCAACGCCGACTTTCCTTATATCGCCAGCGACTATCACATCGCCATCATACCCAAGGGCACTAAAGGTGAAGAATACGAAAAGGGCGTGGGTACCGGACCTTTCGTCTTGAAGGCCTGGGAGCCCGGTGTCAGGTTTTTTGGCACCCGCAACCCCAATTATTTCAAAAAAGGCCGCCCCTACTTCGACGAAGTGGAGATACTCGGTATTTCGGATGTCAATGCCAGAACGAATGCCCTAAAGACCGGCCAGGTCCATGTGATGAACCGCTGTGAGCCGAAGACTCTCCATCTGTTGGAAAGGGCGCGCGGTATTCAGGTTTTGAAATTAGAGGGAGCCAGGCATTACACCATCCCCATGCTGACCACCATCAAGCCCTATGACAATAACGACGTCAGGCTGGGACTCAAATACGCCATTGACCGGCATCTTCTGGTCGATAAGGTTCTGCGCGGATACGGCTATTTGGGCAACGATCATCCCATTCCGCGGAACAACAAGTACTATGCCAAGGAGCTGCCCCAGAGAGCGTACGACCCGGATAAGGCCAAATTCCATTTGAAAAAAGCCGGAGAACTGGGTCGCACTTTCAACCTTCATGCCGCCGATGCCGCTTTTCCAGGAGCAGTAGACGCTTCGGTTTTGATCCAAGAATCGGCGAGGAAGGCCGGTATCAAAATTCAGGTTGTTCGGGAGCCGGATGACGGTTACTGGGAAAATGTCTGGATCAAGAAGGAATGGGTCCAGTGTTACTGGAGCGGGCGCCCCACCGCAGATTGGATGTTCTCGATTGCTTATACGGCGGATGCCAGCTGGAACGACACGCTTTGGAAACATCCCAGGTTCAACCAGCTGATCAAAGCGGCCCGAGCCGAACTCAACGAAAAAAAGCGGCGTGAGCTGTATGTGGAATGCCAAAGAATTGTTCGCGATGAGGGTGCCACACCCGTTCCGGCGTTTTCCCTGCAGCTATCGGCGGCCAGCAAAAAGCTCGCCTTCAAAAACCCGGCAGCCAATTGGGAGTTTGACGGTTTTAGACTCCCGGAGCGCTGGTGGTTCGCTTAACGCGAAACCTCTGATTAACAAAATCCTTCCTGAACAACTCGGAGTTAGGCCGCTTCAGCTGCTTTCCAAAGGGGGCGGCGGCTGAAGCGGCCAACCACAACGTGCCAGAAAAAATCATAGGTTAAAAAGATGAAAGATATACTCACCATGGTAGCCAAGCGCCTTGCGTTGGGGATACTGACCATCTTCGTGGTTTCTGTTATTATCTTCGTTGGCGTGGAGGCGCTGCCGGGCGATCTGGCGACAGCCATCCTGGGTCAGGAGGCCACACCGGAAACCGTGGCCGCATTTCGCAAGGAGCTGAAACTGGATCTGCCCCCGCACGTGCGCTATTTTGCCTGGCTGGGCGATTTTATGAAAGGTGATCTGGGCACCTCCCTGGCCAACAAGCGCCCGATTGCCGATTTGATCGGCTGGCGTTTTGCCAATACGATATTTTTAGCGGCCTCGGCAGCCGTGATATCGGTGCCGCTGGCAATCGCGCTTGGGCTTCTTGCAGCGCTTTACCGCGGCAGCTGGTTTGACAATGCCATTTCCACCACCACGCTCAGTGCGATTTCCTTTCCGGAATTCTTTATCGCTTACATTCTGATCGCCCTGCTCTCGGTTCAGTTAATCGTCTTTCCCAGTATTTCCAATATAAACAATCAAATGTCGTTTTGGGAGAAAATATATGCGATTATTCTTCCCAGCCTGACACTTACCTTTATCGTCACCGCTCACATGATGCGCCAGACGCGTGCAGCGATCATCAATGTGCTGGCCAGCTCGTTTATCGAGATGGCCAAGTTAAAAGGGTTAAAGCGCATGCGGATTATTGTTATGCATGCATTTCCCAATGCCCTCTCGCCGGTCATTAATGTGGTGGCCATCAACCTGGCCTATCTTGTTGTGGGAGTCGTCCTCGTTGAAGTGGTATTCGTCTATCCGGGCTTGGGACAGCTGCTGGTGGACTCGGTGGCCAAACGTGATATTCCCGTTGTCCAGGCCAGCGGCCTTATTTTTGCCGCCGTTTATGTTTCGCTCAATCTTTTGGCCGATATCCTGTCAATTCTCAGCAATCCCCGATTGTTGCATCCAAGATCAAAATAAGGAGATTCGTTTAGATGGCTTTTTTCAAATTACTCAGACAGTCACCGCTAGCCGCACGCATCGGCCTTGGAATGATACTGATTAACATCATTGCGGCCATATTTGCTCCGGTCATCGCCCCTTATGGGGAAACAGAAGTTGTGGGTGATGTTTGGCTGCCTTCGAGCAAGGATCACCTGTTGGGCACTGACCATATCGGCAGAGACATGTTTACCCGAATGATTTACGGCGCCCGGAATACGATAGCGATAGCGTTTATCACAACATTGCTTTCGTTTTTTTTAGGCGCTCTTTTCGGAATTTTTGCGGCAACCCTCGGTGGCTGGACGGATATGGGCCTGAGCCGCGTGGTCGACATTTTGATGGCCATACCGATGCTTATTTTTGCATTAGTCGTGCTGTCGGTGGTCGGGACGTCCATACTCGCCATGATATTGGTGATCGCCGTACTCGACTCCACACGGGTCTTTCGCTTGTCGCGGGCCGTGGCTATGGATATTACCGTCATGGAGTACGTTGAAGCGGCCAGGCTTCGCGGTGAAGGTATCGGATGGATCATGCGCAAGGAAATACTGCCCAATGCCATGCCGCCGCTGGTTGCGGAATTCGGCCTGCGTTTCTGCTTTGTGTTTCTATTCATCGCCTCGCTGAGTTTCCTGGGATTGGGTATTCAACCCCCTACGGCCGACTGGGGGGGCATGGTGCGGGAAAATGCAGGGGCGATTACCTTCGGCATATTTACTCCCTTGTGGCCGGCAGGGGCCATCGCGTTTTTGACGGTGGGCGTCAACTTAATAGTTGACTGGTTTCTGAAGATCGCCAGCGGACTTAAGGATTGAAGATGGACGAATGACGATTGAAGACTGAAGATTGACGACTTTTGAAAGTCATTCCACTGCTTGGTTTTAATACTGAATTTTAAAATAGAAAATATTCCATAATTCGTCAATCGTCGATCGACATTTGTCATTCCAAACAGGGGGTTACCATGGCCCATCTACTTGAGATGAGAAAAATAGTGATAGAAGGTTTCAGTTCCGAGGAAGAGCGATGGATGCCGATCATCAACAGCCTCGACCTTACTTTGGACAAAGGCGAAGTTCTTGGCCTGATCGGGGAATCCGGCGCAGGAAAATCGACTCTCGGGTTGGCTTCCATGGCTTACACCCGGGGGGGCTGCCGAATTACCTCCGGCTCGATTGTCTTTGACGGCATAGAACTGTTCGGCCAATCGGATGAGTTCTTAAGAAAAATCCGAGGCGTACGCATTGCCTACGTGGCCCAAAGCGCGGCAGCCTCCTTTAACCCCGCCCATAGGCTCATAAATCAATATGCGGAAGCTCCGACTAGGCATGGATTGATGAATTTTAGCCGGGCGGAAAAAAAGGCCGTGGACATTTACCGGCGTCTTCTGCTGCCGGATCCTGAAGGAATCGGGTATCGCTATCCCCACCAGGTCTCCGGCGGACAACTGCAGCGTGCCATGGTTGCCATGGCCATGGCCTGCACACCGGATATTATTATTTTTGATGAACCCACTACGGCCCTGGACGTCACCACCCAGATCGAGGTTCTGGCAGCCATTAAAAAAATAACCCGGGAATTCAATACGGCCGCCATCTACATCACCCACGATCTGGCTGTCGTGGCTCAGTTGGCCGACCGCATCATGGTATTGCGATACGGTGATCTGGTCGAAGAAAATAATGCCAGGGAGCTAATGAATCATCCAAAAGAGGAATATACCAAGGCCTTGCTTTCGGTCCGCACTCTCAGGGAGGAAAGGGATCTGTCCGCCACCGAACATGATATCGTCCTGGAAGTTGAAAACGTGTCGGCCAGTTACACCGGAAAAGCAGATGAAAAGGTGCTTGAAGACATCAACCTCAAAGTCAGGCGCGCCAGAACCGTTGCGCTGGTCGGCGAATCCGGCAGCGGGAAAAGCACCCTGGCACGGGTCATCACCGGTCTGCTGCCGCCGCTTGAAGGCCGGGTTCTCTATGGCGGAAAAGAACTGCCGCCGAATTTAAAATCACGCAATCGCGAAACCCTCAGGATAATGCAGATGATCTATCAAATGCCGGATACGGCCCTTAATCCCAGACAGAAGGTCAGTGATGTGCTGGGGCGTCCGCTCAGCTTTTACTTTCGTATGCACGGTAAAGAAAGAGAGCAACGGGTCAGAAAGCTTCTGGAAATGATCGAACTGGCGCCAAAGAAATACAAAGATCGACTGCCGGGAGAACTGTCAGGGGGCGAAAAGCAGCGGGTTTGCATTGCCCGCGCCCTGGCGGCCAAACCCGACCTGATTATCTGTGATGAGCCGACATCGGCCCTGGATCAGCTGGTTGCCGAAGGTATATTGAAGCTGCTCCAGGATCTGCAAAACGAACTCCATGTGTCTTATCTTTTTATTACCCATGACCTGGCAACGGTAAAAGCAATATCCGATGAGATTGTCGTCATGCTGCAGGGTAGGATTGTCGAACAGGGCGTGAAGAAGGACGTTTTAACGCCGCCACACCATGAATACACAGAATTATTGCTCTCCTCCGTGCCGGAGATGGATCCGGATTGGCTCGATAATGTTCTGGCGATACGAAAAGAAAAAGGGATCGGACTCAAGGAGATACAGGAGGCTAAAGAGATTTGAGAGTCAAAAAATTTAAGGGAGAAGTAAACATGTCGGAACTGAAAGAACTTGAAAGTCTATTGATACAAGGAAAAATTACTCGGCGTGACTTCTTGGCCCGTCTATCTGTGCTAGGCATTACAGCCGCATTGTCTCCTGCATTATGGGCCGCTCCGGCCGGAGCCGCCAAACCCAAAAAGGGCGGGCGCTTTAGAATTGGCATGGCCGGAGGCTCAACTACCGATTCGCTGGACACTGCGACGATCACAGACGCCATGGCGTATAATATCAATTGGCAGATTAGAAACTGCCTGGTGGAAATCGATTACAAGGGCAATCCGGTCCCCGAGTTGACCGAGAGCTGGGATACCAACGCCGATGCCACCCATTGGACGTTCCTGCTGCGCAGGGGCGTGGAGTTTCACGACGGAAAATCCCTGGAAGCCGAAGATGTGGTGTATTCCATCAATCATCACCGCAAACAAGGTTCAACCTCGGCGGCCAAAAGTATTGTTGAGCCGATCAAGGATATCAAAACCGACGGTAAACACACCTTGGTTTTTATGCTGAAAGAAAGCAACGCCGACTTTCCCTTCATCATGAGTGATCCGCATCTGACCATCGTTCCTGCCGGTACCCAAGGGCTTGATTGGGAAAAAGGCATCGGCACCGGGGGCTATCGGTTAATTCGTTATGCTCCCGGCTACAATGCTTTAACCAAACGCAATCCCAACTATTGGAAGGAAGGCCGCGCCCACTTTGACGAGATTGAAACCCTTGGTATTGCGAACGTCACTGAAAGAATCGTCGCCTTGCACAGGGGGCAAATCGATGCCATGAACCGCTTTGAGCTGAGACTCAATCATTTGCTGCCAAGGGCGCGTGGTATTCAGATCATAAACATCACGGGGACAAAACATTATTCGATTCCGATGCTCGCCGATCGGGAGCCGTTTAATAACAACGATGTCAGATTGGCCCTGAAGTATGCCATCAATCGCGGGCAATTGCTAAAAAAGATTTTACGCGGCTACGGCAGCCTCGGTAATGATCACCCCATTGCTCCGGCCCAGAAATACTATGCCGCCGAATTGCCCCAGAGGAAATACGACCCCGACAAGGCCAGGTTCCATATGAAAAAGGCCGGCATGTTGGATTACACCTTCACTCTTCACGCCGCCGATGCCGCCTGGCCGGGTGTCAAAGCCGCAGATGCCGCCATGCTTTACAAAGAACACGCTGCCAAGGCCGGAATCAAGATAGAGGTCATCGTGGAGCCCAATGACGGTTATTGGCGTAAGGTCTGGATGAAAAAACCATGGGTGATGTGCTACTGGAGCGGTCGGGCCACGGCGGATTGGATGTTCTCTACCGCTTATGCAGAGGATTCTGCTTGGAACGATACATTTTGGAAACACGAACGATTTAACAAATTATTAAAACAGGCCCGTGCAGAGCTTAACGAAGCCAAACGCCATGAAATGTACGTAGAAATGCAGAGAATCGTGCACAGTGAGGGCGGCGTCATCATTCCGGTTTTTGCGAACAACATCGAGGTCGCAAACCAGAAGATCAGATTCGAAAATCCGGCCGGCAACTGGGAGATGGATGGTCACAGGGCTGCAGAGCGCTGGTGGTTTGAGTCCTGATGAACAACGATAGAAGAATTCTATTTTTTTACCGTGACTACCGGGCACGGTGCGTGTAAGATGACATACTGAGCGGTGGACCCGAATACCAATTTATCAACCTTGGATTTTTTTATAATGCCCATATAAATTTGCCCCACCTGTTCGTCTTCCGCAAATTTTATCAGTTGTTCACCGGGGGTCAATGAGGTCACTAAAACTAACGTCTCGTATGGCACATCGCCATCACCCAGGAGCTCCATCACCTCTTTTTGCAGGTTTTCTTCCTTCTCTTTGATAAAGGAATGTTTTAATGGACGCTCCCTGGTAATTGCGTTAATCACTTCCAATGTTGCATTCAGGCCTTTTGCATGCCTTTGGGCCAATTTCAAAGCAGACTTGGCCGGTTCGGACCCATCATAACAGACCATAAACTTCATGTTGCCCCCCCATGGATTGATATTATTCGCATATCCTGGATTCCGGGTCTCGCCCACCTCCGGTGAACTCGTCCGGAATGACGGAATCGATGTATTATGGCACGGCCTCATCGCCGGCAGCATCCAATAATAATACGCCGAAAAAAAGGTTTCAAGAAAAACCGTCACCCGCCTTCGCTAGCCTTGAATAGGAGTGCTGTTTGTTAAAATTTTTTCGGCCGCTGAATCCTGCCGGTGTTTTCGGTTAATGCTTTGAAGTGTTTGGCGCAGCCTACCTCCCCTGGCCTGATGACCCTGCATGACGACCACAAAGGCTTTGGGGTCGGCTTGGTTGACGATTGTCGTTACAGTTTTCACATCCGGCCGGTTCACTGCACAAAACAGGGTCATATGTTCCGCCTTTGAAAACATCCCCTTTCCGGCCCAGGCCGTCAATCCGACGCCCATGCGGTTCAGCAATTCCTGGGAAACATTCTCAGACTCGTCGGTTACAATGAAAACCGTTCGCACCGTGCTGGGACCTTCAAGAACGTAATCGGCAACCACCCCCCACACAAACAGGGTGACAAACGCATAAAGGGCCATCTCCCAACCAAAAGCTATTCCTGCCACTAAAATGACCCCGCCGTCGATGACCACGAAAACCTGGCTGTTGGGAATACCGGTTTTCAGGTTCAACACCCGGCTGATGACCGACGTCCCCGCCGGCGAAGTACCGCCTCGATAAATCAATCCGATACCAACCCCCCCTACGATCCCGCCGTACAAAGCGTTCAACAGCAGGTCTTCGGTAATCCCGGGGGGAAGAAAGCGTGCCAAAACATCCACTCCCAGGCTGTATATCAGCGTCACATAAAAGGCGCGAATGAGAAAGCGAAAGCGCCCCAAATAGTAAAATCCTAAAACCAACATGGGAATGGTTAGGACCAGCATCGTCAATCCCTGCAACCAGCCGGTAAATTCATGGATAATGATGGCTGCACCCGATACCCCCCCCGGCGCTATGTTAAAAGGGGCTAAAAAGATATCGAAGTTGATGGCTAAAATAATTGAGCCAATCGTCAACAAAAAGTAGTCCGGCCCTATTCTGCGAAAGTCTAAACTTGCGATGAATCTGCGCATTTTTTGCTTCATGAAAGTTACCCCGACATTAAAATGCGTCTCGGAATTCCCTTTCTCCATTGCTGCCAGTATAACCTGCCTCCTCGTGCCCCGTCCGCCTCGCTATGCTTTTAAGCTCCCCGCCTCAAACGGCGGGGCTAGCAATGTCAGAAGCGGCAAAGTGAACCACATCCATCCTTTTTTGGAAGTCGGGTTAATAGAGAAAATATTGGAGTTTGTCAATTACAAATTCGGTGAGGGAAAAAACCTTATGGTTCTTGGTAAGGAAGAGAAGGATCACGTCACTGTGAGAACCGCTATGGCTTCAGCGGATATCATTCTTGTATCAACCGAAGCCAGGGTCAGCTCGTAAACCAAGGCAGTAACAGCTCCCAAAAACTGATGGAAGAGAACCAGATTTGGATCCCTTCTGATATGCTATTTATGTTTTTGAGATCGCTCACTTTCATCGATTAGCAGTGAGCCATAGTGACGCTTGAATTGAGTGGAGGAATATTTTGCCAGCTTCCAATCAGGAATCCGGCACACCCCGCACACCCCCTTGAACCACTTGTTTCTCAGCCAACGGGCGGCCCGACTGTTGCGTGAATCGGTTACCATAAAAGTTTTATTGCAATGCGTTGTGATCCGGGCCTGGTCTCCCATCTTTTCGATTGTTTTGATGCCGTGCAGAATTCCTTTTCTTGACGGCCATAGTTTTATTTTATCGATCAACCGGAAAAGTTCGACCTTTTTGCGGTAGTACCTTTTGGCGGGTTTTTTGGTTTTTTTCTCGGTCGCCATGACTGAATCTGAATGGATTCCAATTTTATGCGTTATAATATTAGACAGGATTTATTGGATTTCCCTCTTTGCCGGTTTCCGGATGAAACCGGCAAACAACCATTCGCCTATGGGCGAAAATTTTGAATGTGCAATTTAATGGCAGACATAATCATCGTGGCCACGCCGATCTGAAGGGGGTCGTGCAGCAATCTGCTGCCGATTTTTACCCGTGCTTTATCATCGAGCCCGGGGGGAACACCGGGGGCACTGATATAGGTATCCGCCGTAATATGCTGCGC
>JASFTQ010000135.1:0-11494 GCA_050053515.1 Desulfobacterales bacterium | reverse complement strand
GGGGCTTCGGTTTCAAGGAGGTATTCATCAAATATTCCGCCCAGCAACATATCAATTCGTCGGGTCCGCCTAATAAATATCCCATCTTTGTCGAATAGTATCTCGCCCTTCCGATCTTTGGCTATAGTGAGAGTAAAAAGGTCCACTTTTCCGATTTTGATCGAAAACCGGTCCCCAACGTCAAAAGAACTGCCCTTTAGCTGGTCTCGGTGAATGAAAATCCCTTTGCGATCGCTGTCATATATGGCAATCTCTCTGTTTTTAATAACTTGGGTGGATGCCATCGCTTCCTCCCCTGAAAAAAACCACGATAAGACAAAGTACATTTTGAGGTTAGCCCGTTTGCCGGCTGAGCCCGTTTTGCCCGTTAAAAAAGGAATGCTATTGGATTTTACGATTCCAGCGGCAAAGGGGCTGACGGGTAAATTGATTTAATCTCTTTAACAATTCTCGGAAGTGCCGTACCCGCCTTTTCTTCAATGTAATAATCAGCTTCAGGAAAAGCACGCTCGATGTTGATTTCGATGAGTTTGGCGCCGTTATGCTTGGCGAGCGAAGGCAGAGAAGCCGCGGGATGGACCACAGCAGAGGTGCCGACCAGCAGCATGACCCTGCAGGTCTCGGATAGATCACGGGCTGTTGCAAGCGCTTGTTGCGGCAACGATTCGCCGAACAATACGGTGTTGGGTTTCAAAACGCCGCCACAAGCGCAAAAAGGCGGTATGCCGTCCGGTATCTCCGGAGCGAGGTACTCTTTGCCGCACTGTAAGCAATAAATTTCTCTAAGACTGCCGTGAATTTCAACAACATTTTTACTTCCTGCTTTTTTATGAAGACCATCGATGTTCTGGGTTATGATGTAGTGGAGGATTCCCATGTGCTCGAGCTCTACAAGAGCTAGATGTGCTCGGTTGGGATGATAATTTTCATAGTTTCTGATAAAATCTCCGCGTATGGTCCAGTACTTGGATGGATCGGTCTTAAAGACTTCAATGGAAGCATATATGCCGGGGTCATATTTTTCCCACAGCCCACCCTTTGACCTGAATGTCGGTATGCCGCTCTCTGCCGATATGCCCGCTCCTGATAAGACGACAGTTCCTTTGAGTTGCAGCATCAATCCCGCTGCTTCCTTGTAAAGGCGATCCATCTTCATATACCCCCTGTCAGCACAAAACCGTTTCAATCGCGGCTGGAAGCCGCTCCCACAGATCGATGATGAATATGTGGGAGCGGCTTCCAGCCGCGATAAATCCATCATTTCGAGTGGGTTCTGTTCTTCTTAGTATATCTTCTCAGTTGAGGTTAAAAGGTTTCAGGTGTCGGGTGTCAGCTGTCAGGATCAGCCACTGAAACCCGACAGCTGAACACTGATACCTTACCTTCACCGAAATCTGCGGGGTCGAAGCCCTAAGGGCGTATCCCCGAAACCTCTTTTTTCTTAAAACCTCAGCGACATACAGGTCAACCCCCCGTCCATTTTACTGGCTTCACCGATATCCAGTTCCTGAACATTAAGCCCGATTGGCTCGAGTTTTTTTCTCACCGCTGGAAATCCTTTGGGGACAATAAGGGTATTATTTACCCAGAGTGTATTACATGCGGATTTTTCCTTCTCATCCACGACGATTTTATCATACGGCGCAAATTTCCCGTGACCTGAAAACTCCTTTGTCATCAGCAAGGTGTTCCGTCCGACAAGGTTGACGCTGGACTTCAAGTGCAGTCCTGAGCGCACGGGGACCTTTGACCAGGTGTTCCCATAATGTTCAAGAATCGACCCAACTTGCGCGGCGCCTTTTTCATTGGTGCGCTCCGATATTCCGATAATAAAATGGGTGCCCACCATGAGAACATCCCCGCCATCCAAGGTCCCGGGAAGTTGCATGTGCTCGATGCTGCGAAACTCGGCCAAAACGGATGCAATTGAATCGGTCTCTCCTCTTCTGGATTCCGCACCGGGAACGGTTATGATGGCCACATCCGGAGTTACGACGGCAGCATCCTCCACATAATAGGCGTCCGGATAGTCCGGCAGCGGATCAAGCACAATTACCTCAAGTCCGGCCGACCGTAATGTTTCAACATAGGCCTCATGTTGTCGCACAATCAATGGATAACTGTGTAGTTGATCTTTTGCGGTGGTAAGACCCCGGGCAAAATTTTCCCCCGGTTTTCTCACGATGGCGTGGGTGAACATTTTGACCTCGCTGTCATTTGTTTCAATCCCTCTTTTATTTGAGAAACGTTTTAGACTCGGCGAAAATATGTTTGGGCAACAGCCCGTTAACTTGCAGCGCCGGCCAACCGTGATTCCGCAATCCGACGAGCGGCCTCATCGGTAGTAATCCCTTCTGTCTCTGCCATCTCAAAGATGCGGCGCAATGTCTGCTGAATTGATATCACCTGTTCATCGGCCTTTTTTTTCGACCACCCCATCGATTCGAGACCCACAATCCCGATTGCCCCGCCGGCATTGATGACATAGTCGGGCGCATAGAGGATTCCTTTTTCGCTTAACTTGAGCGCATCCGCCGGCTCGTTGAGTTGATTGTTTGCAGCTCCTGCAACTGCTCGGCATTTTAAAAGTGGGATGGTTTCCCGGTTGAGAATTCCCCCCAGGGCGCAAGGGGAAAAAATATCGCACGCAGTACCAAAAATATCTTCAGCCGTGACATAAGGCAATTTGAGTTCATCCCGAAAATATGCGATCGTCGTCCGGTCCACATCGCTGAAGAGCACCTCAGCGCCGGCTTTCAACAGTTTGCGGATCAAAATCCTTCCGACACTGCCCGCCCCCTGAACCAATATGCGTTTTCCGGCCGGTGACGGGTCATTAAAAAGATGCTCACACACGGCCTGAATGCCACTGAATACGCCCAACGCTGTAGGCGGTGCGGAATCGCCCGCGCCACCTTTTTGCGGTGTACAGCAAAAAACATAGGGCTCTCCGGTCTCAGAAATGATATCCATGTCCTCGGGCGAAGTGCCCACATCCGGTCCTGTCTCATACAACCCGCCCAGCTGCCGAATCAAGGAGCCATAGCGTCGCAACATCTGAGTGCGTTTGTCGATATCAAAGTCAGTTGGAATGTTGATAACAGCCTTTCCGCCGCCGCGTGGAAAATCAACAACTGCGAATTTATAGGTCATGCCGGCAGCCAATTTAAGGGCATCTTTCACGGCATCATTCAATTTGGCATAATCCTTCATACGTGTGCCGCCGGTGGCCGGGCCAAGCCGGGTGGAATGGATGGCGATGATGAACCAGGCGCCCGTAGGCCTGTCATAACGGATGACAACACTTTCACCGTCCCATTGACTGATGAGAGATTCCATGCAACCTCCTTACCCATCAAAAAAGAGTACTTAAATGGCTGACATGATTTTCAGCAGGCTTTATTGGTTGGATCACCTTCGGTCAGCATCCTTTTCATAATCTTGATTTCTTCGGCACCCGGTAAAATGCCCGATAGCCGCGCTTCCAATACGGTCACGCCCTCCTGATTATCAAAAACCGCCTCGGCTTCGGCGCGACCGCGGTCATCAATTTTTAGAATAGACAGCGCGCATTGGATAGTATCGTCAAAATAGACCGGCTTTTTGAAACGGAAATCCATTCGAGTTGCCAGCCACCCGATTTGACCACCGATTTCGGTGAGCATACTGGCCACCAGCAGTCCGTGACAAATCCGACCGTTCAACCGCTTTGCGCCGACAAAACGGTCGTCAAAATGGACAGGGTTGTAATCCCTTGTAATATCGGCAAATTCAAGTACTTCCGTTTCAGTGAATGTCCGTGTAATACAAAATGTGTCACCGACCTTGAGACCCCCTGTAGTCTTTTGACGAATGTGGGACATTGTTAAATTTCCTTCTGTTTATCTGGCAAAATTCCGAATCCGACCGCTCATCGTAACCCGGTCCCGGCTACACTGCAGTGATTCACCAGACATTTTTCTTATCAGGCCGGCGTGCTTTATTCAATCACTGTTTTTAAAAATGCGGTTGAACAAACAGCGGGCAACGTTCAGGCGGCATATCGGAGGCAACTATAGTGATTGTCAAAATATTATTCCGATAATCCGAGGTGCAGGCAGGGAATAAATTTTTGCCGACAAGCTGATTACTCCCGTGATGCTAAGCGACGAAGGGCTGTTGCTGCCCGGATGAGCAAACGACGGTGAGTCTTTGTATTAACCACCATACTTTAACGGGCAGGGGGCAATTGATGGGAACTGGCCATTTGCGAGCCAAGGGGGCGGTGATTGTGCATCTTGACGACCGGTTGGCTTCCCTGCAAGCCCCGCCTTTCAAGGCGGGGGTTAAGGGAAGCTATCTGAAACGGACATCTTCCTTTCCGGGAAGCCCCGTCCTTTAGGACGGGGGGCTTCACAAAAATTTTCCCCCTGCCCGCACCACTTCATTCTGCTTTATTTCGGAACATTATTTTGACATCCGCTATATAAGAGCATTGCGGGGATTCTTCAAGTGGGGAAGGTTTACAGGGGTTATCCGGCAAAAGTTGTTGGATGATGATTTATTCCTTGGTGTAGTAAACTCTGGGAATCCAGCTTTTATGAATTTTTAACGTCTTTTCTTGTTGGCGTTCACCCTCATTGACAAACTTAAACGTGTTCCAGCCGACCCTGATGATATCGTTGTGTTTTAGCTTTCGTCGGGAAATTTTTACCCCATTGACGTGGGTTCCGTTGGTACTGTCAAGATCTTGGATATAACACAGCGTTTTGCCCCCACGGTCGGGATCGGCAGTCAACTCCACTCTTGCATGTTCCAAACTAACGACTTTATCATCAATAAAAATATCGTTTTCCGGGTCACGACCGATTCGCAGCGGTGATTTGCCGAGAGAGAATTTATTGATTGCCACGCCCTCGTGCATTTGAAGGATGCTTGCCATATTCTTCACTCTCTTCGGAGGATTCCTCAAACTTGAGGGGCCAGAGTCTTGCGAATTGGTGACCGTTCACTGCTTTGCACAAAATTGATAATGTCGCTAAAAGCCCCTCGTTTTTTACCACTTGCAGGACAAGCACAAATGTCTCTAATGGCTGGCTGGTAATGACAAAGATGCTCATCAATTCGGATCCCGCATAATGACCGTCAACCCTGGCCGATTTACCCAACTGTTTTGCCAGCTTCTCCTCGAGGGTTATGATGCTTTTGTAGTCGTCCAAATCATAATACGGAAATTTCAGGGTTAATTGATAATCCATTGAGGTATCTATAAATTAAATGTCCGTAAAAAGATTTGCAGGGGATCTTTCATTCAGTCGGTATGAACAATTTAGGGCGGGGTCTTCCGATGTTTATCCTTAATGCGGGAACATTGTAATTATATCGAGAGAAAAAATTTTTCGCAATATATTTCTAGCAGCAGTTTCACCCCCCCTTCAGTGCCTGCTTGCGCCTGACGCCCAAGGGAAAAAGATTGTTAGAGACGGCATTTGCCGATCACGCAAAGAATCTCGAAACGGTTGCAAAACCGCTAACCGTTTCTGAGCGATCCGAACTGATCCGGCTGTTGAAAAAGTTAGGCGCCCACGCTGAAAAAACGAAAACCCGTTGAAGCAAACCGGCCAAGTTATCGACCAAGCGGAGGATAAACGATGAAAAACAAGCCTATAATTCCAGAAATTCACCATATTAGCGCAGTAACCGCCTCAGCCAATGAAAATCTCAAATTCTACACCGAAGTGCTGGGCTTGCGTCTGGTCAAAAGAACCGTCAATTTTCAGGAACATTTCATTAGCGGCTTCCATTCCGCAACAGCCACCCTGAATGCTCCGGCCGAAACCGCAACTCTATTGACGGATGTTCTGGGGATGAGAAAAATTGCCGCGGAGGATAATCGTACCCGCTTCCAAATGAATGCTGGCACTAGCCCCGGGGTATATTACGATATCGTTGAAGATCCCCCGAATGGGAAGCGGAACCCTTCATCACATCGCGTTTCGGACCCCCAATGGGGCAGATCAAGAGAGGTGGCGACAAACCATCACAGCTCACGGTCTGAATGTAACACCGATAATCGACCGTAAGTATTTCCGGTCCATTTATTTTCGCGAAAGCGGCGGTGTTTTATTTGAGATCGCAACCGACCCGCCGGGGTTTTTGATCGATGAAGACATTCCGGCCCTGGGTGATAATCTCATGCTCCCCGATCAGTATGCGCCCCGTCGCGACGAAATTGAGGCGCATCTGCCAAAACTGTAGCCGGTTGCTGACATGACGGAAAACAGGCAGGCGGTTTAGCCGGAATACAGCAAAACGAGGTGACCCCGGCTGGGGGCAAATTTTTGCCCCCGGCCGGGGTCACGGGCAAACGGAATATTTGCCTGAGTATCAATCTATTCCTCGCGGTGTTTAACTAGAAAATTTCTGACCTTTACGGAACCGGGATCAAGATTGGTCAAGCCGTACTGGTCGGCCCAGTCCATGGCCTCCAGGTATTCTTCGAGGGTTATGCCGCGCCAGATATCGGGATATTCGTAGGCTTTATAGGCAACGTGGTATTGATGCATGATGTTCAAATAAGTGGTTTTCGGCAGATTCTGGGCAACCCATTTGACGAACTTTTCGGTTCCCGCGACCCGATTTGGCATGACAAGATGCCTTATCATCAACCCGCGGGTCGCAATACCATTGCGGTTCATTCGGTGTTCACCGACCTGCCGGTGCATTTCCAATACTGCTTGTTTTGCCATTTCGGGGTAGTCGGAGGCCCCGGATGAATATTTTGCCGCCTGATCCGCATCCATGTATTTCATATCCGGCAAATAAATATCCACGATGCCGTCCAACAGTTTCAAGATCTCAACCCGCTCGTACCCACTGGTATTGTAAACGAGTGGAATCCTGAGACCGCCGTGGTAAGCGATTCGTGTGGCATTGAGAATGTTGGGCATAAAATGAGTCGGGGTGACCAAATTGACGTTGTGGCAACCGATCTTTTGAATATGAAGCATCATCTGCGCCAGTTGCTCGTCGTCGAATCCCCTGCCGCGTCCTTCCCAGGCAATGGGCCAGTTCTGGCAAAAGACGCAACGCAGATTGCAATTCGAGAAAAAGATGGTGCCGGACCCCTTGCGACCCACCAGTGATTTTTCCTCCCCGTAATGGGGTTGCGAAACATAAACCATTACTCTGGCAGACGCACCACAAAAACCGCGTTCACCATTTAGCCGATTCACGCCGCATTGTCGGGGGCAAAGTTCGCATTCTTCAAAAATCGCCTTGGCTTCTTCAATTCGTCGGGCCAGTCCGCCGACCCTTTCCAGTTTCCCGTACGCCGGATACCATGGCGCTCGGGGTGGCGCTTTTGCCCGGAGGCCGGCGGGAGGCAAAAAAAGCGAGCCGCCGAGGATAAGCGAACCCTTTAACATTTCCCGCCTGGTAATCTTCATTGGGACTCTCTCATTTTTTTGGTTTTCAAACTGTATTTAATTCAGGGGCGGGGTGTTTTTTTCACGGCAAGATGCCGGGTTGTTGCCTGCCCGGCCTGACGGCGGCGACTGTCTTGCATTTTGCGGCCGGCGATTAAAACGCTCACGCCAACAAGAACCGACACCGTGTTTTGCCTTTCTCGGCGGCAATCGCCCTCTGCCTTCTAGAAGCAGCAGGGCGATCATCATGTCGTGAAAAAAACACCCCGACCCTTCATTTAATTAATTTTTAATATTCCCGCAAGAATTTAATGTGGCAACTCATTTAATTCAATAGTATAACGCTTACATATTTGAATTAACAAACATTAAAATAGTTTTATGGATGATCGTCAATTTAAAACACTGCTTGATTGGTGGAATTTTTCCTGGACAGGATACCGCAGGGTCAGAAAGGGGGTCAAAAAAAGAATATCCCGGCATATGCAGGCGCTGAAATGCCCTGATATGGAATCGTATTTGAAGATGCTGGCCACGCACGCCGATGTCAGAGACGAATGCGAAAAACGGATGACGGTGTCCATCAGCCGCTTTTTCCGGGATAAAAAACTCTGGCGGGAGCTGGAACAAAAAATTTTACCGGATCTTATCGAAAAAGAAAAAAAGACAGTCAAAGTCTGGTCGGCCGGCTGCGCCCGTGGGGAAGAGACGTACAGCTTTAAGATCGTCTGGGAGTGCATGCGGGCAGTCTATGACACACTTCCGGGTCTAAACATTACCGCCACGGATATGAATCCTGACTATATTGAAATGGCCAAGTCCGGGAGATACTCGATCAGCAGCTTAAAAGAGGTTTCTCCTGAGATTCTGGACCATTACTTTGAAAAGAAAAAAAACGGCAGACGATTTGAAATAAAGCCATTTCTTAAAGCCGGTATTGACTGGCAAGTTGAGCATCTGGCCCATAGCCTTTACGATGAGACCTTTCACCTAATTTTTTTGAGAAACAACATTTTGACATATTATCAAGATCCATTAAGGGGACAGATTATCTTGAAAATTCTGACGAGCCTCAAATCCGGCGGGTGGTTAATCGTGGGGTCACATGAAAAAATTCCCGCCGACAGACACGAGCTCCTACGACATGGAACCATCCCTTGGGCCTACAATAAAAAGGCTGAATACTGAACACAGGTGAGACACATTCAATCGGTTAACAATTGAAGAATCCCTTTTTAGAAAAAAAGGAATGAAAATTATGTCACTGAAAACCAAGTGGATTGATATTGTGTATAAGCTTGCAACCGGCAGCAGAAAGGTCCGGACCCTTCTTACGCCATTGGGGGCAATTACTTTTGGTCTATTTACACTCGTGTTTGTCGTGGTATCCGTCCAACTGGATCGGTTGCTAAAAATGCCCAAACTTCTGGCCGTACCGTTGAACATCATTGCATCCATACCGATTCTTTCTCTGGGCCTGATTATGACGGGATGGTCAATTCTGAGTTTTTTAAAAGTGAAGGGGACGCCCGTGCCTTTCAACCCGCCGCCCAGGCTTGTCACAAGCGGCCCTTACGCTTATGTCAGAAATCCAATGCTTAGCGGCATATTCCTTTTGCTTTTCGGGCTGGGCACATTATTAAACTCTTTTTTCCTTTTTATTTTATTTACGCCGCTTTTTATAGCCATTAACGTCTGGGAATTAAAAATGATTGAAGAACCTGAACTCGAAAGGCGGCTCGGGGAAGCATATCACCAATACCGGCAAAAGACGCCTATGTTCATTCCAGGCGTAAAGGCAATCTTCAAAAAAAAGAGATGTTAAATTTGATGCAAACCTATGACGCGATAATCATCGGTGCCGGGCCGGCAGGGTTAATGGCAGCCAGAGAGCTGGAGGCAAATAAGGTCAACTATCTGATCATCGAGGCCAAAAATAAAATTGGCTCACCCTTGAAATGCGGCGAGATTACCAGGCAAGATACGTTTTTAGAATTATTCGAGGGCACCGATTATCCTTTTATTAAAAATAAGATATCAAATATTTCGTTTCGCGTGAAAAAAACAGAAAAAGTGATTAAAAAAAATATGATTATGCTCGATAAACCTGAATTTCTACGCTGGCTTGCTGAACCAATAGTAAATAATTTAATGCTCAATACAAAATTAGAGGGTATTCGTCAGAAGTTAGACATATTGCAGATTTCAACCGGTCAAGGTACTTTCCATGCAAAGTTAGCGATTTTGGCCTATGGCGCCAGATATAAAGTACAGAGAGCGTTTGAGCTGGTCAAAAGCGATATTGAGTTAGTCCCCTGCATCGGCGGCCTGTTTGAAAACACGACCTTGCATCAGAATACGGCATATTTTTTCTACGATGAAGACATGGGTATCGCTGCATGGGCTTTTCCTAAGGAAAACACAATTTTCAATGCCGGAACAGGAATTATTTTAAAAAGCAAGGAAAAGGCAAATCCGAATCTCCAAAGGTCTTTTAGACAGTTGATGAATAAACTTGATATTTCCCTTAACGGAAAGCCCTGTTTCGCAGGCAACTATGTGACAAATGGTTCAATCCATCAAACGTATTCCGACCGTTTGCTGGTTTGCGGCGATGCCGCCGGGCAAATTTATGCGGGTATCGGCGAAGGCATTTACTTTTCCTTGAAAGCCGGTCAGCTTGCGGGCCGAACGGCATCAAAGGCCCTAAAGAAGGAAACGTTTAACAAGGATTTTTTGAAAGAATACGAAGTCCATTGGAAGAAATCTTTTGGCCCGCAATTGGATGCCGGGATCATATTGACCACGATTTTATTTTTCCTTATGAGACACCAGTTGGTTCTTAAAGCGCTTGAAATCACAAAGCCAAAAGAAATTCTTAATATATGGTTTAATGGAAGGGTTTCTGTCAGGTTAAAGTTTTTCTATTATTTGCTAAAAATCTTTGGGTGCAAACCCAAAAGGTAGTACCTGAAATGGATTTAGGAATTTGGGGGACGTCTATGTTTTTATGCGTTTGTTTTTTAACGCGTTGTCTTTCCTTAAGTAAAAGCCAAACTGGACAGCTATCTTTTCACCACGCGCAGCGGCTCTGCTTACTGCTGATTGGGAAATCTGTAGACGTCGTGAAATTTCAACCGTGCTCATACCCAGTTCTCGGTTGGCCCAAAAACAAAGCAGACTGCGGGCCCTGACCGTTTGAGGCTGTTTATCACGTCCCAACACTGCACGATAATCAATATCCAAAACTTTGGCCACCTGTGCCACCACGCTGTCAAAATCATAGCCCCGGGCGGCCATGGCGTAATGCCTTTCCAGTCTATCCTTTGCGTCCTTTAAAACCCGTTCCACAAATTCACTCTCACCCAGTATGCGTTCATCCCCTTTGACGCGGATTGCGGCCCTGCGCATGGCCTTAACCTGTTGCCAACCCCCTAAGCTGCGAATCAATCCGCCGCCAGTCAGATCAGATCGTCTTCCCTCGGGCACGCCTTTTTGAATAAATAATAGATAATTTTTGCGGGCACTCGAAATATTTCTTCCGAATAGTCCTAACACATATTTGATATTTTGCCATTCTCGCCTGGTTTTACCCAGAATGGCGCTATGCCCGCACCAGGAATAGTTATTCAGCGCTTTAATATCTAGTACCAGTTCCGCCCGCAGAGGATTTAAATGAATGTAGCGAACCAACTCTTTTAAATATGGATCTTCCTGACATAAGATGGATTTGTAGCGATTTTGAAATAGGTGCCCGTGTCGTCGGTATTTTCGGTTGAATGAAACGGCATAGCCGGTCAGCAGCCTGCGCATCACAGTCGAAATCGGCATCAAACCGGTTCGAAGTAATAAGTGAATATGATTAGGCAGCAAGGCCCAGGCATAGCAGGCGGTTTCTGAGTCTGAAATTATAGAACCAAACCGTTTCAGGAAGTTGTGCCGATCGGCATCGGTGCGGAATATTTTCTTTTTCTCAATACCGCGGATGATAATGTGATGTACTGCACCGGGAGCGTCTATTCTGGCTTTACGTGGCATACTTTAAGGTAATATCAAATCAAATAAAAAGTAAAGCATAAAATCATGGA
>JASFTQ010000134.1:0-11496 GCA_050053515.1 Desulfobacterales bacterium | reverse complement strand
CCGCCAGTAAAACTTAATTAAATTGAGGGGCCGGGGTATTTTTTTCTCGACAAGATGCCGGGTTGTTGTCCGCCACGCCTGACAGCGGCAACTGCCTTGCATTTTACGGCCAGCTAGTTAAAAGTTTCACGCCAACAAGAACCGACGCCGCGTTTTGCCTTTCTCGGCGGCAATAGCCCACTGCCCATTGGAAGCACCGGGGCTGTCATCTTGTCGTGAAAAAAACACCGCGACCCCTGATTTAAATTAGACCCACTTGAGAAAGCGTAACGATGAGGCTGAAACCACGAGCCGATAGGATACGGAAAATATTAAGATCGGCTTACCCGGAAGTCAAGACGCAGCTCAATTATCGCAACTCCTTTGAATTGCTGGTTGCAACGATTCTCTCCGCTCAATGTACGGATAAACAGGTAAACCGTGTGACAAAATCTTTATTTGATACCCTCCAAAAACCCGCAGATTTTGCCATGGCACCCGTGAATGAGATTGCAACACTTATCCGCCCGACGGGATTTTTCCGTAACAAGGCCAGAAATATTAACAACTGCGCCAAGGTATTGATAAAAAAATATGACGGTAAAGTCCCGGCTTCACTGGAAGAGTTGGTAAAATTGCCGGGTGTCGGAAGAAAAACCGCTAACGTCGTCCTGGGGGCTGCCTTCGGCATTCCCGGTATAGTCGTAGATACTCACGTGGCCAGAATCTCACAGCGGCTCCAACTCACGCTAAGCGCAGATCCGGTCAAGATTGAATGGGATCTTAGGAAGATAATTCCCGAAAGGGATTGGAGCGATTTCTCACTTCGGTTGATTTTTTTTGGAAGAGACACCTGCACTGCCAGAAATCCGAAATGTCCGGCCTGTCCCCTCAGCAAGCTTTGCCCTTACCCCGCTAAAACCTGCTAGTGCCTTGACCGGTCTGCTTACCTGCCAGTCTCGCCCTTTAGGGCTGAAAGCTTTGATAACCAAAGGTGCAAACCATCTATTAATGTTTATTTGAGTCATTTTTAGTGATTATATAACCGTATAATTTTTATAGTTAAAAATTTATTGACATTATATAACAATAATTCCTAAATAGCAGCTATCGTTACAATGAATTTAGCCCGCATATTTCTTTGATCCAAAGTTTCGATAAGTCGGAGGCGTTTGGTATATGAAAAGACTACTTTCCACCAAAGAACTGGCAGAATATCTCAATGTTAATGAGAAAATGGTATACTCTCTTGTTGCCGACAAAGGATTGCCGGCCACCAAGGTTACCGGCAAATGGCTGTTCCCGCGGCATTTGGTCGAACAGTGGATCGAAGCCCGCACGATTAATTATCCGCAAAGCGCCCCAATTTCTCAAAATTATCAAAAATTACTTATAATAACCGGAAGTAACGATATTCTATTGGATAAGACCATTTCGTTGTTTAATACCCTTTACAGTGATCAGCTCGCCGTATTTGCCAACCTTGGCAGCATGGGAGGCCTGAAGGCGATGCGGCAGAATTTGTGCCACATCGCCACCAGTCATCTCATGCAGGAAAATGAATCCGATTACAATTTCGGCTTTGCCGTCAAAGAATTGGATAAGATGCCGGCCGTGGTTAATTTTTGCAAGAGAGAGCAGGGCATATTGGTTCAAAAAGACAACCCCAGAAAAATTTCCTGTATCACCGATCTTGCCCAACCCGGGCTAAATATTGTCAATCGAGCCCTGGGATCCGGAACACGCTTGTTGCTCGATCACGAGCTCAGAAAAGCGAAGATCAATGCCGAAAAGCTCAACGGATATCATCGCGAAGTGCATCGACACCTGGATGTCGGCCTCGAGATTTTGGCCGACCGGGCCCAGGCCGGGCTCGGTATCCGTGCTGTGGCTGCCATTCTCGGAATCGGATTCGTGCCGCTGCGCTGGGAAAGGTACGATCTATTAATTTCAAAAGAACGGTTTTTCGATGCGGGTGTTCAACGATTTCTGGCTTTGCTGCAAGAGGGCGAATTCAAAAACCTTGTGGAAGACGCATTTGGTTACGATCTGAAACTCAGCGGCAAAATGGTTTACCCGGAGACTTAAGCTGCGAAAGGAGAACTGGAATGAAGCCCCGAATGATTCTCAAGACAGTTATGATCTGGATGGCTATTTTCTTGGCCGGCGTGGTGCAGGCCGGGGATAAAATCCTCAAAATGTCTACTACGACCAGCACCCAGGCCTCCGGTTTGCTCGATGTCTTGTTGCCGGAATGGGAAAAGGATACGGGTATCGCGGTCAAGGTTATCGCCAAGGGCACCGGTGCAGCGATCCGTGACGGTATGGACGGCAATGTGGATGCCATCTTTGTCCATGCCAGGTCCCGGGAAGAAAGGTTCATTCGGCAGGGATATGGTACTCGACGCTATGGGGTGATGCACAATGATTTTATCATCCTCGGTCCGCCGGATGACCCTGCAACAATTAAGGGCGTGAACGATGCCGCCGCCGCCCTGAAAAAGATAGCCGCCGCAAAAGTACTTTTTATCTCCCGGGGCGATGACAGTGGCACCCATATCAGGGAACAGGCGCTTTGGGAGTCCACCGGATTGCCGCTTGAAAATGATACCCAGGTTGTAATCAAAAAGGGTAAACAGCGTCAACTGAGCTTTTTACATCCTCAGGGTTTGGGGCAATGGTATCTTTCCATCGGTCAGGGTATGGGCAAAACGATCATGTTTGCCGACGAAAAGAATGCTTATATACTGGCTGACAGGGGGACATATATCAAATACAAGTATGGGCGGGATGTGAGCATGGACTTGACCGTTTTATTTGAGGGGGGCCCCGAGTTGGCAAACCCCTACGGGTTTATCCCGGTCAATCCCGAAAAGCATCCCCATGTGCGTTATAACCTGGCCGAGGAATTTGCCCAATGGCTGGTTTCGGAACGCGGCCAGTCTCTTATCCGCAACTACCGGCTACTCGGCAAGCAGTTGTTCTATCCAGATGCCATAAAATAAATTGGTCGATTGGCCCGTTTGCAGTTTATGAACGCGTTGTTGTTTTCGTCAAGAGAAGCAACCGTTGCGAGTTACGCGTTTCGAGATACGGGTAAAAAAAAGCGCAACTCGGAACGCGAAACTCGTAACTATTTCAACCGGATGCTATAATCGCTTGAAAAGACACTGTTTTTCATTTCTCGTTAGGCAATGATTGGAATGTAAGTTGGATCTTCTACTAGACAGCTTTGTCTCCGCCTTCATTTTGATGATATCATTGGACCCCGAGATGGTATCCATCGTGGCTGTCTCGCTCAAAGTGAGCTGCGCCTCAACCCTCCTTGCCGCCCTGATTGGCGTGCCTTCCGGTTTCATGGTGGCATTTGGCCAATTCCGGGGCAAACCTTTACTCATCACGGTATTGAACACGTTGCTGGCACTTCCGACGGTGGTCGTCGGTCTTTTCGTCTACGCTTTTATTACACGCAGGGGTATTTTCGGCCCCCTGGACCTGCTTTACACCCAAAAAGCCATCATAATCGGTCAAACCTTGTTGATCGTACCGGTGGTCACTGCCTTCACCATTGCTGCCATCAGCCGTATCGATGAGCGCTATCGTAAAACAGCCATGACGCTCGGCGCAAATCGCTGGCAAACCGGCTGGGTAGTGTTCAGGGAAGCGCGGTTTGGGATCATGGCAGCTATTATTGCCGCTTATGGTCGTGTCATTGCAGAGGTGGGCATCAGTATGATGCTAGGGGGCAATATCAAGGGGTTTACCCGCACCATGACGACTGCCATGGCCTTGGAATACGACAAAGGTGTTTTTTCTCTGGCGGTAGCCTTGGGCATTATACTTCTGGCGCTCAGCTTCGGGATGAACCTGTTGTTTCATTTTTTTCAGGGAAGGACCCGAACCTGATGTTGTATATTTTATCGCATTTGACCAAGGTTTATAAGAACAGGACTGTCTTAGACATACCCACTCTGGAAATCCAAAAGGGGGGGGTCTATGCGTTGTTGGGTCCCAACGGGGCCGGGAAAACAACCTTGTTGAATATTCTTGGATTTCTTGAATCCCCGACATCCGGTTACCTGGAATACTGCTCGAGGCCAGTTCGATTTATTGAATCGGATCTGCAACCCTTGCGCAAAGAAGTGGTGGTGGTTGATCAGCATCCGATTCTTTTCACCACGACGGTGTATAAAAACCTGGAGTTCGGCTTAAAGATCAGGGGCACCGAAAAAACTAAACGTCGGCGAATTATCGAGGAAACACTGGAACTGGTTGATATGCGAAATTTTGCTCAGGCGCCGGCTCATCTTCTATCAGGCGGCGAAACCCAACGGGTGGCCCTTGCCCGTGCGCTTGCGGTCTCACCGAAAGTATTTCTGTGTGATGAGCCCACCGCCAGTGTCGATATAGAAAATCAGCATGCGATCATTCGTATCCTCAAACAGATTAACGACATCAAACAGATAACGGTGTTATTCACCACCCATGACAGATCCCAGGCGGCCGGTCTGGCAAAGCATACGCTGGTGTTGCACCATGGGAGGTTGGTGCCCACGCTTTACGAAAATATTTTTAGCGGAGATTTGATTGCCGGCCGTCGGGATCAGTACCAATGCATCATCAATAAAAAAATCAGGCTATCCATAAAAAAGGACCGCGTCGCAGACAGACACGGAAAAGTGCGTGTGTTCATCGATCCGGATAAAATTGATTTTGTACGACTCGACGAGGGCGATCACAATGCAATGGCCCTGCCGGGAAAAGTCGTGCAGGTGACACAAGAAAATGGGAGGATACGGGTGGTTGTTGATACCGGGGTCTGGATCACGCTTTATATGTCCCATGATCATTATAAGAAAAGCCCGCCGTCAATCGGTGAACAGGTCACTATTTTGCCCACCCCCGAATCGGTTCATCTGCTTTAGATATTCATCCGCGTGGACTTCAACAAATAGGCGATCATCAATCCGACGATAAACCCGGCCGCCAAGTTGGTTGCAAGCGTTATTCCCAGCATTGCCAGCGTTACGAACAATTCTTTGCGGCCCTTTAAATCCATAATACTCAAAGCCAGTTGACCACCGGCAAATAGCAGCAATAGGCCCAGAATGGACATAGGCATGAGATAGAGAACCGCAAGCACGTGTTTTCCGAGTAAAACAGCCAGGATGACAAAAATGGCACCGATAATGAGATTGGATCCGGCCGTTCGTGCGCCGAATCGATAATGGGCTGCTAATCCGCCGGCACCATGGCAAAGCGGCATGCCGCCTACTATGAAGCTGATGAAATTCGCCAGGGCCATGCTGATGCAAGCACTGCGATATGTCACCCGCCCGGAAGCCTCACCGAAATATTGCCGTGACAAGTCAGTATAGGCAATAACCGCATTTCCGAGCGTCATCGGGATTTGGGGAAGGACCAGAAGTAATAATGCCGACGAAAAATCTGCAGCAGAAGGCACTCCGGATGGCAGAAGTTTTGGCAGGTTGATCCCAACGTGTAACTTTTCAAATCCCTGGTGGGTACCCAGGAGCAAGCCGATAAAAATTCCGCAGAGCACAAGGAGCAGGCCTGCAGGAAGCTTTTTATTCTCCATCAAGAAAAGCGTCAGAAGTCCACCGCCGACACCAATGACGATTCCGATGGGAACTGCGCCCAGGCTTTGAAGGGTGAGATATGGTTCGGCCGCCTGCCGGATAAGCTGAAATTTGGACGTTCCGATCATGAACTTGACGCCCTGCGCCATCAGAAGCGCACCGGTGGAAAGCTGAACTCCCCTGACAACCGACTTTGGTGTATACCGACCCAGGATGGTAACGGCACCGGTGGCGCCGATAAGGATAAGCACGATGGCCATCAAGGCCCCTGAGGCAAAGATTGGGGAGGCATCTAGACCTGTGGCGATGGCGTAAGCGCCGACGACTTTCATGGGTTGTATCGGCACCGTAACCCCGAAGTAGATGCCGGTAAGAATGTAAAACAAACCGATGGAGAAAAACAGCCCGCTCGGTTCAAGTCCGTTGACCAGAATCATCCCGATGGCAATCGGAAGCAGTGTTCCCAAATCTCCCAGGGAACCGGCCGCTTCGAGTCGGTTGAATCTGTAACGTAAATCCATTACACTTCGATTCCAGTCGTGCGCTATACGGCGCTCAGGCTCCGGCGCGGTGTTTGTTTAGCATGGCAATGGGCTTGGCGAGATCCAAAGTGTGCTTATAAATCTCATCTAGTTTATCGCCGGGAATTCCCATCATGAGATGGCACGGACCAATACCGGATTTGAGACGGCAACCCAGCCCTATCTGTTCTTTTTCAAGCAAAAGCGCTTTGCCCTCTGCGGCTAAAATCAGCGCCTGACAATAACTTTTAAATTCTCCTTGCGTAAGGCCGGGGCTGTCTGGAAGCGGTTCGCTATCCTTGTAAAGTACGACACCGACAGGTTCGTATTGAAGGGATAAGCTTTTGACAATATCCTGAGAGACTCGTTGAAAGTGTTTCATGGTGCACGCCACCATTTTTGAAGTTAGCATTACGGGAGAATGTCGCTGGACAACCCCATTCCATCTATCAGCAGTGATTTGTAAGTCTTTCGCATTTTCTTTTTTAAATCCCCCTCAAACCGGGGTGCTGTCTGCGTAATCATAATTCCGCTGTTTAGCATGCAGACGGTGATATCTTCGGATTTTTCGAAAGTAATCCCGAATTTTCCAGATGTTTTAATATGGTAACCTTCATTTTTCAGTATCTGCGAAAGTTTTTCCAGGTTGATTGAAATCCTTTTTCGTGGAGAAATGATGAAGTTTCTTCTCCCGTCCCGCGCGCAGGTTTCCTCGAACAATGCGTCAGCAACCGGTTCCGGAGACCCCGCGGGGCTGTCTCCGCAAACCGGGCAATTTTCCAGCGCCGACAAGTTCAGGCAGTGAAATTGCATTTCCCGCAAATCAATGTACAACAATTTATTGGTCAGCTTTGGCTCCTGGCCGATGAGTATGCGGACGGCCTCTGAGACTTGGACGGCGGTTACAATCCCTATGACGGAGGTATGGACACCGACCACGGCACACTTGGGGAGGTCATCCTCGCGAAGTCCGGGCATGAAGCATTCCAGGCATAAGGTTCTTCCCGGAATTATAGAGGTCACATTGCCAACGGCTTCTATGGCGGCGCCAAAAACATAGGGCATTTTGTATGTGTTGCAGGTTCGGTTGATAATGTAACGGGGCTCCGGTCGATCGAGACCGTCTAAGACGACGTCCGAAGTTTCCATGATCTCGCCTGCATTCTTCGAATTGAGAGATTCGGCTATGGGTTCGAGTGTCACGTCCGGGTTTAATCTGTGCAATTTTTGGCATGCCGCTTCGACTTTCGGCAGTCCCACCAGGTCGGCATCATAGAGGTACTGGCGATGCAGATCCGATCGAGAGACGACATCTCTGTCAACTATTCGCAAATGTCCGATACCCATGGCAACGAGTTTCAGCGCAATCTGTGAGCCCAGCCCCCCCATGCCAATGATGGTTGCCCTGGCATTTCTGAGTTTCAACTGTCCATCGTAACCGATGTCGGCCAGCACAATTTGTCTGGAGTAGGTTTCCAGTTCCTTGTCAGAAAGCTCTTTGATCATCTTTGTCCCTTCCCACGCCTTGATGGGTTATGACCCGACGTTTAAAATCGAGTTGACCGATTCGCTTCCCTGTTAAAAGGGAAGCGAACTCAGGGAACGGGGTATTTTTTGCACGACAAGATGATTGCCCCGTTCCCTGAGTGCGCTGATAGGAATATTTTCCTTTCCGGGAAAGCGCCCCCTTTACTTTGGAGAGCTTCAATTTAGAGATAGATATCATCTATGGGTGTTAAATATAAGTCATCGGCAATACTGTCAAGTATTTGCTTCTGGTTTTCTTCCCAACGGCATCAAGAAAAGAGTTGAAACAAAAATTTTATGTGTATATACACATATCATGAAAGGAACCCAACAGGCAGTTTCTGAAAAATGCCGGCAGGTGGCCCGCAGCTGTGCTGTTTTTAATCTTCGCAAGGCATCGCGGGCTTTGACCCAACTTTACGAAGCAGCCCTTCGCCCCAGCGGGCTGCGGGTAACGCAGTTTACCTTGATGGTAGCGCTGCATTTATTAGGGGCCATCACAATTTCCCGTCTGGCAGATACCATGGTGATGGACCGCACAACCCTGACTCGCAACCTAAAGATTTTGGAAAAGCGCGGTATAATCAAAATCAAACAAGGTCAAGACCGGCGAGAAAGGGTGGTGGTCCTCACAGAACCGGGAAAAGCCTCGCTTGAGAAGGCGCTGCCCTTGTGGGATAAGGCTCAGCGTGAGATCGTCGATGCTTTGGGCCACCGGAGGTTTGGTGAAATGCTGGCGAATTTGATGGCAACCGTTTCCTTGGTGAAAACCAAATAATTTTAATCAAAAATGTGTATACTCATACTTAATGAAGGAGGAAAACATGCAGGAAAGCCCAGACAATCACAATGCCCAAAAAATTCAGATAACGGCTGATGAGGTTCGGGAAATTTGCCGGGAGGCCGGAGCCGATGATGCTGGTTTTGTCGAGATTGACCGCAAAGCCCTTGCCCACGAAAAGGGCGACATTTTGAAGATCTATCCCAAAACCAGAAGCCTTATTGCAATCGCCAAGTTGATCAATCAGGAGGCAGTGCAGAGTCCCGCCACGAATATCGTCGATGAAGAATTTCACAGATCATACGACGAGCTTCCCATGATTGCGAGAAAGGTTCTGCGGCGTCTCAACGAACTTGGCATCCGCGGAGTGGCCACAACCTATGCGTTTCCCATGGACATGAATCGCGCCCCCGGCAAGGTTTGGGATGTCTGCCACAAACTGGTAGCCAAGGAATCCGGCTTGGGCGAACTCGGTTTAAACCGGCTGGTGCTTCATCCAAAATTCGGCAATTTCATTGGCCTTCTTTCTATATTAATTGATGCCGAATTGGATCGATATGATCATCCCATAGCAGAAAGTCCCTGTATCGACTGCAAGCTTTGTGTGGCTGTCTGTCCGGTGGGAGCGATCCACAACAATGGCCGATTTGATTTCATGGCCTGTTTTACGCATACCTATCGAGAATTAATGGCGGGCTTTCAGGATTGGATCGAATCCATTGTTGTCGCCAGAAATGTTAATGATTACCGATCGAGGGTGCGAGACAGTGAAACATCTTATTGGTGGCAGTCACTCACCTTTGGCCATGGCTATAAATGCGTCAATTGCATGGCAGTTTGTCCGGCCGGCGAGCTCCCCATGGCCAGTTATACGCCGGATAAAAAAGCCTATGTGAAGCAAATCGTCAAACCGCTAAAGGAGAAGACAGAACCGATATATGTCCTGGCGGGCACCCGTGCGGAGAAAACCGTGCGAGGCAATTCCAACAAAGAGGCCCGTATCGTGCACTCGCCCCTCAGACCAACTTCAGTTAAAGATTTTCTGGATGGCGTTATGCTGCTTTTTAATCCTGAAAAGGCCGAAAATACCAAGCTTGCATTACATTTCGTATTTAGCGGTGAGGAGGAAAGGTCGGCGACAATTAAGATAGAAAATAGAGAAATGGAAGTGTTGGATGGCCTGGTGGACAAGCCCAATTTGATGGTCAATGCCGACGCAAAAACCTGGATCAAATTAGTCAATGAAGAGATATCAACCCTCAAGGCAATTATTACCGGCAAGTTAAAAGTTAAAGGCAACCCGCTTTTGATGAGAAAATTCAAAAGCTGCATGATGAAATGAAACAAGTACCCATTGACAATACAGAGTCAATCACACTTGTCGCTGGATGTGAATCCAAACGCTGTTGCATATTGGAGGGCACAATACAGCTAAAAGCCCTTAGTGTATCAATGATCGAATTGTATTGACCGGGATTGAATAATGCAATTATCAAAAAACAGTATCGGCTAAATCTGACAAGATCACAATTTATTGCATGACAATGACGATATCGCAGGTTTTTGCGGAAGGTTAATGTTTCACCTGGGTTGGAGATATTACAACATTTTTTACAGGGCCCCTGACAACAATATGTCGTATGCACTCATAAATAAAAAAAGCGTTCAGGTGTAATGCTTTGATCAATTGTAGTTTGATTCATTATGCATAGCAAACCGGGACGATCTCAATGTGTCTCTCGCCATTCATAGCGGGTCGTAAGGGACATTCTTTTGTCGGCCAGCGACTTCTATTTTCATAAATAAATAATTGGTATCTGCTCGGTAGTGAATCTGATCTGATTTCTTCTACTCTGGAAAAATGTCGTTTGTATCTATCAAAATAGTCATATCCAGGTGCTCGTACATGACCAGACTCATTTGGGTTAGCCCGTGGATACTCTATTGTTTTTTCGGCCAATATAGGAACAGGAAGAATAGCTATACCGTTCGGCTTTAAAATTCTACGAATTTCACGTATTGCCTTTTCGTCATTTTGGATATGTTCTAATACATGCGAAGCAAAAACGAAATCATAAGCTTCGGTGTCGAATGCCAGCTTTTGTATATCAACATTGTAATCGACACCTTTCTTGTTTAGATCAGCAGTCTCGTAATGAGCAAACCGTTTAGAGAAAAACTCCTTGAAGAAGGGCTCTGGCGCGAAATGAAGCATCTTCAAGTCTGTGGTATCAATATCCTTCAAAACATTACACACAGCCAAGTACTGAATTCGATGCCGTTCTAAGGCATTGCATTTCGGACATTTCGCATGCTTTCTAAGGCCAGTCTTAGGATGGAGGTCTTTAAATGGACCCCGATAATCACAGATTGGACAATTAAACTTCTCTTTACTGAGATTTTTGAACAAAAAGATCGGAAGAGTAAGCCTTTTTATTAAATTATGAACCTGGAATATAAGCATTATGAATATTTCCTATCATTTGCAGTCGAACTCGTTCATTTTTTATAAAAAAAGGAAAACTACAACATGTTGTGTTGATATTGCTATCGCGGACAACCTTGGCGGCGATAAACAGCAGTTTCAGTCGAGCGATTCGCACTGTATTGGTCATAATGCCTTTTAAGGCAGCGCTGTTGGCACGGTCTGTCGCTGTCTGCCCCGCTGATATGCTTTGTGGGCACGCATCTACATATAACGCCAAATGTTATAGGCCAGCATCACGATTTGCAAAAACGCAGAGTTATTTTTAAACCCGGCTGAAGGAATCGCATTGAGTCCTTCGCAGTCGGTTTCACCGGCAAGGTTTTCAACATCGGCGCGTTTGTCGTATTCGGCAACCACCTGATGGGCAGGGCCGGACAGGTTCGTGCAAAGGATGCGATAGGTGTATTTATCGTCTTCGAACAGCACACACTGTTGGGGTTGATTCGATGGCCGCTGCACCTCTTTGGGAATGCGCATCGCTAAAAAGCGGCACGCTTGGCCCCGGCCACAGGGTTGATTGATACAGCTGTTATAGTACAACGGCTTACGTTTCCAGGGGCGATACCACTGGTTGGGGTCAAAAACCGAGCTACAGCCTTT
>JASFTQ010000133.1:0-11497 GCA_050053515.1 Desulfobacterales bacterium | reverse complement strand
TAACAGAATAAAAACCGGCAAGTCCGCCATTGGTAACAAACGTTTTAGCCCCGTTGATAATCCACTCCCCGGTCTTCTTTTCTGCTGTCGTATCCATCGGAGAAAATTCACGGTGGTGGTTCGGCTCCCTGAAGGCACCCGTCGAAATGATGCGGCCCTCGGCTACCGGCCGGAGATATTTTTTTTTCATTTCGGCGTTGCCCCAGCGAAGAACAATTTCAGCCGCAAAACTTGCCAGTGCGATTGCATTTCCGATGGTTGCATCCCTGCGACACAACCCTTCTAAAGCCAGTATGGCTTCAAAGCAACCCAGTCCCTGACCGGCATATTCCTCGGGAAAATGCACACCGATTAACCCTAATTCCCCGGCTTTGCGCCATATTTCAAGGGGAAACATTTGTTTTTTATCCAGTTCAAGTGCCAGCGCTTTGTCGAATTCGCCCTTGGCAAAATCCCTGACGGCCTTTTGGATGTCCATTTGAGTCTTATTTAGCTCAAAATCCATGTTCTTCTCAAAACACTCAGATTCTCTCCGGTCGCAATGACAAAAGCGATGCGTCATATTGCTGCTTTTTGAGATGAAGTATACGCGACAGGCCGCCTCTGTCGGCGGGAGAGAAAATTATCTTGCTTGTACTTCATAGTTTGCTGAAATTAAAACATTTTTAGTCGATTTAACATATGACCATACGCATTGCAAGGGATTTGAAGGCCACAGGACCTGCGGGCCACCATTGAAAAGAGGTCGAAACATTTCAGGTCGGGGCGGCTTGGTGGCAGCCATTCAGCGGGATGATAGCGGGAAAAGTTACTTGACTGTTGCTGGTAACTGACCTAATATCTTAGATTTGTTACCATTATGAATTAGTTGAGTCATACGGTGAGAGGAAAATTAAATATGGCCTATTCCATCGCACTGGCCGGCAAAGGCGGGACGGGTAAAACCACGCTGGCCGGTATGCTTGTTAAATATCTTCTAAAACATCATAAGACGCCCGTTTTGGCCGTGGATGCCGACTGCAACGCAAATCTAAACGAGGTCCTCGGGCTGCAGGTGTCGGATACGCTTGGCAATGCACGCGAGGAAATGAAAAAAGGCCGGGTCCCCAGCGGCATGACCAAAGACGTGTTTATATCCATGCGCCTGGAACAATCTATCATCGAATCCGATGGGTTTGATCTGGTCGTGATGGGGCAGCCCGAAGGGGCTGGTTGTTATTGTGCGGCCAACACACTGCTGGCCGGTTTTCTCGATCGTTTAACCGGAAACTATCCTTATATGGTCATGGACAATGAGGCCGGTATGGAACATATCAGCCGGTTAACGACGAGCAACGTGGATATTCTCTTGATAGTTTCGGATTCCTCCCGGCGGGGTCTTCAGGCTGCGGTTAGAATCAACAAACTGGCCCGTGAACTCAACATCGGGGTTGGCAAAAGCTATGCGGTCATCAACCAGATTAAAGAACCACCGTCGGAAGCGGCTCTCGACATCATAAAAAACGGTGATCTCGAACTCGCAGGTACCATCTCGGACGACCCGATGATATACGAATATGACCTGAACGGTCACCCCACTATCCAAATGCCCGAAGACAGCGAATCCGTGAGAGCGGCCTTTAATATATTTGACCGGATTGTCGAGTGAGCGTATTTATTTTTATTTTAAAGTTGGCACTAAATAAATCAGGGGTCGGGGTATTTTTTTCACGGCAAGATGCCGGGTTGTTGTCGGCCAAGCCTGACAGCGGCAACTGCCTTGCATTTTACGGCCGGCAATTTAAAACATTCACTCCAACAATAACCGACGCCGTGTTTTGCCTTTCCCGGCGGCAATAGCCCTCTGCCCAATGGAAGCACCGGGACGATCATCTGGTCGTGAAAAAAATACCCCGACCCCTTGTATGCAGCAAAACCAAGTGGTGTTGAAGATGAAATGAGACGTACAGGATTCTTATATGATGAGCGATATTTGCTCCATAAGACGGGTCCTTATCACCCCGAGGTGCCCGAAAGACTCAACGCAATTTACCAGGGAGTCAGTCAAGCGGGGCTATTGCCGAAATTGACCCTCATCAAGGCCAGCCGGGCTGAAATGAAGTGGATCGAGGCGGTTCATGATAGAAATTACATCGAACGCTTCAGCCAGGCCTGCGTGTCCGGTAAAAATGTTTTTGACCATCCCGATAACCAAATGTGCGGTCAAACATATGAGACAGCGCTGCTGGCTGTCGGCGGAATTCTTGTTGCCGTCGATATGGTGATGAACGGCACATTGGATAATGTTTTCTGTGCCGTCAGACCCCCCGGGCATCATGCCGAAGCCGGCGCTGCCTTGGGATTTTGTTATTTTAACAATGTGGCCATTGCTGCTAGATATTTGCAGAATCACTGGAAAATAGGTAAGGTGGGCATCATCGATTTTGATGTGCACCATGGCAATGGCACCCAGCATATATTTGAACGGGATGCCACCGTATTTTATTATTCTATCCACCAGCATCCGTCTTTTGCTTATCCGGGCACCGGCCGGGAATTTGAACATGGCGCAGGCCCCGGCAGCGGCTATACTAAAAATTCGCCGATGTTGCCGGGGCAAGGGGACCAGGCCTACATGGACCAAATCCTCAGCACGCTTTTGGTGGACTTTGAAAAATTCGAGCCCGAGGTCATTTTGGTCTCGACCGGGTTTGATGCGCACGTTGATGATGATATGTCAGATATCAATTTGTCTACCGAGTGGTTTACCTGGATGATCAAAAACATCGTGGAAATGGCAGATAAATATTCCAACGGAAGACTGATTTCGGTACTTGAGGGCGGCTACGCGCTCAGGCGTCTTCCGGATCTGGCAAGGAATCACGTTGAAGCGTTGTTAAACGGCTAATCTGATGCCCCGGGAAAATGACAAAAGGAAGCGATCTGAGCTCTCTCACAGAAGGCCGCAGGACCCGGTGCTTTTTTGGCTTTTTCAACCAGCAGATCTTCCGTTGAACCCCATTGGGAGGATGATATGTTCGTCAGCAAGTCGATGACCCGCAAAGTGATCACCATCAGCCAAACGGCCGGTATTTTCGAGGCTCAGGAAATGATGGCCGGCAACCACATCCGCCATCTCCCTGTGGTTGATAAAGAAAATCGCTTGATCGGAATCGTTACGGACCGAGACATCAGAAGCGCTTTACCCTACAGCCTGTTCAAAAAGTTCGAAACCGGCAAGGCCGGGGAGGCTATTGCGGATTTACGGGTAAAGGACATCATGACTGAAAACCCTACCACCATCTCCTTATCCTACACCATTCAAGATGCTCTCCTGCTTATTCAAAAACTCCGGGTCGGCGCCCTTCCGGTTGTTGACGAGCAAGGCAAGCTCAAAGGGATCATTTCGGTTCGCGATCTGCTGCGAGCTTTTATTAATGTCCTGGGCATCGGAGAACCGGGAACATTGTTATGTATTCTTGTAGAAGAAAAAGTCGGGCAGCTGAAGCAGATTGTTGATGCCATCACGGAAGAAAATATCTCTTTCGGCAGTGTTCTCGTGGCAAGATATTGGGACGAGAATAAACGGGCCGTCTTTCCTTATTTGCTGACGCAAAATGTCGCCCATATAAAAAGAAAACTGGAAAAAATGGGATTTGATTTGCTTGATCCCATGGAGTGGTATCTTGATCAATTGCCAAAAAACGATTAAAAGCCAAAATAGCTGCGCCCAGGTAAAAGCCCGGCAACTTTCAAGTGCCGCCTTTGCAACAGCATACCGAACATCCGAATCGGAGGTCCGGCAGTCGGCCGACAGGCCCTATGACCGCCTCTTCATTTACCACCTCAAAGGGCATCTTGTCCCGGGTGCGAACCTATTCGGCGTAAATTTTATCGGGAATTGGCAAGAAGATAAATTCTCATTTCTGTTCTTTTCCGAACCTTCAGAAAAACAAGTACAACAGTTGTTGGTCGAACAACCCCAGTTGACCCTTCTTGACAAATACGCCATGGCATATGATGATTGGCAGGGTGAAAATATTGCTCCCCTGCGGGTTGGCCGATTCCGCATTGTGCCTGCCTGGTCAAAATCGAAGAAAGAGGCTCAAACCGAAAAAGCCCTAACGCCGATCGTCCTTGACCCGGGTGTCGTATTGGGTGCGGGAAACCACCCAACCACCTGTGGTTGTCTGACAGCATTGGAATTGCTTTTTCGCGAAAAGATGCCGCGATCAGCCCTTGATCTCGGTACCGGTACCGGATTACTGGCATTGGCCACCGCGCGACTGGGATGCAGGCAAACCATCGCTGTGGACATTAACGCTTTGGCAGCCCGCACCGCTCAGAATAACATCCGGTTAAACCATTTGGAAAACCGGGTCATGGTTGTGCAGGGTGACGCTGAGAATCTCATCGAACTTCAGACAGATCTGGTGATCGCCAATATGCATTACGAGGTTCTAAAACGGCTGCTGTCATGCGGGGGTTTTTATAATAAAAAATGGTTTATTCTATCCGGACTTTTTTACAACCAGGCAAAAGACGTGGTGTATAAATTAGCGCAGCGTTCTGTGTGCGTCATAAAAATATGGAAACACGACAGGGTCTGGCATACACTCTTCGGAGGTAAGTGTTGCTAACGTTTTCAGATAATCTCTGAAAGGTTAAAAAATGCATATCAAGTGCTGGGGCTCAAGAGGATCCATTCCTGTCTCAGGCAAAGAATATCTCAAATACGGCGGTGACACCACCTGTCTCGAGATGAGGACAAAAAGTAATGATATCATCATTATCGACGCCGGGACCGGTATACGCAAACTCGGCAATCAGTTGATGAAAGAAAAGCGAAAAAAATTTCATTTCATTTTCACCCATGCCCATTGGGACCACGTCATGGGATTCCCCTACTTCAAACCGCTTTATTTCAAGAGCTCCGAATTTCAGATGCACCGTTGTCCGTTTCACAGCAAATTTGTAGCAACCATTCTTTCAAAAGTCATGGCACCACCGAACTTTCCCGTAAAATACACGGATATAAGGGCCAAGATGACTTATTTGGAAGCCTGTCCGATGGAATTTGAAATCGGCTCTGTAAAAGTTACGCCGATACCTATCAGTCATCCCAACAGCGGAAGCGGTTATAAATTTATGGAAGACGGGAAAACGTTCGTATTTTTAACCGACAATGAGCTCGGATATATCCATCCCGGTGGTCTGACCTATGATGATTACCGGGAATTTTCCCGGGGCGCCGATCTCCTGATTCATGATGCCGAATACACCCCTGCAGAATATGAAGTTTTCAGGGACTGGGGGCACTCTGTTTATACCGATGTGCTTAAACTCGCCGCTGAGGCGGGAGTTGAAAAATTGGGCCTGTTTCATTTAAACCAGGACCGAACGGACAGGGCCATGGACGGCATCGTAAAGACCTGTCGCCGGACCCTGGCTGAAAAGAGCAACCGTATTAAGTGTTTCGCTGTCAGGGCCGGTATGACATTTGACTTATAAATTTTGCTCCCGGCGCTGCAATGGGTCCTGTTGCTTTCATGGTTTAATTTTTGGTTGTTGACGGGTTGAATTCACCTAACCGCTAATAGCCGGCGTGATGCTATGGACGATCTGATAAAAAGGGCTGCAGAAGATCTAGCGGCTGCAAAAGATGTGGTGGCCTTAACCGGTGCCGGGATCTCGGTTGAAAGCGGCATTCCGCCGTTCAGGGGCAAGGGGGGACTCTGGGAAAAAATTGACCCCATGGAGTTTGCCCACATCGAAGCCTTTATGCGCGATCCGGTCAAGGTGTGGAATGTCTTGATCAAGGAAATGAAAAACGTTGTCGATGCAGCCAAACCCAATGACGCACACAAAGGCCTGGCCCGGCTCGAAGAGCTCGGCTTGTTGAAAACCATCATTACTCAGAATGTGGACGGGCTCCATCAGATGGCAGGCAACACCGATGTGATCGAATTCCATGGCAATTTTGCCTGGCTGAAATGCATGGACTGCAGTAACAGACGCGAAACGCGCAAGCTCAATATCGATCAGATCCCTCCCCGTTGTGATTGTGGCGGCATCTTTAGACCCGAAGTCATATTTTTCGGCGAATTGATTCCGCCCCATCATCTCAGTCGTTCCCGGCAGGTGGCGTCCCAGTGTGATTTGATGCTGGTCATTGGCACCTCGGCTGTCATACAACCGGCATCGTGGATGCCGGTAATTGCAAAAGAGGCCGGTGCAAAAGTCATCGAAATCAATCCCGAGAGAACGCCGCTCACCGAAACTGTCAGTGACTACATTATACTGGGAAAAGCCGGCGAGGTGACCAATCAAATTATTGGCGAACTGGAACAACGGGTTCATTGATGCACAAACAGCGCTGATAATAAACGATGCACAGAGAGAATACGGATTGGATCAGAACAGTTTCGCTGCTTCCCCCAAGCCTCCATGATAATCGAGCAGATGCCGAGCGGCTGATTCATGCGTTAAAAGGCCAACTGCACACCGACAGCATCCATATCGATCTCGGGTTATTGAAAGTCCTGCCCGGAGTTATCCGAAAATGGAATTACCGGGTTCGCTGCGTTTTATTGAAAGACCGTGAACGCTGGGAATTGATCCATCTCACAAACCCTCACGATTCCAGCGTTCTAGCGGGTCTAGCGGTTGATCTGGGAACTGCCCGCATCGTTCTTCGCCTTGTGGACCTTTCAACCGGCAGCACGCTGGCGGAATCCGCGTTTGACAATCCGCAACTTGCCATCGGGCCTGATATTCTGTCCCGGATCCATCGTGCCGAACGGAACAACGGGCTGATAAAACTCAATCGGTCGATTATTGAAGGTCTTAACCGTGAAATCGAAAAAATTAGCCTTTCCGGTAACTGCCGGGCCCAGGATATTTTGTTTATTTCGGCCGCCGGAAATACTGCCATGACCCATCTTTTTATGGGGCTTGAACCCCGCTGGATCATTCGAGAACCCTATATTCCGGCAATCAACCGCCCCGGTTTGGTGCCGGCATCAAAATTGGGCATAAAGGTCCACCCGTCGGCCAGGGTATTTATTTTTCCGAACGTCGGCAGTTATTTCGGCGGAGACTTGATTGCCGGCATTCTGTATTCGGGTATGCAGACAGCAAGGGATCCTGCGATCTTAGTTGATGTGGGCACCAATGCCGAAGTTGTGCTGGGTAACGCAAACTGGCTAATCGCCTGTGCGGGTGCTGCCGGTCCCGCCCTGGAAGGTGATGTTACCCGGATGGGAATGATGGCAGGCCCGGGAGTGATCGATCGCTTTGCGATTGAACCGAAGACCCTTGATTTTTCATTTCGCACCATCGACGATGCAAAGCCGCTGGGAATTTGCGGATCAGGGCTGATTGATCTGGCTGCGGAACTCTTCCTTTGCGGTATGCTGGATGTTCGGGGAAAATTGGTACCAGCCGTTTGCGGCAACAAAATCAGAGACAAAGACGGTTTGCTGCATTTGGTGGTGGTGCCGGCGGCAGATTCCGCCGCGGGATCAGACCTCACCTTAAGTCAGGCAGAGATAGACAGCCTTATCCGATCCAAGGCCGCCATGTATACCATCCTGGAAACCGTCACCGCTGCTGTTGGAATTTCAATGCAGGGCATCAAAGATTTCTACATGGCAGGCACCTTCGGTTCATTTATCCGGCCGCAGTCCGCAATGGCGATTGGCATGATACCGGATCTGCCGACGGAAAGCTTCAAAGGGCTGGGTAACAGTTCCCTTGGCGGAGCCACCAAGATAATCACTTCGGCGCAAAGTTTGGCCGAAGTCGAGGGTATCAGAGACCGGGTCACCTACATTGAGCTCAATGTCAACCAGGAGTTTATGGATCGGTTTTCAGCCGCCAAATTTTTGCCCCATACCGATCCCGCCCTTTTCCCTTCAGTAAAGGCCCGGCAAAAAACGAAATGCCGTAAGACTTTTTGAAATTATTTCTGGGACACAATACTAGAGCGTACCGGTGATGATCACCCGCATAATTTCATTGGTGCCTTCATAAATCTGGGTGATTTTGGCATCCCGCATCATCCGTTCGACGGGAAATTCCCTGACGTAACCATAGCCGCCCAATACCTGCACGGCCTCGGTGGTAACCCACATGGCTACATCGCCACACAGACACTTCGACATGGCGCTCAGGCGCACCAGCTCGGGATTGAGACTGCTCATATCCTTTGGCTGCTCCTGGAATAGGCTGCAGGATTTATAGAGCAGCTGTCTGGCCGCCTCGGTTCGCATGACCATATTCGCCAACTTGAATCCGATGCCCTGGTGACGAATGATGGGTTTTCCGAAGGCCTCCCGCTCTTTAGCATAGGCCGTGGCGTATTCGAGGGCTCCCGCTGCAACCCCCAGGGCCTGGGCCGCAACCCCTAAACGTGAAAAATCCAGGGTTTTCATGACATTTTGAAAACCGGAGCCATCTTGACCCAGTAAATTCTCTGCCGGAATACGACAGTCTTCAAAAATCAGCTCCACGGTTTCCGAGGAGCGAATGCCCAGCTTGTCCTCTTCTTTGCCCACCTGAAATCCGGGTGTGCCTTTTTCGACGACAAACACGGCGGCATTCCTGCGCATCGGACTATCCGGATCGGTGACCGCGTATACCGTCACAATATCGGCCACGCCACCATTGGTAATGAAATTTTTCTTGCCATTGAGAACATAGGAATCGCCGTCTTTGACGGCGCGACATCGGAGTCTGGCCACATCCGAGCCGGCATCGGGTTCCGTCAAAGCATGCGCTGCGATTTGCTCGCCCGTTGCCAGTTTTGGCAAAAACCGCTGTTTTTGATCCTCAGTGCCGCCCAGCATAATCGGTAAAGCTCCCAGTTCATGATCAGCGATGAGGAGTCCGCAGGCCGCATCCGCCTTGGAAAGTTCCTCAACCGTTATTGCCAGAGCGAGCATCCCGGCGTCCGTGCCGCCGTATTGTTCCGGGAAATCAATGCCGAAAAGTCCGTTTTCACGCAACAGATCCACCATCTCCCAGCTAAATTTGGCCTCGATATCGCGTTGGATGGCACCCGGCTCAACCTTTTCCTTGGTAAGCCTTCTTACCATATCCTGCAACATGCGTTGTTCGTCGGTCAGGTCATATTGCATCGTAATCCCTCCTTGTAGCGGTAACTGTCGGATGTAAAGCTGCCCCCCAGGGGCAGGGCTTCCTTTTGAACAGGAAAGCGAACCGGTCAAGGTCCGGCATGTCGTAGAGCGTTTAAAGACAGCCGTTTTTTAGCACATGGCATGTAATATGTCTATTGATTTTTCTTAACCAGGAAAAGATGGATATATCTCGGATCCAGGTCTGTGGATGAGACCTCTCCGTATTCTTTTTCGATCTCGCCGAACAGGCTTTCAAAAACCTGACCCAATTTTTCCGAGATTTCGTGGGTGCCGCGGGCGGTTTTTTGGCCGAGCCAATCTAAAAAGGATTCTCTCAGCGTCAGCGGTATCTTGTAAGGTTTTTTCCCGGATTCCCACAAATGGTCGTAAAATTGTTTGAACTGGTCCAGGGTCAGGGGGCGGAGATCATCGGAAAGACCGATTTCGTTTCTGGACCACAGCGTTAGGATGAGTTTTTTGAAGGTCAGAAAACCATATGATGGCGGTGAGGTTAGTTTAATGTTCATCAGGGAGAGCAGATCATCCAAGGCGATTATATCACGCAAGGCCTTCCGGGTTTCTTTGATATCATCGATTGAAAAAAATTCCCGGTAAATGGTTCCGCTTCTATAATTATCGAAGAACAAGGGCTTCCTCAGCAAAATTCCGCCAAGAACGCCCAGCCATTCTTCTCCCCAGAATGTCAGCGACAGGCCCTGAGCGGCAAACCAAGATTTTGCAAGCCATTTTTCAGCCCGCCACTTCAGTGCCAGGGCCTGTCCATAGCCGACGCGGAAAATGTCGGCCAACGGGTACTTTTTTAACATGGCTGCACAAAAGTTCTTTCTGATTTTTGCCGAAGGCTGCGATTCCTCCACAAGGCGCTGAAGACCGATGCTGACGTATCCGCAGGCCTTTCTCACGACTTTGCCAAGCTCACTTCTGTCTTTGATGGATCTCTGATCTGCCGTAATTATCTGATTGCTTAAAGTGGCGAATTCGATCTGAAGATGCTCCAAGTCCGGAGCTTTTGTTATGCAGCTCAGAGCACGGGCAAAAAGAGTGTCTTTTTCCAGCATCCGTGTCGAAAATTGGGGAACCGGCACGAGCAAGGGCGGTGAAGATTTGGTTTGAAAAGATTTTACCCGCTGAACTTTCAAATCGGTTGGCTTCAACGGCTGATAAATGCGGATTGCTTCTTCGAAAGGCAAAAATCCTTTTTCAGCCAGTCTTACGTTGCGTTGGCGATAGGCCTCCTCTTCTGTTTCAGCCGGGATGACGTTGGCGGTTTCAAGTAAGATTTTTTGATAGACAATATGGTCAAAGGCGGCCAGGTTCCGGATTAATGGTTCCAAAAATTTCTGGTAACTTTCCCCGTGGATGTCAACCTCTTGTTTCATCGCATGGTGATCCTCAGGGGGATAGCCATGCAGCCGGATATAAAATATATTGTCATAGGTGAAAAAGTCATCACCGTATTCAGAAGGATCCTGGTCATGTTCCCTGAGTTTGACCTCTATATTATGAAACAGGTAATACTCCAGCAACTCTGTTTTGTTGTCGACCATCCATTTGAGCCAGCGTTTCGAATCCGCCTTGTTGAGCAAACTCAGCCAGGCGGTGAGGGTTTTCATGTTTATACGATCCTTATGCCATATATCGATGTCCAGCAGGTATTCCCATTGCTTTTCGGAGGCCAGGGATAAAACCGGCAGCGCATCTTGCGGACCGATGTCCTGAATCAGGAGATACAGATCTTCTTCGGGGAATGATTGGACGAGCGCTGCCGGCTGAGGCGCATTTATAATTCGATCGACGATCTGCTCCGGCGGCAGAGAGATAATTTCTTTTCTGTCCTCGGCCAAACGCCGAATTCGATCGATAATTTTTTTGTCCGATTTACGGTTAACCATTAATTTTTCCACCGTCTATTTTTGAAAATGAAGCCTGTCCCTGCGGGATATATGCTCACGGCGCAACTTTCACCGGGTATTTTGTTTTGGTTGCCACGGTGCAAATTTAAGCAAAAGGAGCATTCCGGGGATAGCGATAACAGCGCAAAAAATAAAAAAGCTCTCCCAGCCGATGTGCTTTGCCATATATCCGGTCACCGAGGATGCTATCGCCCTGGGAAGCCCCATGAAACTGGTCAGCAATGCATACTGGGTAGCCGTAAATTTCTTGTTGGTAATACTGGCCATAAATGCAACAAAAGCGGCTGTACCCATGCCACTGCTCAGATTTTCAAAGGCAATAACCCCCGACAGCATCGCAACATTGTATCCGATTTTTGCCAGCAGGGCAAAGCCCGCCGTCGACAGGGCCTGAAGAATTCCGAAAATCCACAGGCCACGGGTTATTCCCATTTTTAATAGTAA
>JASFTQ010000132.1:0-11605 GCA_050053515.1 Desulfobacterales bacterium | reverse complement strand
CGATGAATGGATTTCGCATGGTCCAGTGATTGCAGGGTAAAAGCGTGATCTCCTGTTGGCCGTTCTGATAACGATCATACCAGTCCAGTTGTGTCCGTTCAGTAATATCCATGTCCCCGAACTCCCGGTTGTATCCCAGTGGGCTGATAAAATGGGTATCCTTGGCCAGATACTTCAGGGAAGGTTTATCCAGATGGTCATAGTGACCGTGGGTGATCAGAACATGGTCCGGTTTCGGCATTTGTTTGAGATTAAAATTCAGCGGGGTAAAATCCTTTATGAACCAGAAAATCTCGGAAAATACAGGATCGATAAGAATGTAGCAATTGATATCCTTGATCAGCACACTGGCATGTTTCAAAAACGTGATGGACAAACCGCGGTGCCGGCGTATCGAACCCCAGTCAATTGAGACGGGCTTCACCTGTTCTCCGTCGAAGTATTTTTTAAATTTATTCTGATGAAACAGTTTCCAGTGCATCACCTGCCACAGTCGACCATGACGCGGCCGGCCGATGGGATTCACATAATGACCATCGTTGCCATGATGCAGTTTGTTGAACGCAATATCTTTAAGGCTGCGACCGTTCAAGGGCATGTAGTGCATTTTCTCTCCTCTGCGTCCCTCGGCAACAACAGCCATCAAGGATGGCGGCAACATGCCTAGCAGGGCCATCGTTTTGAACCCCGCGAATAGCTTCCGGATGAAGTTTCTGCGATTCATGGTTAATTTCTTTATAGAAAGCCTTGTTGCAGCTGTTCATGCTAGTGGGTTATTTCTTAACGGGCTGTTGCCCAGACATTTTTGAGCGGTCATTAAAATGTTTTTTGCCCATAAATCTTAGCGCAGCGCAAGAAAAGCGCTTTGAACCTGTTTGAGTCCCGCTGTCAGGCGGGACGAGTTTTCAAAGCGCCTGAAGCAAGCTTTAGATTTAGTAAAAAACGTTTTAGACCCAGCGAAAATCTGTTCGGGCAATAGCCCGTTAAATAATGATGAAACACCAATATTTGCGGTTATTTCCGAGACGCTCATCAACTCGCTGCGGCGATGAATTGATGTTTTTAAGTGATAAAAAATAAACATTATTGTAACGCTTGCAACGCCAGGAAAGCACGATCAAAATGATGTGACACCTCCCATTGCGCCAAAAGGCCGCGGTATTCTTTTGATTTTTCCGGCAGCATGTGATATATATTTGCTATATTTTTAGATAATTACCTGCTAGAAATCCTATGCCGACACAATCCCCGCAAAAAGTAAACTAATTAAAAACCAGGTCAAGACATCCGGGGCAAAAAGGCGCAGTGATGTTAGATGGAGTAAAACAATGATAGACCGAAAGAAATATCAGCGGGTCGAAATTTTGATGGGGCGAATATTTATCTTCGTTATTGTTCTGGCAATCTCATTGTACGTTGTCGAAATGGTCAGCCGTCTGTTCATTTCTGCGCGACCACCGATCGAAAAGCGCTTCCCGGTCCAGTATTATCGCCAACCGCAGCCATATACGATGTTTTCGGGGCAGCCTCAATTTCGCGACCTAAACCCGCTGGGCTATAGAGGCAAAGCCCCCCGGATACCGAAACCTGAGGATGAATACCGCATTGTCTTTTTGGGCGGATCCACCGTATTGCTGGGGGAGCCGCCTATTTCAATCCTGGTGGAAAACATTTTTCAAAAAAACGGATACCCCCGGGTTAAAACATATAATTTTGGTGTTCTTTCCTCGGTATCCGGTATGGAGTTGGCCAAGATTGTATTCGAAGTGCAAAAGTTTGCTCCGGATATGATCGTTATGTATAACGGCGGTAATGACATCCTTCATCCCATATCGTGGGATCCGAGACCGGGCTATCCTTTCAACTTTATTACATATGAAAACAATCCGATTCTGGACGAAGATATAAACAGCTATCCGACAACAGCATTATTGATGTATGGCAGCAATATTTTGAGAGTTACTTTTCGTTCTTATTTCGTCAAGAAGTTTATCCCTCTTAAAAAGGTCAGAGAAGAATACAAATATGGATCGCCTGCATGGAAAGAAAAAATAGCCGAAACCTATATCGGCAATATCGTTAACGCCGCAAAGATATCCAGAACATTTGGCGCCGAATTCATCGCTTTTTTTCAGCCATTGCTTTATTATAAAAATGTTTCCTGCATAAGCAGACAGGAAAAACGCTTTTTCCGAAACAAAGAAGGTAAAACGGTTCGGGCTATTCGCACCATTATTGCCCGTGAGATAAAAGAGGCACGGCAAAAATACGGTGTAGATATCGTCGACCTAAGCTCGGTTTACTCCAATGAGTCCAGCTGGATCTTTCTTGATAGCGCTCACACAAGGCAAGCGGCAAAACCGATGATCGTCAAAGCAATTTATGCAAATCTCGCAGATGAATTAAATTGAGGGGTCGGGGTGTTTTTTTCACGGCAAAATGAAATCCCCGGTGCTTCCAATGGGCAGAGGGCGATTGCCGCCGAGAAAGGCAAAACCCGGCGTCGGTTCTTGTTGGAGTGTAACTTTTAAATAGCGAGCAGTAAAATGCAAAGCAGTTGCCGCTGTCAGGCTTGGCAGACAGCAACCCGGCATCTTGCCGTGAAAAAAACACCCCGACCCCTGAATTAAATCAGGCTTGAATGGCTTTCATCTACAAAATAGCGTTGAGTTTTATTCTCATCGGGATGGCGGTATCTCCAATTGGTGCCGGGCAAAAAACCGACAGCCGCGGTTTTCCATCAGAAACGAGCTGGCACCGGCTTCACGCCGGACTCGAGCTGGGTATTTTCGCATCCCCCCGCCTCTCTCAGGCGGGGGATTCCATGGTAAGAGTTTTGCGTATCGATCCCCGCCGATTCGAATTTAGGCTGCTTAACGCCTCGGCTCCGGGTCAAGGCAAAACGCTAACGGCAAGAGAATGGTGCCGTCGAAACGGCCTTGTCGCCGCAATAAACGCCAGCATGTATCAGAAGGACCATAAAACCAGCGTCTCCTTGATGCGTACCAAAACGCATACAAACAATCCCCGGCTTACCAAAGATATGACCGTACTTGCCTTCGACAGAAAGAAGCAGGGGGTGCCTCCGGTAAAGATAATTGATCGTCAATGTGAGAATTTCCGGAACTGGAAAAATAAATATAGAACATTCGTCCAGAGCATTCGCATGATTTCGTGCCGGGGCAAAAACGTCTGGACCCAACAACCGAAAAAATGGAGTACGGCTGCAATCGGCATGGATCATCAGGGAAACGTATTATTTATCCATGTTCGATCACCTTACAGCACCCATGATCTGATCAACATACTCAAGGAGCTCCCGCTTGAAATCTCACGGGCAATGTATGTTGAAGGGGGGCCGGAGGCCCAGTTGTATGTCCGAACGGACCATCAGGAATTCGAGTTCGTCGGCAGCTTTGAAACGAATTTCAATGAAAATAGTGATAATCGGTTTGCGTGGCCGGTTCCCAATGTAATCGGAATTTCTTTGATAAAGGAAAAGACCCGATGAAGAGAAGTCACACCATCACCTGGCAAGATCCTGAAATGAGTTCCCGACAGGCAGGATCCATCAGCGGCATCGACTACCTGCGCGCTGTACGGGATGGTCGGATTCCTCCCCCACCCATTGCCAATCTTGTAGGATACCGAATCGTTGATGTCGATAACGGCCGGGCGGTTTTCAAATTCAAGCCGGCGGAATACCACTATAATCCTTTTACCACGGTCCACGGCGGTATCGCCGGCACGGTCCTGGATACGGCCATGACCGCTGCCGTTCTTTCAACGCTTGCGGCCGGGCAAGGCTGTTCGACCCTGGAAATTAAAGTAAATTTTATCCGCCCGATTACCGGTCATACGGGAGAACTCCAATGCCAGGCCAAGACCATCCATGTCGGCAACCGCATTGCTACGGCTGAGGCAAAGCTGAAAGATCGTCGTGGAAAACTATATGCCCACGCGGTGAGCACCTGCATGATTTCCCCGGTATCTGAATAACCGTTTGGTGGCGATATCCCTGGTTATTCAATTAAAGAAGTGCCGGCATGCTGCAGATGTACAAAAAAAAATGATAAATCCCCATGACGAGATTTAATCGTGTCAAATCTCAACGATCCTCAATGATCCTCCTTTCTGTATTGGCCCTGATTTTTCTGCTATTATTTTCAGGCTGCCAAGAATACGCGGCCAAATTTATCGGTGTTCGGTCCATTGACGCCCGGGACCTGATAAAAATCATTGAAAGCAAGGTGCCGCCTCTCGTCTTGGATGTTCGAAAGATCCAAAACTATCGAACAGGCCATATTGCGGGGGCGATACCGCTCGATATGCGAGACATCGCAGATTATCTGGATACGACCGATCTGCCGCACCGGCAAACCATTGTAACGGTTTGCAGCAGTGGCTGGGAATCCCAGATCGCGGCAGCCGGCATCATGGCCCGCGGTTATCGTAACGTTTACAACCTGACCGGCGGCATCAACCGCTGGAAGCAACTGGGCTACCCGGTACACCCGGCCAGCGACAAGGCTGTCGCGGATAAAACCCTGAAACCGCCTATCATAAAAATCTCGCTCTTGTCGCAAGTTGCTATGACCGTGGCTGCCTTCGTCGTCAAACCGGCCTACATTGTGATGGCCTTTTTGGTCATCTGGATGTTGCGACATAAGAAGTCTCGCGATCTGGTTCTGCTACGATATGCCATGGTGGTGTTTTTCATCGGCGAAAATGCCTGTACCCTGAATTACCTGGCGGCTTCAAACGCAAGCGTCTGGCTGGAATTTCTTCATGGCCTCGGTATGGTGGGGATGTTCTTTTTTCTTTTTTGGGGACTTATATTGTTTTTTGATCAACGCGTGATACATTACCTGGACCCGGAGAGGCCTTGCGCTTTTAAACGCCACTGCGGACATTGCTGGAAAAAAGAAGACGTCTCATGCGGTCTTCATCGACTTGCGAACTATTTGCTGCCGGCACTGGCGTTTGTTGCTCTGATCCCGGTGACCATGCCGTTGCGCCCCTTCAGGATCATCATGCCTGTTTTTTCATCGGATGTTTTATGGCTCAAAGATTTCTGGAACCTATTGGTTGAGTTTCGAATATATCCGATGCTGGGCGCACTGGGGTTCATCACCACTTTATATTGGACGCACAAGGGCCGGGATCACCTGCCCAAAGCACAGCTGCCCTTCTGCCTGGCGCTGGGTTTTACCAGTTATTCTTTATTCCGCTTCGGGTTGTTGCTGACATTCAGTGAAAATCAGGCCTGGGCCGATTGGTGGGAGGAATCGACCGAATTTATCATGGTATTCATGTTGCTGCTTTTCCTGGTGGTCTTCAAGAATCAACTCGAGCTGGACACCCCCTGGCCACTCAATAAATTTAAAAGAATTAAACCGTCTTCAGTGCCGCAAGCTGAAGCGAATGGTATCGAACCACGGGGGTCTTGAGTCCACGGGCTGCTGCCCAAAATCATTTTGAGCGGTCATCAAAACGTTTTTATGAAGCTCCCAGTCCTTTAGGGCGGGGCTTGCAGTCAAGCAAACCGGCCTATCAGGCTTATCATTTTTTACCTTGCATCCGATGACGCACCGCCACCTCCAGCACCAGGAAGATAATGACGGCCAGGGATAAGAGCATCACCACGTACCAGAAATAGGAAGGAAACTTTTCTTCCCAGCCGGTCCAAACTGCATGAGAGAGGTTGACATTTGCATGTCGCGGCGTGACAAACCTGCTGAAAAAACCAAGGAGAATCAATCCAGCGGTGGATGCTGCCCAAGAAAACGGGGGCATTTTCAAAAATCTAAAGCCATAAAGGGCAATGGCAAGGCCGCCAAAATGGCTGAGGGTTGACGTCACCATGAGTTCAGCGCGGGTTAAAACATTCAATATCCAAAGGGGCACCCCCATCGCCAACCATAAGAACCCGACTGACATAAGCCAGGGTTGCGGCATAAGCAGACCGATACCAACCAGCAGACACCCCAGATGACAGGACCAGAGGATATGATACGGTTCGTTATGTTGGATCAACACGCCGGCGTGGATAACATAAAAAAGAATCGCCAGTATGCCTGCTGCAATGCGATAATCGGCTTTAGCCATACCTCGGTCACCAAAAGTTTACCCTAATCAGAGTTTAAGGATAAATCCGCTTGCATCGCTGTCTGAAAAATATTAGCCTTGCCATTTGACGGAGGCGCTGAGCGCTGTTTGCCGCTAATTGATTTTAACTGTCAGCAATCAGAGAGTCAAATCCATGGGCAACGAATTTGAGAATTTTTCCGACCGCGCAATTATCCGGATCTGCATCGCCAAAAATGTCAATGAGACGAATGAAAATATCACCGCCGATCTCCGGGGGATTAATCCTTTCCTATAAATGTTCTGCAGCCTGCCGTCATTGCATGTATGCTTGTTCGCCTAAATGGAAGGGGGATTGGATTTCAGAAACCGACCTCAAAAATTGTCTGTCTCAGCTGAGCGAAACAATTCAACCAAGTCCCTGGGGAAAGCGGACAATAAGTTTGAACCATGGGCTTCATTTTACCGGCGGCGAGCCCTTTTTGAATTTCGATCTATTGCTCAAAGCCGTTCGGCTGGCCGCAGATATTGGGATACCCTCCACCTTTGTTGAAACAAATTGCTATTGGTGCACGACAGATGATGTCACCCGAAAACACTTGACCCATCTCAGGGATACCGGTCTCACCGGAATCCTCATTTCAGTCAATCCTTTTTATTCGGAATGGATACCTTTCGAAAGAACGGAAAGATGCATAAAAATCAGCGAGGAAATATTCGGCCAGAACTTAATCGTTTATCAATTAGAATTTTACCGCTTATTTAAATCCTTGGGGGTAAAATCGAAGCTTTCCCTCGATGACTATCTCGACCTGACAGCAAACATGCATTTCACCGCGAAGGTCGAACTATTCCTGATGGGCAGGGCCACAAGGCGATTAAGAAAGTATTATGCTGCTTATCCCGCTGTTCGTTTCTACGGCGAGCCCTGCCGACCGCAATTCCTGCGTAGTTGGCACAACCATTTTGACAATTACGGCAACTTCATTGCGGGGTATTGCGGCGGAATCTCACTGGGCCATTGGAGAAACCTGCCGGATCTGATTAAAGAGGGGATAGATTTAAATGCCCATCCGATTCTGGCATGTATAATTGCTGGAGACATTCAGCAGCTACTAAACTTAGCCGAAGATTTTGGGTACCAGGAGTCCCCCCAAGGTTATCTCTCAAAATGCGACCTTTGTCAGGACATCAGAAAATTTCTGGTTAACATACAAGACTTTGAGGAACTGCGTCCTAAAGAGTATTACAGGCATTTAGAGTGAAATTATGGTTGCAGGGTTCAAAGTTCAACGTTCAGGGTTGATCCGCCACAGGGCTTTGGCGGATTCACCCGCCAGAGTGCGTTGGCGGGTAAAACCGCTGTGAGACTTTTTTAACTAATTCCCGGGATGCTATACTCGTTCGTATCAAATAGATTCGATCTGCATCGTTTGATTTAAGGCGCTTTAGCACCTGGGGTATGACAGAGGTTCCGGAACCGGTACAATATAGTAAGCAAATTGAGCCGGTTGTAAGCTTTGAACCTTGAACCCTGGGCACCGCGCCGAAGCTCTTGAGGCGAAGGCGGGAACCTTGATCCGATCATTTTGTTTTAAGGTGGCCCATGGCGTATAATGTTGAACTTGAAACACGCCTAAAAAAAATTGTATCCGGCTGGCAAAACACAGATGCCAAAAAAATGGATAAAGAAAAATTGAAAAAACTGGCGGAAAACTCCCAATTTATCAGCAGCATTTACAATTACTGTGATCGGTGGTGTGAACGCTGTCCATTCACCAGGCGCTGTATGAATTTCGCCTTAAGCGAGGAACACGAAAACAGTGATCCACAAGCTCGAGATATGAACAATGAGCTTTTTTGGAGAAAGTTATCGCAAACATTAAGGGCTACGCTCGATCTGGTGAAGGAAGCCGCGGCGGAACAGGGAATCGATTTCGATTCAATTGATGTTGAAGAAACAGCGGCGGATCGGAGATTAACCCGCGAGCTCGTTGAAAATCACGCGTGCAGTCGTGCCGCCAAGGTCTATGCAGATAGGGTGGAGAAATGGTTCGATTCAGCAGGGGGCTGCTGGGAGCCTAAAGGAGAAAGTGCATCTCCCGAAATAGATTTGGCGTCGCCGGAGTCGGACCCCATCGGCGTGCGTGCCGACATAGGGGATGCCGTGGAGGTGGTCCGCTGGTACCAACATCTGATTTGGGTGAAACTCATGAGGGCCATCCAGGGGGAGCTGCGAGAACAACCTGAGATCATGGAAGAGTTTGCCAAAGACTCGGATGGTTCTGCAAAAGTGGCATTGATCGCCATAGACCGATCCATATCGGCTTGGGGGGTATTACGCGGCAGTTATCCCCATATGGAAAAAGATAGCCTTGATTTGATCCTCCACCTCGAAAGGCTGCGCAGAATGGTGGAGCACCATTTTCCGGCCGCCCGGGAATTCATCCGGCCCGGATTTGATAAAATAGATTTGAACAGTTAGTGATATTGAGCGAATCACCGATGGCATATATTGGAAACGACACAAAAGAAAATATAATATCCCGTTTCGCAAGACATGTGTCTTCCGGCAAAGCCGAGTTTTTTAAACAAGTCGGTATCGATTTTGTCTTTGGTCGCAGAGAGGGCCCTTTTGTGTGGGATGCAATGTCTTCCAAACGCCTCATCAACTGTCACTGCAACGGCGGCGTCTTCAACCTGGGGCATAGAAACCCTCAAATTGTAACAGCCCTCATGGAAAGTGTCAGCGAATTGGATATCGGAAACCATCACTTCATCAGCGAGAGCAAAGCGCTGCTGGGCGAAAAGATGGCAAGCCTGATGCCGGGTGACATTTGCTATACGGTCTTCGGAAGCAGCGGCGGGGAAGCCGTTGATCTGGCAATCAAACTTGCCAGGGGGTATACTGGAAAATCGAAGATCATTTCTTCCTGCGGCGGCTATCACGGTCATACCGGATTGGCCCTGGCTGCCGGAGACCCCCAGTACCGGGATCCTTTCGGGCCGAATCCACCGGGATTCGTGCAAGTGCCGTTTAATGACAAGCAAGCGCTTTTGGAAACAATGGACAATGATACGGCAGCAGTCATCTTCGAAACGATACCGGCAACTTACGGCTTGCCGATACCCCAAAAGGATTTTTTTGCGTTTGTGCGGGATTTGTGCACCCAGCATGCAGCCGTGTTGATCATCGACGAAGTCCAGACCGGTCTGGGCCGCACCGGAAAGCTGTGGGGAATTGAAAACTATGGCGTGGTGCCGGATATCATCGTCATTGGCAAGGGACTTTCGGGCGGCATTTATCCCATAAGCGCCACCTGTTTTGGATCCCGGCTGGAGTCATTTTTTAAAAACCATCCGTTCATCCATATATCGACATTCGGGGGGGCCGAGGTGGGGTGCCCGGTAGCCTTCAGAGTGCTGGAAATTTCGTCTCAACCGGATTTTCTGGAGAATGTATGCAGCCTGGCACAAACTTTTGAGGGCGGCTTTGACGTCCTTCAAAAAAAACACCCGGGAATTTTGGTCGGTCTGCGCCAATCGGGCCTGATGATGGGAATCGAAATGGTCAATGAAAACTGCGGACCGATTCTAACTAAAACCCTGTATGATAACGGCATCTTAAGCGTTTACGCCAACAACGATACCCGGGTCAGCCAGTTACTGCCCCCCTTGATAATAGACGACGCACTTGCCGATGAAATATTGGATAGGGTTGACTCAGCGCTGGGAGAAGCCAAAGCCTTTTTGGGGCTTTAACCTTTAGTGATGAACATCGACCAGGACCTATTGTACCGCTTCGAAAAGGGACTGAACCCGCAAAATCTGCGAGATTCAGCTATTGGGGCTGAAATTGTCGGGTATGGCGAAATTTCAGCTATTTTCAAAATTCGGGGTATTGACGGCATCGTTTTAAAACGGATGCCGCTTTTTTCCGATCTTTCCTCTGCAGAATGTTACACCGGCCAGTATTATGAATACTGCAGTTTTTTGGAAGATGCCGGTCTCAAACTCCCCGCGCACGATACTTGTATTATCCAGGTTCCCGGCCGGCCGGTGATTTTGTATATTGCCCAACAACTGCTGAAGGTTGAACGGTTCTGCCACCGGCTGGTTCATCAATTGAAGGCGGAAACCAGCCGGCAACTTATTGAAGGGGTGGTCGCCGAAATCGCAAAAGTGTGGGCCTTCAATCAGACAAAACAGCCCTACCTGGAATTGGCTATCGACGGCCAATTATCCAACTGGGTCTGTCCGGAGGAAAACGGCCGCCGGCGCTTGTACTACGTTGACACGAGCACGCCGCTGTATCGAAAAAACGGCATGGAGCAGCTCAATCCCGAATTGATACTGCAAAGTGCACCGGCTTTTCTGCGCTGGTTTATCCGCTTAATTTTTCTGGATGATGTCATGGAGCGCTACTATCAACACCGGCTGGTATTCACCGATCTTGCCGCCAACCTTTTCAAAGAGCAAAAACAGGATCTCATACCGCCGACAGTGGCGATTATCAATCGGTATCTACAAAATGATACCAAGCCGCTCACGCTGGACGAAGTGAAAAGATATTACCGGGAAGACAAACTGATTTGGATCATATTCCTGTTGTTCCGCAGGATTGATCGCTGGCTGACGACCCGCATCTTCCGTAAGCGCTACGAGTTCATTCTTCCGGGAAAAATTAAGCGCTAGAAATGGTTTCAGAGGAGTTTTGAAACTGTTTTGCCCACCTGAAGAAAATTAAGTCTTGACATGTCTGATCGTGATTTTTTATCAATGGAAAAACTTCATAAATAACTAAAAGTCGTTTTGAAAAACGCAATCAAAAAAACTCTATCCATCACAACAACGCTTATCATTCATTGCTTCAGGTTTTGGCGGGCAACCGCACCCCGAACCTAATCATAAAGGCCTCGGGCAAAAAATATTGCTGTATCGCTTCCAGTCGCTGAACCTGCCTGAACGCTTCGATCAATCCATACAGGAACACCGGGAACTGCTTGGGGCCTTGCGGAACCGAAACCCGGAAAAAGCCGAGAATTTGATGCGGTTTCATCTCAAAATGCAAGGCAAGGCTTTGGAGAAACTCGTAACATAAATTACCACGGTATTCGGAATTTGATCGGGACACCGAAACGTTCCATCGCAGTGATGGTTCAGGTCGAATCAATTGCCGGATCCAACCAAAAGAAGGAGGAATAACGATGAAATTATCAAAGTTGCTCAAATTATGTTTAGTTTTTGCGACCGCATGCTCACTGGTGATTATAAATGCAGATACATCACATGCCAGATCGATGACTTTAAAAGTTTCTCATCAATTTGCAGCCGGTGATGTCAGGGACCAGTTGGGTAAGGTGTTTGGCGAAATGGTAACCCAAAAAACAAACGGTGAAATAAAATTTCGCCATTACCCGGCCAAATCCCTGTATAAGCCCAGGGAGCAGTGGGATGCCATGCGCAAAGGTGCGCTGGATTTGTCGGTCTTTCCTTTGGATTATGCCTCCGGGAAAGT
>JASFTQ010000131.1:0-11609 GCA_050053515.1 Desulfobacterales bacterium | reverse complement strand
GGCTTCCCGAAGCCATGGCAGGCCCGGGTCCGGTTTCGGCCCTTATTCATGCGGCCACAATGGTAAAAAGCGGCGTTTATCTGGTCGCCCGGTTAATTCCGATATTTTATTATGGTTACTGGGCAAGTGGCGTCGGCGAAGCATCCGCATTTTTTACCATCACTGCCTGGGTGGGCGTCATCACGGCATTTGTCGCCGCCACCCAGGGATTGGTAGCATTGGAGCTCAAAAAGGTACTTGCTTTTTCGACCGTCAGCCAAATCGGTTACATGTGGATTGGATTGGGGGTTGCCGGATTAAGCCCGGCAGCCTTGGTCAGCGGCACGACTTCCGGGATATTTCACTTGGTGAGTCATGCGGTATTCAAGGCCTGTCTTTTTTTATGCGCCGGCTCGGTCATCCATGCAGCCCACTCTATCTATATGACCGAAATGGGCTCCATGAAAAAGTATATGCCCCTGACCTGGATTTTTATGCTGGTCGCCGCCCTCAGTTTAATGGGGCTTCCCCCTTTGCCCGGCTTCTGGAGCAAGGACGCCATCCTGCTTTCCTCCCTGGAAGCCCATGCCGTTTCAATATTCATCCTGGCAATGATTACCGTTGTCCTAACATCATTCTATACCACCCGCATGGTGGGCATGGTCTTTTACGGACCGGATAGCCCGCACCTGGAACAGGCAAAGCAACAGGACGGCAACCCCCATGAGGCCCATCGCACGATGTGGGGCGCATGTTGCGCGCTGGCGGTTATAATTGTGTTCCTTGGGCTCGTGGGTCCCCGGGTGGAGCATCACCTGGCAGCGGCGTTTCACTCCGATTTGGTGCAGCGACTTCATTTGCCCGTGGCGCATGCCGCAAACCATTCATTAAACTACCATTTGATTGTCCCGCTTCTCTCCGTTTTGTCTGTCCTTCTGGGTGCTCTGCCGGCCTATTTTTTGTATATCGCGCGAAAAAAAGACCCCCGGGATGTACTCAACAAATACGCGTTTCTGAAAATCCTCCGGGGGTTTTTCTGGCGCAGATGGTTTATTGACGGACTTTATTACAAAGTCTTTTTAGACGGTATGCTGAAAATAGCCGATTTTGTGGCGCATACCCTCGAAGATGGATTCGATAACTTGGTCCACCGGAAATTTCCCGATCTTGTTACCCGGAGATTTCACGAAGTGCTGTTGTACCTTCGGACCGATTCAGATGTTTTTTTCTATAACATTACGTATATTTTGATTATCTTCATCGGCTTGTTGGTTGCAATATTATGGTAATACCGACGCGTTTGACGGGATTAAAATGATACCGCACATTCTTCTGCAAACCATTTTGGTGCCTGTCCTGGCTTCGATTTTTATCTTTTTGACCAGGCAACAAATAGGGAAAAAAGCCGGCTGGATAGCCGGCTTGAGCCTGCTGTATACGACGGGTCTTTTGATTATTGCGTGCTTTAGGGTCTATCAGGGCGAAGTAATTGTCGAGCAATATCCATTCGCAGGGTCAAATATTACCTTTGATCTTCTCGGCGATGGATTGAGTCTTCCGGTCGCCTTGGTCATTAACATCCTGTGCACGGCGCTGGCATTTTATTCGATCCATTATGTCGAGCACAGAATTGAGGCAATATACGGTGAGGTAGACGAACAAACATGGCTTAATCACTACACCCGATTTTTCTGGCTGTTCCTGGGATTTCCTCTGGCCTTCTTAGGTGTCTGCTTTGTCAAAAACCTGGTGGCCATGTATTTCTTCCTGGAAGTGTTGCCGATTCCGTTATATTTTATCATGGCCTTCTTCGGGTATATCGACCGTGTCCGCGTGGCCATGCTCTGTCTGATGTGGGCGTTTTTTGGGGCAAGCTGCTTTTTAGCCGGAACCGTAATCATTTACTATCAGGTCGGCAACTTCAATATTTCTGATTTACATTTGCTGGCGGGCCATCCTGCGGCCTTTTGGGTTATTCTTCTGATACTTGTCGCCCTATTGGCCAAAATGGCAGTCGTGCCTTTCCAGGTCTGGATGCCATGGGTCCATGCGGAGCATCCCACGTGTATTGCAGGCTTGCTCGCAGTCTACGCAAATATCGCCGCTTACGTAATGGTAAGAGTTCTCGTTTACCCGCTCTACGAGGATTTCAGGATCTTTTCTCTACCGCTGATGATAATGGCTCTCATAACCATGGTATACGGCTCGCTGCTTACTTTGGCTCAAACCGATGTCAAACGATTTGCCGCCTGCTCCACCATAAGCCAGTTGGCTTATTCCCTTCTGGGTATATCGGCTCTCACTATATTTAGTATCGAGGGGGGGATGTTTTTCTTTTTAGGACACATTATCGGTAAAACGATTCTCTTTTCGACCGCCGGTATATTGGTTTATTCAACCGGGATCAGGGATATGCGACAGATGGGTGGTCTAGGACCGAAGATGCCCATAACTGCGACACTCTGGATCATGGGGGCTATGGCACTATCCGGTTTTCCGCCAATGAGCAGCTTTCCGGCAGAATGGATCATGTTTACCGGCATCTTTAAAAACGGAATCCAGACCCTGCCCTCAGGTCTCATCGTAGCGATTCTCGGTGCTGCCGCCATCATACTCACGGCCGCCTACACCTTCCGGTCTGTCAAAATCATATTTTTTGGCCCACCAAATCCAACGATGGCAAATGTGTTGGTTAAAGACCCGCCCCTTACAATGTCTATTCCCCTGCTCCTTGCCGGGGGGGTCTCAATCCTGCTGGGGATTTATCCAAAACTTGCAATAAAACTCTTTGATTTGGTGGTGGGCGGATTGCCAATTTCCTGACCCAATAACCGGGAGGGGTTTCAAAACCACGTCTCGGGCGGACAAGCCCCAGCTAAGGTACATGGCCCCCGCCGGGGCGGCAAAGAGGCCTGCAATCCGCCAAAGATCCTTGGCGGACTATTGGGTCTTCTAAGCACCTGAAAAACTAAAAAAAATGCACGGTCCCGCCCGCTGCAGCGGGGAGGTGGGGTTTTGAGACCACCACCGGGCTATTGTTGACATTATAATGATGTTGTTATATTAAAAATGGCTTTTAAGAAACGGGGTGGCGTCATTGAGCCAATCCGCAGCCGACTGTTTTAGATAACTGAGGGGTCGAGGTGTTTTTTTTCACGGCAAGATGCCGGGTTGTTGCCTGCCAAGCCTTACAGCGGCAACCACCCTGCATTTTACTGCCAGCTATTTAAAAGGGTCACGCCAACGAGAAGCGACGCTGTGTTTTGCCTTTCTCGGCGGCAATAGCCCCCTGCCAGTTGGAAGAACCGGGGCGATCATCTTGTCGTGAAAAAAAACACCTCGACCCCTCAGATAACTTGCTGAGAACAAAATTAAAGGAGATACCTTATGAGCAATGCGCAATTCCTCTTCACATCCGAATCGGTCACTGAGGGCCACCCCGACAAGGTCGCCGATGCCATCTCGGATTCGATACTGGATGCAATTATGGCCCAGGATAAGAAATGCCGGGTGGCCTGCGAAACCATGGTCACCACCGGATTGGCTTTCATTGCAGGTGAAATAACCACTGACTGCTATGTGGATATACCCCAGGTCGTCAGAGATACCATTCGCGAAATTGGATACCATTCCTCCTTAATGGGGTTCGACTGGCAGACTTGCTCGGTGGTCACCAGCATTGATCAACAATCGCAAGATATCGCACAGGGTGTCAACGTGGGTGAGGGTTTATTCAAAGACCAAGGCGCCGGGGATCAGGGCCTGATGTTCGGATACGCAACGAGTGAGACAGCGGAGCTCATGCCCATGCCCATCATGTTTGCGCATAAAATCTGCAAGCGCCTGGCGACGGTTCGCAAAAACGGCGCCCTTGATTTTTTGAGGCCCGACGGCAAATCTCAGGTGACCATTGAATACGAAAACGGTCAACCCAAGCGTGTGGACACCGTGGTCATTGCCGCCCAGCATAAGCCGGATGTCAGTTACGAGGACTTAAGAGAATCTATTATCGAGGAAGTCATCAAAAAGGTTATCCCACAGGACATGACCGATGGGGATACCAAATATTTTATTAATGCTACCGGTAAATTCGTGATTGGTGGCCCCATGGGCGACTGTGGTCTAACCGGGCGTAAAATCATCGTTGACACATACGGCGGACAAGGAAGCCACGGCGGTGGTTGCTTTTCCGGTAAAGATCCTTCCAAGGTGGATCGCAGTGCTTCCTACATGGCTCGGCACATCGCCAAGAATATCGTGGCTGCCGGCCTTGCCGGTAAATGTGAGGTGCAAATGGCTTACGCCATCGGTGTCGCGGAGCCCGTTTCAGTGATGGTCGACTTGATGGGCACCGGCAAGGTGCCCAAAGAGCAAGTGGAAAAGATCATCAGAGAGATATTCGACCTGAGACCCGCTGCTATCATCGAATATCTGGATCTCTTGCGTCCTATTTTTCGCAAGACATCAGCCTATGGGCATTTCGGGCGCAACGAACCCGAATTTACCTGGGAAAAGACGGATAGGGTTGATGAGATACGGAAATTGGCGGGATTATAGACATCTATACCCTGCCCCCTGAGATAAATAAAGGAGATAAATCGAGAATGGATTATGATGTTAAGGATTTAAAAACGGCAAAACATGGTGCGCTGCGCATTGAATGGGCCAATCAGAACATGACGGTTCTCAACCGGATTCGCAAGCGCTTTGAAAAAGATAAACCCCTGAAAGGTTTTCGTATCGGTGCCTGTTTGCATGTCACCACCGAGACAGCCTCCCTGATGCAGACCCTCAAAGCCGGCGGCGCAAAAGTGGCACTGTGCGCCTCCAATCCCCTGAGCACACAAGACGATGTTGCTGCATCTTTGGTCAAACATAACCGGATACCCGTCTTTGCTATCAAAGGTGAAAACAACAAAACGTATTATGACCACATCGACGCCGTGCTGGATTCCAAACCTCAGTTTACCATGGATGACGGTGCCGATCTGGTTTCAACATTGCACACCGACCGCTCCGATCTCCTGCCCGATGTCAGGGGAGGTACCGAGGAAACCACCACAGGGGTTATTCGACTGAAGAGTATGGCTGCAAATGGCGTGCTCCAATACCCGATTATCGCCGTCAACGATGCCCAGACAAAACATTTTTTTGACAACCGCTATGGTACCGGGCAAAGTACCATTGATGGAATAATACGGGCCACAAACCGGTTGATGGCCGGGGCCAATTTTGTGGTATGCGGTTACGGCTGGTGCGGACGCGGGGTTGCCATGCGCGCCCGTGGAATGGGGGCCAATGTTATTATAACAGAGGTCGATCCACTTCCAGCTCTCGAAGCCGTCATGGACGGCTTCTCGGTGATGCCGATACGGAAGGCGGCCAAGATTGGCGATTTCTTTTGTACCCTGACCGGCAACCTCCGTGTGATCCGCCAGGAACATTTTTTGCTCATGAAAGACGGCGCAATTGTGGCCAACTCCGGACATTTCAATGTGGAACTGGATCTTGACGCATTAAAACGTATATCGACGTCAAGCCGCATGATCAGACCATTTATAGAAGAATATCTGCTTGAAAATGGACGCCGAATAAACGTTCTGGGCGAGGGACGCTTGATCAATCTTGCCGCTGCCGAGGGCCATCCTTCCAGTGTCATGGATATGAGTTTCGCCAACCAATCGCTGTGCATCGAATTTATGGCCAAGAACAAAAAGGCGTTGGCAAAAAATGTCTATCCCGTGCCTGAAGTCATAGACAAACGGATTGCCAGAGAAAAATTGACGGCCATGGGAATTGCCATCGATAAACTTACGGCCGATCAAAAAAATTACTTGGCCTCGTGGACCATGGGAACTTAACGGGCAGTTGTCCTCAAACCCGACAGAGGCCTTCAATCGGTTGACCCGTTGAGTTTGAACCCACTTTTATAGTATCTATCCGGGAAAATATTGAATTTATTTCGCAGGTGGGTCTAGCGCGATGATGACCCGGCATTCTTTCAGAAATAAAAGATGCTGAGATGAACTTAAGAGTTTGGCGGCATCGGTATTGCTGATAATAATATCCGAATGACCGGGTTCCAGCGTGCGGAGTCCTCTGACAACCAACGGGTTCCACCCAACCCGCTGGCTTCTTAGAGACGCGTAGTTATCCGTCGTATAGCTGGACATGCCCCATTGAACGGCAAACTCTCGGCTCGCAAATGCGGTACCAAAGACCGCTTGTCCATTTTCGTCTAACAAACGGGGTACCAGGGCAGGCACTGCCGGAATGCCCCTGGCATCTATTACCAATCCCGTAAAAATCTCCGCTGTTGATGACGTCCCCGTCTGCTGAAAAGATTTTTTTTTGGCCGGTCGAACACGTTTTATCGACTCGATTTGCCGAATCTCCTGGGGAAGAACCAATTGTGATAAGCCACCATATAAATTAAGCTGCATGTGAACTTCCACAGTACCATCAGTCCTGGACCTTCTTAGTTTTTCGATTTCCTGGGCCTCAAATATCATTTCATTCATTTTGGCCGAGATGGAATAGTTTGTATCCACAATTTTCGAGATACTTCCGTGGGAGTCAATTTGGATCTTTCTGACAATATCAATAAGATGGCGCCGGGCATTTTTCTTGGCGTGATACAATGCCTTTACGCCGGCATCCAATGGTTTCGTGGAACCGGTCTCATCCGGTTTGCCGAAACCAATAGCGTGGATAATTCCCCGGGTCCAGTTGATACTACCGTATTTTTGGTATTCTATGTACGGCGCAAGTTCAGCACAAAAGCCGGATGGTACCATGATCACGGCTGTGTAAATGAAAGCGACAACGAATCGCCCCTTCATGGTATCCTCTTATCGATAAAAAAGGAATGTTCTCTTTGGACAGATATCATTTATACTATACCGAGCATCTTGCCGTGCAGTCAACGCCCACCGGAAGAGCTGGTCGTTTCAATATTTGATGACGGGCTGGAAAGCCAAGACGAAGCGATTGATTCAGGCGTTGCACTTGCAGCCGGGTGCAAAGCACCCGGTTGTATGGCAAGAAAAAAATACCCCGACCCCTCATCTTATCTTGTTGACCTTTATGTTTTCTATATTGTAAATCCAGTATAAGTCAATAGGTGTGCACAACAAAAAAATGTTAAAAAACGACCCACAAACACAGCAAAAGGAGGGTTCAGGAATGGATTGGGGAATGAAAAATCGTTTGGCACGACTTATTCAGGCGGATGGGCACTGCATGTTTTTACCGATCGATCACGGATATTTTCAGGGACCGACCTCCAAACTCGAGAAGCCGGGCGAGACGATCCGTCCGTTGATCCCGTATGCCGACGGCCTTTTTGTAACTCGCGGGGTCTTGCGGTCCTGTGTCGATCCAGGCAATAGCCCACCGGTGATCTTAAGAGTGTCCGGGGGTAGCAGTATTATCGGAAAGGATCTGTCCCATGAAGCCCTGACCACATCGGTCCAAGAGGCCCTGCGTCTGAATGCGGCCGCAGTGGGAATGTCAATTTTTGTCGGCAGCGAATACGAGTATGACTCTCTGGTGAATTTGGGAAAGTTAATAGATGAATGCGAAAATAATGGAATTCCCGTTATGGCTGTTACGGCAGTCGGCAAGGAGTTGGAAAAGCGGGATGCACGTTATCTGAGCCTGTGCTGCCGGATAGCTGCTGAATTTGGTGCAAAAGTTGTGAAAACATACTGGTGTGAGGATTTTGATAAGGTTACCCATGGATGTCCGGTTCCGATCGTAATGGCGGGGGGGCCCAGATGCGAGACCGAAAAAGAAGTTTTTGAATTTGTTCATGACGGCATGCAGAGAGGGGCCATCGGCGTGAATCTGGGCAGAAACATTTGGCAACATGCCTATCCGGTACCCATGATGACATCGCTGCGGGCGATTATCCACGAAAATGCATCAGTGAAAGACGCTCAAGAAATTTTTGAAAACCAAAGGAAAAATGCCCGGTGATGAATCACATGGAAGATCTCTTTAAAGAAGAGGCTGCCGCTGAATATATTAAAAATTATAGCGCGTCGCCGCAGGAATTGGCCCTGAGGGTGTATACATCCCGTCTCCTCGGCGGTAATCGCAGCCTGGTACTTCACGGCGGCGGCAATACTTCCGTGAAGTTGAAGATAAAAAACGTTTTCGGCGAAGAAATCGATGTCCTTTTTGTGAAGGGCAGTGGGTTGGATCTGGCCACCATCGAGCCGGATGGTTTTGTCGGCTTGGAACTGGATCCGCTTCAAAAACTCAAGGGCCTGCAAGCCCTTTCGGACAAAGAAATGGCCGAGCAGTTAAATCTTCATCGAATCAACACGCAAAGCCCCCTTCCGTCCGTTGAGACGCTGCTGCACGCGTTTTTACCCCGGAAATATGTTGACCATACCCATGCCGACAGTGTCCTCATTTTGACCCATCTGGAGCTCGGCCAGGAGCTGCTGAAAAATGCCCTCGGCCGGAAGATAGCGGTGGTTGAATACGTCACCTCCGGCTTTCCTCTGGCAAAAGCTGTCGGGGCTCAGATTGAACGAAAACCCGATATTGAAGCGGTCATCGTCCTGCATCACGGAATATTTACCTTTGCCGATGATGCCAAAACCGCCTATCAAAATATGATCCGCTATGTGGCCCGCGCAGAGGCCTTTATCCAAAAAAAAATCAAAAATAGGCCTCCGGTGGCACCCCGCAAGGAAATGAGACGCCTGCCGGATATCGAGTCGGCCCGATTACGCTGTGCCCAGATTATACGCGGGGCCTGCGCGCACCCGGGGTCTGATGGCCGGCTGGTACGCTATCAGGTTGACGCCCGCAGCTCTGCTGAATTAACGGATGCCTCGCTGGCTGATGAAGCGCCGGCCCTGTGCAGCAGCGGGGTGCTTACCCCTGACCATGTCATCCGCACCAAAAACGCCATGGTGTATCTTGACAATGTCGCGGAACAAAGTGAGGAACTGAAGCAAGAGGTCCACCGCGCGGTGAAAACCTACATCGAAAATTACCGGCATTATTTCGAGAACCAAATTAAATCAAAACAAATTCGCCAAACGATTTTGGATCCGTATCCGGTGCTCTTTTTGGTTGCCGGTTTGGGGCTGTTCGCGGTCGGCAGGACCTGCAATGAAGCCCGGATTGCTGCAGACATCGGGGAGCACACCATCCGGGCCAAGCTCCGGGCAAACGCCATCGGAAAATATCTGCCCAGCTCCGAATCACACATATTTGACATGGAATACTGGGGCCTGCAGCGGCAGAAACTACCGCGGCCGGCGGCCCTGCCGCTTACAGGTCAAGTTGCGGTCATCACCGGTGCCGGGGGCGCAATCGGCTTTGGCATCGCGGATCGCTTGTTGGCTGCCGGCGCCGCTGTGGCTATTTCCGATATCGACCCCACCCGTTTGGAAAAAATCTTTTTTCCGCTTAAGGAAAAATACGCCGGCAACCGGGTGCAACGATATGCTTTGGATGTTACGGATATCCAGGCCGTAGAGCAGGTGTACAAAGAAATATGCCGCAGCTATGGCGGCATCGATATTGTCGTGCCCAATGCCGGCATCGCCCATGTTGCCAAAATCCAAGACCTGGATCCGGATATTTTCGACCGGGTTCTGGCCGTCAATCTGAAGGGAACGTTTACTGTTATCAAGTCGGCCATCCCCATTTTCGAAAGGCAGGGGACCGGGGGAAACATTGTCGTCATCAGCTCCAAGAACGTATTCGATCCGGGGGCGGCCTTCGGGGCCTACAGTGCTTCCAAAGCCGCCGCCCACCAGATTGCCAAAATTGCAGCCCTGGAACTGGCCGAGATGGGTGTCCGGGTCAATATGATCAATCCGGACGCAATTTTCGGGGATGACATCGTCGGATCGAAGTTATGGGAAGTCGTTGGCCCTGAACGAATGAAATCACGGGGCCTCGACCCGGAGGGCTTGCAGGAATATTATCGCCAAAGGAGTCTATTGAAGACACCGGTTTTAGCTGAACATGTCGGCAACGCGGTTGTTTTCTTTGCCAGTGAATTGACACCGACAACCGGAGCAACCCTTCCGGTGGACAGCGGAAATCCGGCTGCCTTTCCGAGATAAAAAAGAGGGGTGAAGGATGCTGTTAAAACATGTTGCCTTGGTTTGCGCTAGCGAGAAAAACAGCGATAAGTTCTATGGGGATCTTTTAGGTTTGCAGAAGCAGGGCGTAAAAATTCTTTCGAGAAGGCTCAGCAAACAAATTTTCAACAACGATGCCGAATGTAAAATCATCAATTACCTGACCGGTGACTTGCATGTTGAAATTTTTATCAGCGATCAGGGGTTCCAAGACCGCACAAAAATAGAGCACATCTGCCTTGCAGTGACGAACCTGCCAGAATTTCTTAAAAAGTGCCATTCCATGGGCATTGATGTCCGCCAAATTCCCAAAGGCGAGGGCCTTATTACCCTTATCAAGGATTTTGACGGCAACCTATTTGAAATAAAAGAAAGCATCCGCCGCACCTAATTTGTCGGGCCGTTGCCCAAACATCATATAGATTCTCAAATTATAGCGGATGTCAAAATAATGTTCCGAAATAACGCAGAATTAAGAGGCGCAGGCAGGGGGTAAATTTTTTCGTCAAGATGCAGAATCACCGCCACCTTGGCTCGCAAACGGCCACTTCCCGTCAATTGCCCCCCTGCCTGCACCTCGCGTGCAATTGAAATATTACTTTGAGAATCACTCTAAACCCTTCCGCCACTCCAGCGCAACTTTGCCTTCAATACATCAAAATAGTCCTGACCCGTTATAGTTATCATATCGATAGGATGCGGGCTTTTGGTAACCGAAATCGTATCCCGCTCATCAATCTCCAGTCCTTCCTGGCCGTCAAAAGTCAATACGATATCAGATGATCCTTTCTCCAATTTGATGTTAACAGCTGAGGAATCCGGTATGATCAGAGGGCGATTTGTGAGGGTGAACGGGCAGATGGGCGTCATGATGATGGCCGGCACCGAAGGATGAATCACTGGGCCTCCGGCGGCCAGTGAATAAGCTGTCGAACCGGTTGGCGTTGCAACGATTAGCCCGTCAGCCCGGTAAGTAGTGAGATAAAGGCTGTTAATAAATGTGTCGATGGAAGCAAGCCTTGCCAGCGCTCCTCTATTGATAACCACATCGTTCAGGACGGTCTCCGCAGCCCGCTCTTTATCGTTGCGAAGTACCCGAACCAGCAACCGCATTCTGGGTTGGGTGGTAAAGGCATCGTTTAGTATCGTTTCGGCAACCGCTAACAGATGATCTTCAGCGGTTTCTGCCAGAAACCCGACGTCGCCAAACTTTACTCCCAGAATCGGAATGTCCTGGTTGCCAATCCAACGCACGGCGCTTAAAAAAGTCCCATCTCCACCGAGCACAAAAATACAGTCCAGATCGGCCGGCGCACTGGATGTCTCAGTTTCAGACCTGCCGCGATTGGGGGGCGAGCTTTCTTTTCGGATGATCGTCACCCCTCTTGCTCCCAGCCATTTTTCAAGTTCATCGGCCTTTTTCCAGGCCTCTCCATCGGCTTTTACAATGATTCCTATTTTTTTCACCTGAACCCCTTTTACTATTTTGCTTGTAAAGATAAATAAAAAAGTAAC
>JASFTQ010000130.1:0-11654 GCA_050053515.1 Desulfobacterales bacterium | reverse complement strand
ATCGCCGGCAGTAAAATGCAGGGCAGTTGCCGCTGTCAGGCTTGGCAGGCAACAACCCGGCATCTTGCCGTGAAAAAAATACCCCGAAACCTGATTTATTTGTTTATGGCACTGCTTTAAGTCCTTCTGTCAGATTACATATTGTCTTATGTTTGTCAAATTTAAATTTTTTTTGTAAAGACAGGCTGTTTCATGATTCGATATTTTTGAACTTGATTCTTTTGTTTATGATAATCAAAGATAAAACTCTTAACGACTTGAATGATGTGTTCACGGTCGCCCTGAAATCGAATCCCGGTAAAATATTTCCCGGACTCAACCGATCTCGTATGGACAACTTCTCCCTTAGTTTGAACCACCTTATTATTGAGATCAATTGTCATCAACAATATGTATTCAGATTCAATGGATCGAGTTGTCTCAAGCAATACGCCGCCCTGGCTGATATTGACCGTTTTTCCCATTCCCTGGTCCAGCTCGCGGCCTTGTCTATCTATGCATACATACGAAACGATGTTACTCGTAGGAACTCTGGGGTATTTTCTTTTTTCTTCGTTTGTCATATGTGTTATCTTGGCGGCCTGCGGCAGAGATGTTGTTTTAATTGAGGGATCGGGGTATTTTTTTCACGGCAAGCTGCCGGGTTGTTGCCTGCCAAGCCTGACAGCGGCAACTGCCCTGCATTTTACTGCCGGCTGTTTAAAACGTTCACTCCGACAAGAACCAGCGCCGTGTTTTGCCTTTCTCGGCGGCAAAAGCCCTTTGCCCACATTGGAAGCACTGGGGCGATCATCTTGCCGTGAAAAAAACACCCCGCCCCCTCATTTTAATTCTGTAAACAAAAAGATGCCTATAATATTTCCCGAGCCGTCCGTCAACCAGACAGCTTTAATCTTATGGAAAAGTATCACTCAGATCCCCGTTACCGGTCTTTGCTGCATAAGGCTGTTCGGCGCGGCAACCTCGAACTGGTTCTTACAACCAGTGCACTGTTGCAAAATTTTGGATCAAAAGAAAAAAAGTGGTACACAGGGCGCGCATTGATTTTAACATTTGAAGAATGCTGGCCATTGGGTGCCGAGCTTGTTTTCAAACGACGATATCACAGCAAGGTAGCCGCATTGGTCAAGCTGACGCAAGCCCAGAAAGCCAAAGATGCAGCGGGTCTCGGCTCTCTGGCGTATGCCTTGTCAAAGGGGGATCGATCCGTTCTAACCGGATTGCCGGATGACAAACATATTCGACTTATTACCAAAGCCCTCGGACGGCCGGACGATTTCTGGGACTGGATTCGATTCCGGGCAAAAGCAGATAATCATAGTATTTTACTCGAAAATGCCACCCGAATCAAGAAAAGCGGTTATCCATGGGAAAAAGCGTTTTTGCTGGCAGGGGCATACCTTGGTATTGTTGAGGGTGTTCCGGATATAAGACAATCAATGCCCAGCGATTCCCCGTTTCCTTATTGGATCGCACTGGACCAACAGACACCGCAAGGCAGGCGGGTGTTGCGGGATATCGCCAGGGATCTGCACATCGAGTTGCCCCAATTGATATGGACCTGCTTTTACTTTGAAGGGAGTGTCACCAACAGCAGTTTGCCTTCAAAGTGGTGGCAGATGGCTTGTGACTGGCGATTTCGTAAAGTCGGATTAAGGTCCGAAGAAGCGCATCTGCTTTGGGAACCGGCAAAAATCCAGGTGATGGAAGCCCTGGCGGATGATAGTCGTCAACTCCACAACGATTTGTATTCCTGGAAATTAGCCAATTTGGAGCAAGTTGAGTTGCTGAAAAAGCAAGTTGAGCTGTACATCAATCGTTTTGATGGCAAAAAAGGTGATCAGCTCGAGCTTTTTTAGATCTTCTGCAATCTGTTTATTTGTGGTAAGACGCTGGTACTGATATTTTATTATATATTATTAGGCCTTTAGCAGCGCCATATCGAGAATTTTTTTCGATGGTTGTAATTTAAGCTCTTGACATTAACTGCCCCTTGGGGCTGAAACAGAACCTGAGAAAACCGGTGAATTGCAAATGGGCATGCCTTTGCACAAGATAGGAGAAACTCAATGGCAGGTAAAAAAGCAGACCTGGCCGGCCCTGGAATCGGCAACTATGATGACCTGGAGAAGGAGCTCCCCGAAGATTACCAACCGTTGCTTACGCCCAAAGAAAGGATGCAGGCCGTATTTGCTTTGAGGGATTACATTGAAGAGAACTTATGCGAGGCGCTCAATTTGCAAATGGTTCAGGTTCCTCTAATCGTTGACAGAGACAGCGGCGTAAATGACTACCTGGATCGGGATGGCTCCCGGACCCCGGTGGAATTCCCGTGTGGTTTGGGACTCGATAAACCCATCAACGCTCAAGTCGTTCAGGCCGCCACGAAGTGGAAACGTATGGCACTCAAACAGTTTAGCTGCAATGTCGGTGAGGGTGTCTGTACCGACATGAAAGCCGTGCGCAAGGACTATTTCCTGGATCATGATCACAGTGCATATGTCGATCAGTGGGACTGGGAGCGGGTGATCACCGTCCAGGACCGCAATCTAGAATTCCTCAAGGAGATTGTGAATAAAATCTGGCAGGTCATCCGGGGTGCGGGCCAGGCGGTGCAGGAAATTTTTCCTCAACTCAAGACTTCTAAGTACCCTGATTTTCCGGAAAAACTCACATTTTGGCACGCCGAGGAAATCCTTGACCTATACCCGGATCTGCCCCGCAAACAACGGGAGACGCGTATCCTCATGGAAAAAGCTCCGGCGATTTTCATCATCGGTATTGGCTGGCCGCTCAAAGACGGCTTTCCGCATGAAATGCGCGCTGCAGATTACGACGACTGGGCTGTCGAGACGATCACTAAAAACGGCCAAAAATATCATGGGTTAAACGGTGATATCCTGGTCTGGAACCCGGTGACGAGAAGGCGCCATGAGTTGACGTCGATGGGGATACGGGTTACCAAGGAGACCCTTAAAATTCAGCTTAGGATGTCCGGCCAGGAAGATTTCCTCAAACTTCCCTATCATCAGGCCATTCTCAATGACGAGATTCCATTGTCCGTCGGGGGAGGTATCGGGCAGTCCAGGACCTACATGTATCTGTTGCGGACGGCTCATCTGGGGGAGGTCAGTGTATCCGTGTGGCCCGGGATTCTCAAGCAAATTTGCGCTAAAAAAAACATCCATGTCCTGGAATGATGGAAAGGCGAAATACGGGGTTTGTTAACGGGTTAAAGTAGGCATTAGCCTCCGCCGCCAGGGTTTCGAGTATGACTGATGCATATTTCATGGACAACGTGACCATTATCACGGGTGCATCATCCGGCATCGGGCGTGAGTTGGCCTTTCAGCTGACCGAACTGGGGGCGTGGCTTTCGCTGGCCGATTGCAATACCGAGCAGTTGAAGGAGACCTCAACCATATGCCGCCAGCGGGGCGGCCAGACCCTTGTCATCGACACCGATGTCGGTCAAAAATCCCGGTGTAAAAATTTAATTGAGCAAACGGTTGCGGCATACGGTCGAATTGACTCTCTGATAAACAATGCGGGCATCACCATGGTGTCCCGCTTCGACCAAACCCGGGCCCCGGAACTGATAGAGCGGGTTATGCAGGTAAATTTTTTCGGCAGTGTGTACTGCACGTATTATGCCTTGCCCTACTTAAAGAAAAGCCAGGGACGGATCGTGGCTATTTCCAGCCTGGCCGGCAAGACGGGGTTGCCGGGGCGCAGTGGCTATGCTGCCAGCAAGCACGCAATGGCGGGATTTTTTGACACCCTCCGTTTGGAGCTGGCTGATGATGGTGTCAGCGTGACCACGATCTTTCCGGGATTTGTGGCCACAAATCTTCGCCAACTGGCAATTGGTCCGGATGGCAGGCTGCTGGAAAAAAGCCCTGTGCGGGAACTCAAGGCCATGACGGCCGAGATGTGCGCCCGGCAGATCATCCGGGCTGTCGCACTGCGTAAACGCGAGCTGATTATGACCGGGCGAGGTAAAATCGGATTGTGGCTGAAGCTGATTGCGCCCGGGCTTGTCGATCGCATGGCCCGCAGCGCTGCCGCACAAGGTCAGTAAGTTCACTGAAGAATCACACGAAAAAGGCCATTTAAGGATGGAAACTGACTGCGGGATCCTAGATTTTTAACCCTCCAACCTTGGTAATAGCGGAATGAATTATCAGCAGCGAAATCGCGCACTGTTTGAATGCATTAGGGAGCGTTGCGAAAGAACAGGCTGTCACCCAAACGTATCCTGGAACATGGTGTTGCTTTTACCCCTAAGCTATTATTTTGATGTCTAAGCGCGGTTCTTTCGCTACGATCCCTTATGCATGAGTTTGCACGATGCAGACGCTGATGATTCATACAGCGACCTAGTCAGAAAACTCCCCAACCTCGAAACTAAATAACCCTTGTTGCCGGTGACATATGCCAGAGGACATATTTTTCGAAATACATCAGGATCTCCCCAGAGAAGGGCCCGGTCGGAATGAATACACCAGAAAAGCGTTCCGCATGCTTCCGAAAATCAAAAACCCGAATATCCTGGATATCGGCTGCGGCCCGGGGGGGCCGACGCTGGAACTGGCCCGCTTGAGTCAGGGGCAGGTCATCGGGATGGACACGCATCAGCCTTACCTCGATCGGCTGGAACAAAAAACCAGAGAGGCCGGCCTCACCGATCACGTCAAAGCGTTAAACGGCTCCATGTTTGAAATGGATTTCCCGGATAAAAACTTTGACATCATCTGGGCCGAGGGTTCCATATATATTATCGGCTTTGAAAGAGGCTTGAAAAAATGGCGGCGCTATCTGAAAACCGATGGTTTTGTGGTGGTCCATGAGATGACCTGGTTGCGGTCCGACCCCCCGCCAGAGATCCATGATTACTGGACCGCATTTTATCCGGGCATAAGCACTGTGGCGCAGAATATCGAACGAATCGCCGTTTGCGGCTATGATCTCATCGGACATTTCACGTTACCTGAGGATGCCTGGTGGACGGAGTATTACGGACCCCTTGAAAAACGCATCGCAAAGTTGCGCAAGCAGTATAAACATAACTCTAAAGCCCTCGCGATTATTGAAAATGAACAGCGGGAAATAGATATGTACAGGAAATATCATCAGTGGTATGGATCGGTGTTTTTCGTCATGCAGGTGAGATAAGGCAATCAAACCGAACAGTTTTTCGGTGAGCACATGGCAATTAACTCGCTCTTTAATTGAATAATTAACAGCACATGAAAATGATGGGATTTAAAAAATTCAGTACTGTAGTTTTAGTGTGGATTACCTGTTATTCATTAGTCTATGGCGATATTATCCCTCCCAGTTCTCATCATGTCGTCAGGGTCGTTAGGCTGGCAAATGTGGATGCTTTTCCGGAAGTCGCTTTTATTGGCGATGTGATTCAATTTGACCCTAATAATAAGGAGACACATAATCGTTACTGCGCCTATGAGATTAAACCGGGTCAAACATTGCATATGTGCGCAGCGCCGTATTCTTTGTTTGGCAAATTTGCGGTGTATGCCGTTGACAAGCCATACATTGAAAATAAAGGAGTGGACAATATCGTTTTTGCATCCGACCCGCAGGTGGTGGCTTTAGCGAAAGATACAGAGATTATTGCACCGCAGGGCTATTATATCGATAATAAAAATCCGTTGATTAAAGAAGAAATTATGTACACCGCAGCGGGTTTCCATGAAAACAAACTGATTGTGTATAAATTAAAGCACTGATTTATTTCTTTTTATTGAAGATCATGTTCCAAAAAGCCTTAATAATTTCTCTTGTCTGCAATATATTTTCATCTCTAATCGGGATGATATTCATTAACTAAAAATTTAGTAATGTTTAAGCCTGCTTATTCTCTGCTAGGGATACCACTCGCCAGGGTTCAAACTTTACCCCCTTTATCTATCTCTGCATGCCGGTCGATGGCCTTTAAGAGCTCCCACAAAAACAGTTCACAACGCGCCACCAGATCAGGATCAAGGTTTTCGACCACATCCGTCGTCCGGTGCCACTCCTTCAGTTTCCCATCGGGTGTCAGGGCCGTTACGGAGAGTACCCTCAATCGGTATTTGCCGCCGATGCTGCCTTCTGTATAAGCACCGGAAAAGCCGTGATACGCATGGGCGTTCAAAGTTTTGTGTTGAGCGGCAACCTCCCTGGCCAGTGTAATCAATTGCGGGTCACTTTTTGCTGTCAGAAGAAATTTTTCGCGCGTCAAATAGCACGGTCTTCCCCCAGCACCGCCCAGTGAATCCAGGGTTATCCAGGCGGTGTCCCCGAGTTCAGGGGCATGCGTCCGAACAAATGCTTCGGCGCCATAGCATCCCACTTCTTCACAACCTGACAAAACAACCCACACCGCGGTATTTATCAAGGGTTCTTTATTGAGCCGCTCTGCAATGCTTAGCGCAATTCCAGCACCACTGGCGTTATCATTGGCGCCTGCTGTGTAAGGCGTTCGATCGGCTTGCAGGGTGAGTATAAAAATACCCGCAATAGCTATAACAAAGGGTAACGTCAATAGTTGCCAAAACCAGGTAGCCATAAATATGTGCACTGTAAAAATGAGAAGAAGAAACACACTGGAGGCGAGCCCAAAAGGAATCAGAATCTTGAACAGCTTGACCAGTTTGTCAGTTGAAAATACCAACGGCGTTCGATGAGTATCCAGATGGCCTAACAAAACCACCCTTTCTGTCGTTGATGTTTTTGGCGCAATGCGGACCCACACATTTTGACTCCGCCCTTTCGGCAGAAGCCAGCGAAGCGGATTGGGGCGGAAAGCCAGTTCCAGCAGCACCGCAACAAGAGAAAACAAAGTCACGACCGCCGCTGTAATTGCTCCCCATTGCCCGCCAAAAAGGAATATAATTTCACTCACCAATAAAAGGCCCGAAAATAGTGCATAGGGATACCAGCCGGACCGGGCGCTGTTGAAATGTTCGGTGGTCGGCTCCAGGCCCACGGAGCGTAGAGAAAGCTCAGCATAGCGGGCCGCTTCCTGCTCCTGGGTTGTGGTGGAGCCCCGTGGCCCAATGGTCTCGGCCAAGTGCCGCACGTGATCCATGGTGCGCATTATCACTCCCCGATTATAAAGGGTTAGAACAAACCCTTCACTTCTTCTTTTAAGACTTTTCCCATTGTATTTTTGGGTAGCTCATCGACAAAAACAATTTCTTTGGGACATTTCCAAGCATGCAGATGATTTTTGCAATGCAACCGGATATCTTCGCTCGTCACCTTGGTACCGGATTTGTTGACCACGGCTGCCACCACTTTTTCACCCCATTTTTCGTCCGCAATCCCCACCACGGAAGATTCGGCCACATCAGGCAACTGATTGATGACCGCCTCAACTTCCTTGGGTGAGATGTTTTCTCCGCCGGATATGATAATATGCTTGATGCGGTCGGTCAGATAATAGTACCCATCCTCATCAATTTTTGCCAGGTCGCCGGTTCTGAACCACCCGGCGACAAACGTTTTTTCGGTCTCTTCCGGGTTTCTCCAGTAACCGGGGGTTATGGCAGGCCCTTTGAGCCATATTTCACCCTCCTGTCCCGGGCGAACATCTTCAAAAGTTTCAGGATCGACAATTCTGACCTCAAGATCAGGCAAAGGCAAACCGATGGAGCCGGGCTTTCGAACGCCTTGAATGGGATTGGAAAAGTTCATCCCCGTCTCCGACATTCCCTCGCGCTCCACGGGCGCTTTGCCGAATATTTTCTTTATGCGCTCAAAATCTTTGACCAGCAACGGTGCCGAGCCGGAGGTAAACAGTCGAATGTGGTCAAAGTCCAGTTCTTTTGTTGCTAAATGATCCATGAGCTTGGTGTACATCGCCGGAACCGCCATAAAAACGGTGCAGGCATATTGTTCTTTTTTATTTGCCAGTGTTTCTGTTACTCTGGCCGGAGAGAATTCATCCAGCATCAATATGCTTGCCCCGGCCAGCAATGCTGTGTGAAGGGCGAAACACAGCCCATGCACATGAAACAGCGGCAGGGCATGACACAGCACATCCGAATCACTGATTTCCCAGATTCGAATAATGTTTGCGGCATCATGAATCAGGTTGTTCTGGGTTAACACTGCTCCTTTGGGATTGCCGGTTGTGCCCGAAGTGTATACGATGAGACCGGGATCGTCCGGGGCTAACTTTATTTCAGGAGTTTCAGCGGAGGTCGATCGAAAAAAACCAAGTTTCCGGTAAGCGATTTCGCTATCGATCACAAGGGTGGTCAGCCGGGGGTCGACCTGATTTATTGTCTTGTCCTGGGTGCTGCCCGCGACAACCAGTTTTGGATCGGCATCCCCAAGCAGATACGCCATTTCGGATTTTTTAAAACCGGGATTCAAAGGAACCGACATCGCCCCGATTTTTTGCAACGCGAGATGAGCGGTTACAAAAAATATGGATTTCGGTAAATACAGAACGACCCGATCACCTTTTGCCACCCCCTGGTCAAGAAAATAATTTGCCAATCGATTGGAATCGTTATTGAGCTCATGATACGAAACCTCAGTCTCGATGGCACCCTGTCTTAGAAAACGAATTGCTTTCTTATCACCCTTATCCAAAGCGGTTTTTGTAAAACAGTCTTTTAATGTCTGGCCTTGCATATATTTTTCACCTCAACCTGAAAAATTGCGTATGTCATCAGTGTTCAATTGAGGTCCCACTGATTTTAGAAGGATCATCGATTCGATTTAGCCACCGATCATTCGATTCGGTAGCCACAGGGCCAGTTCAGGCCAGATGCAAACACAGGCAATGACAATACCTTCAATGATGACAAATGGGATAACTCCCAGCAGTACGTGCGACATCGGTATGTCCGGTGCAATATTTTTTACAATATACAGATTGAGTCCTACCGGCGGGGTTACCAGACCGATCTCAAGATTAACGGTCATGATGACGGCAAACCACACCGGATCAAATCCCAATCCCCGGACAATCGGCAGCAGCAGCGGCGCTACCATCAGGATTACGGCCGCCGGCGGGATAAAACAGCCCAGAACTAAAAGCAAAATATTTATGAGAATGATGATCCCCCATTTTCCGATGGGGAGTTTGAGAATCAATTCACCCAGGGTTTGGGTGGCATACAAATCGGAAGAAACGTAGGCAAACAGAAGAGCGGCGGCCATGATCATCAGTATCATACTGCTTTCGTTCAGGGCTTTGATGAAAATTTTCCAGAGTTGCCGGGGTCGATATACTTTGTAGATCGTCATTACGAAAATCAGAGACAGTACAGCACCCAAACCTGCAGCCTCACTCGGTGTGGCCCATCCGCCATAGAGGGAAATCATGATGCCCAAGATGATGAGTACAAAAGGGAGCACCTTAAAGAGAGACGTAAATCTTTCCAACCAGGAATAGTCCTCCATAACCCCCCGGTCTTCGATATAATACACGGCGCCCCTTTTAGCAGGCTTGAATTTGCGGAAATAAAAAACCCCGCCGACCCACATGCAGCTCAATAGAATTTCAAGAATCCCGGGCACGATGCCGGCGATGAAGCATTTACCGATTGAAGTTTCAGTGGCGACACCGTAAAGAATCATGGTGATGCTGGGCGGGATCAGGATCCCGAAAGTTCCGGCGTGGGCAATCAATCCGGTGGCCAGTGCTGGTGCGTAGCCGCGCTTTCGCATTTCGGGAATACCGATACTTCCAATGGCCGCAGCAGTGGCCGGACTGGAGCCGCACAATGCGGCAAAGATACCGCATCCGATCATGTTGGCAATGCCCAAGCCCCCCGGGATTTTGTAAAGCCACTTGTGAAGCGTTTCATAAAGATCCATGCTGGCGTTTGTTTCGGCAATCGGCGCGCTGAGAAGAATGAAGAGGGGAATGGCCAGCAGGGCAAAACTGTCCATGCTGCCGTAAAAAACATAGGGTACTGTCGTCAACAGGTGAGGAGAAAAAATGAGTATGAATGCAATCGAGATACCGGCCAATCCTGCCCAAATGGGAATCCCCGAGACCAGTAAAAAAAATGCGCTACCAAATAAAAGGACGGCCAGCATATATTCGCTCATCACGTGAAACCCTTTCAAGTGTACTTGGCCATTTTGCGGATCCTAATCAGCCTCTGATATTTCGATTTCCTTTAATTCGAACCGTTTTGCCGCGCCGCCGAATTCGTCCCTTCTCAGGGAGGCTATTTTTTGGATGATGTGAACAATATACTGCAGAAAAAGCAGCGATATCCCAAACGGCAGGAAGAAATAGGGTATCCACAGTGGCGGACCCCACAACGACTCGGAATGGGCATTTTCAACAAGGGATTCCCACCACATGGGCCAGGCATACCAGGCAAGCACGGCTGAAAGGATACAGGTGATGATGGAAACGACGATCAGGGTTATCTCCCTGGCCCTGGGGGAGAGATGGATGAGAACCAAATCGACGTTGAGGTGATGCTCATGCTTTTGTACTAAAGGCGCCCCCACGAAAACCGCATAAATAAGTAAAAATACGGAAGCTTCAATTTGCCAGATCGTAGATGCTCCAAAAATCTTGCGGACGAGGACGCCCTCTGTAACGATTAGGGCCGCCGTCACAATGCTCAAAGCTGCTATGGCCCCGGTAATCCGGCTTAAACCATTGATAATCCGAGTCAATAGATTCACGAACGTTTTCATAATTGACACCTTAGCCGGTCAATGGTCCGATATCGGCCCACCTTAGAAGAGGGGTGATGGTATGCCGGGAAAGCATCACCTCTTTAAGCCGCAAAGACGGTCAAATCAAACGGCACCGCCGAGCATCTCTCAGGGCGTTGAACTCCCATCCCCATCGGGAGAAGCTTACGGGCAAGCCAATCGGAGAGTTAGTCGGCTTGTGGGCGAAGCCGTATTACTTCATAGCCTCCAAGGCCAGGTCCAGCAATTCCTGACCGCCGTCAACCTCTTCTGCAAAATTCTTCCAGGCCGTCTTCTGGGCAAACTTCAACCACTGGTTGAATTCTGCTTTGCTCATATAGTGGATGTTGACACCGGCTTTTTTATAAGCATCAATGAACTTGTCCACCAGGATTTTCAAATTTTGTTCCACCCAGTTTTCGTGCATCCAATTGGCAGTTTCCCGAAATATTTGTTGCTGGTTCGATGTAAGCCGATTCCAGGTTTTCTTCGAAATACACAGGTTTTCAGCCATGTACCAGATGGAATAATCCCTTGGTATGTTAATGTGTTCCAGTACTTCATAAAGACGGTAGGAAACAAAAGATGCCGAAGAGGTCAGCATTGTATTTATTACACCGGTGGATAACGCATGATAGGCTTCCGAGGACGGCATGCTGGTAATGGATGCCCCGGCTTCCTTCAACATAAATTCAAATTTTTTGCCGGCAGCTCGCAGTTTGGTTCCATCGACATCCGCCGGAACCCGAATCTGTTTCATCTTGCTGCCGATGCCGCCGTCAAACCAGGCCCACACAAGATTTTTAACGTCGTTTTGCTCCATCAGATCTTCAACTTTTTTGCCGATCGGCTTATTTCTCCAACTCTGGGCTTGTTTGATACTGGTTACGGAACACGGCATCAACGTGATGGAAAGCTGCGGTACTTTCCCGGAGGCGTAATCCAAAGGAAAGACCGACAAATCCAGC
>JASFTQ010000129.1:0-11728 GCA_050053515.1 Desulfobacterales bacterium | reverse complement strand
TCTGAGTGAGAACATAGGCCGTAAGCAAGGCTCGATCACAGACGATATTAATTAACCGGGGTATTCCGGCAGAATATTTATATATGGCACGATGGCTGGCGCTCGTAAATTGAACCACCGGCTTTGGGGAAGCAATATGGATCCGGTGTTCGATGTACTCTTTAACTTCTTTAAAAGTCAGAGGTTTTAGGTTACATTTTAGGGTTATTCTCTGTCCCAACTGTCTGAGCTCATGTGAATCCAGTAAATCTGCAAGTTCAGGTTGTCCCACCAGAATGATCTGCAGCAGCTTGAACTTTGTGGTTTCAAGATTGGACAGCAGTCTGATCAGTTCCAATACATTGGCGGCTAAGTTTTGGGCCTCATCAATGAGAAGAACGACCTTTTTTCCTTCGGTCTTCTTTTCCATGAGATAGGAATTTAAGGCGCCAATCAGCTCCCTGGTGTTATCGGCCTCAAAGCTGAGCCCGAATTCCTCATTAATAGCCATCAATAACTGTTTGGGACTCAACTTGGGATTAAAAATATAGGCCGATTCCATAGATTCGTCCAGGCTTTCAAGAAACACCCGACAGAGCGTGGTCTTGCCGGTTCCAACCTCACCGGTTATCGCCACAAAGCCGTCTCCCTGAGAAATGGCATAGTTCAAGTGCGCCAGAGCCTCTTCATGGCTTTGGCTCATGAAGAAATATTCGGGATTGGGAACAAGCTTAAAAGGTCTTTCTTTGAAACAGAAAAAATTTTGATACACTTCAAAAACTCCGGATGCTCGACAAAGTGCTTCGCCGGGGGGGCCGTGGCCATTGGCATCACATTCCGGGACCCTCAGCTGCGCAGATACCTTCCGGCGGCTTTGGCAGATTATTCAATACGTTATCAAACTCTATACAAGAAATGATAGTAAAAACAGTAGGATGTGTCAAGAAAGAATGCAGCGATCACAAAATTTGAAAGACGCTGAGATCGATTTTGTGGCCGGTGGCATCGTCCGTTGATTTCTGAGGTTTATCAGGAATAAATCCGGCAATCTGTTTTTTTACCACCGTGACGGAATCTGGGGGTTGCACGGAGTCCCGGGTGTGCATATCACTTTTAGGAACTCGGCAGGGGCTGATAAAATTTTCAAAAAGACCTTCCCTGTAAAGATAGAGAAATCCGATTAAAAATACTCGCATTAAACCTATCCGTTGTGTATAGTGGAAAAAAAAGCATGATTGTCAAAACAATATTCCGATTGCCCGAGGTGCAGGCAGAAGGCGGCTTTTTGAATAAGTGAACCGAAATATCACCGGAGCATCATGATGACCGACGGGATTCCCTTTGATGAAGGAACATACCGGGTACTGAAAGCTTTTTTGATCACACCGGAATTAAAGGCGGCGGCCCTTGAAAATGCCATCATAGAAATCTACCGGGGCCGGCAGGGGATCCGCCAATTGAAGGGCCGCTGCCTTGTTCAAAACTTACTCGTTGTAAAGCTGCTTGAAGATACGGATGATATCGATCTTATTTTGGATCTGGGCGGCCCATATAAATATCTCTTAAAAAATCCGGCGCTTGAAGCCGGCAAGGTGTTTTCCCCTCAAATTAAGTCCTCGCTCCAATTTTCACCGAGCAGACCCTGGAAAAAAATTCCGCAAACCCAATTTGAAAAATTGATATCCGACCTGAAGTTGCTGACGGTTTAACAATTAGGATCAGCTCCATATTACAGCGGATGCTGAAATAAGATTCCGATTGCCCGAGGTGCAGGCACGCGCGGTTAATCAAACGAAGTGGCTTTCACCGTTTTTCAGCCTTTACGACCATCCTGTTGGTCATGGTTCCGTAATCTCCATCTGATTCCCGGCACATAAAATCATGTTGGAAAGTGATAGCAAAGAAGCCGGCATGTTGGAGCAGCTCTGAAATTCTCTGGGGGCTATAGAGTCGGGTGCAGTAAGTTTTTTCACGGATAAATCCCCTCGAGGCTGACGTTATTTTTTCCCGACAGTAAATAATATTCAACGCCAGCTGCCTCGTTCGGCAAACTTCGATATCATCGTGAACCTTATGGCGGGTGTAAGATTTGAAGTTACGCAAAACGAAGTCGCGGTTTGGAATATCCAAAAACAGCAGGCCTTTCGGGACAAGAAGCCTGAAGGCTTCATTTAAGATTTTCTGATTTTCCTTTTCCTGAATAAAATAGCCAAAGGAACTGCCCATGATAACGATCACTCGAAAGGCTTCATCGCGCAAGCCCGTGCAGCGAGCATCGCCGCGAATAAATAATGGATTGAGATCTTCTTGTTCCGCTTTTCGTCTGCCCAGCTGAATCAGATAATCCGAGTAATCGAGGGTTGTTATTTTTGAAAAGCCACGTCGCGCAAGCTCAAGGGCGTGACGCCCCTGTCCACCGCAAAGATCCAGAATGGGCCATGACTTGCGCAAATGCAGGATTTTTTCCAAAAAATCAACTTCCGCAACCGTCAAAGCGTCGTTGCAAACCGACCGGGCATCGGTCTGCAGATAGATCCCATCAAAAAGGTCCTTCCACCAGTTTTTATCGACGCCTATGTCCATAGGGATATTTGGAGGGATCCAGTGCGGAAGCGTCCATCAGGTGCCGTTATGCCCGGCGATGCCTTATGCAAAGTGATCACCAATTATTTCTGGCCATACAAACCGGGTGCTCCGCACCCGGTTGCAAGTGCACCGTTGAAAGCATGGATGCGAAATTTTAAGGCGGTGGCATTAACTCCAACCTGAGCCCGCGCCCCAAATCTTTAAAATCGATTTCTCCCTGATTCAATACGGCGGCAACAAATTTGTTCAGGTTTTGTTGCCCGTAAAGTCGGTATAAATCCAGAAACCGGCGCAAGCCTGTCGTGTAGCATAACTGATATCCCGGATTCAACGGATATTTGCGCACCGCTGAGATTGCATCCTGCTGGGGTATTCCCGTTTTACGGATATGGTCTGCGGCCATGTTTAAATCCATGGAACCGGTCTGAAGGCCCAAATCCACTTTCCCTCTTACGGCTCGCCACAGCCTGCGGCGAGCCAGAAGAAACCGATCCCCGGCAGTGGTAAAATAGCCGGTCAGGCGCATGATTTCCTCGGCAAAACAGGCCCAGCCCTCATAAAAAACAGGTTGCTCAATTGCGCGGCGTATGGGGCTTTTGAGACGCCAGCGGGAGCAATCCAGCAAGTGGTGGCCCGGATATGTTTCATGGGCGGATAGGATTCGGTATTCACGCTGATAGCCCTTCCGGGCTTCGGCCCTGTCATTTGCATTGATAACATAGAAAATACCACCTGTCGGCGGGTATTCAGGAGATATACTGTAGCTTGATGCTGTTCGGGTGGCCGAGAGATATAACGGTACCGGTTCGACACGAACTGGACAGGCATGATAAAGATCCAAAGATACCAGTCCGGTGTCGAGGCAGTGTTTGGCCAAACGGCCGACCTCCTGCCGATAGAGTTCCAACAAACCCGCAGGGCCGACTTCAGGCAAAGGGATATCATCGAATACATGTGAAGGGAATCGATCAACAAGATGATTGGGGCTCAATTTGCTGATTGCCGCTTGCATCTCATGGATTTCTTTTTCCAGCTCTTGATTGATTTCCTCAAGTTGCTTGTCGCAATTCAAATGGTATCGAATTATGCGTTCCAGAAGTTCTTGCGGTAAGTAAAAATTTCGGCGGGTGGCAACCTTGCGCACCCTATTTTCAAACTGATCCAGTGATGTCAGTGCCGCTTTCAACTCCGGCACCTGCTGTTTCAGAAGAATAATGTAATTGCGTGTTTCTGTAATCATTTCAAGTGCGAGGTCGCGAAATAAAAGGGGTACCCGTTTGAGTGCCCGGCCGGCCTGATCAAAAAACACCGGCAGTGTTTTGGCCCGATCGTGTTTGACGGCAGGATCCCGGGAAGCCATAGCCTCGGCCATCCCCACACAAGCAAGGGTTAAATGCAGTGTGGGCTGTGTTTCCCAGGCTCTAACCTCTGTCAATTGTTCAATGAGGGTGCGGGTGGCCTTGCGTAAAAACAATAGATCAAGACGCATCTCCTGTTCGGGCAATGGGCAACCGGCATCTTCGAGCAGGAGTTTCTCCATGGCATTTTCGGCTTCGGTCAACGCTTTTGCGGCCGATGAAACGGCATCTTCGGAAAAGTTGTCCCAGTCCTTGCCTCCGATACCTTCAGAACAAATCTGAGGGAAAAAATAAAACTCGTCGCTGGCTGAGGCCACGGGGAAATTTCGGGCGATCGTATCAAAAATTTGGCGGGCGGTATTTTCCAGCAATGATCGATCGACTGACATGCTCGCTTGAGAAATGGGATCTAATTTAGGAGCCATGTTGAAATCGCTGTTTCTATCGGCGTCCTGGAGACCTTCAGAAATATGAAACCGCTCTGTTGAACTGATTTATTTAATGGATCCCGTTAGATTCAGCAAGAGAAAAAACAGCGTCCAAAACGACTCGGCTACAGAGGCGAGGGAAACTATAGGTTTGAGGGGTCGGGGTATTTTTTGCACGACAAGATGATCGCTCCGGTGCTTCCAACGGGCTAAGGGCGATTGCCGCCGAGAAAGGCAAAACGCGGTGTGAAGCTACCCGCCCCAAAGGGCAGGGCTTGCAGGGAAGCAAGCCGGTCGGTTTTTGTTGGTGTGAAAGTTTTAAATGGCCAGCCGTACAATGCAAGGCAGTTGCCGCTGTCAGCCTTGGCAGGCAACAACCCGGCATCTTGCCGTGCAAAAAATACCCCGACCCCTGAATTATTTAGAGTCGTCTGAAAAGGCGCGCCTGCGTTCCAACTTTCTTTTTAGTCTGGACTGGAAAGGTCTTCTGCGATCAATTCCGCTTCTGCGATACCGCAACCAACGACGCTCCGGAAAATGTTTTTTGGAGGCGCGCTGTCGTCTGTCGGTTATTGATCGGCGACCACCCCTGTCTTTCATGGACAATAGTTCCTCTTCTTCGGCACACATGGCAACCCCTTTAAAAAGATGCAGATCCAAGATCAGGTAAATTCCACCCTCGTTGAACGCAAATAAAATCAAGGGAATCTCATAAAGGTTCTAAATAACGGCTTTAGTTTTGCGTGTATGGTTCGATTTATAAAGCCCTGTCAAGTGAAGGATAATGATGCGTTTTTTTATCAATTTTGTCCACCCGTTGGGAGAGCCGATGATACCCCCGCTGCTGTGTTGGAAAGGGTTCGCGGTCCCGCCCGGGCGAGACAGCTTCACCTTGCCGCCTAGCCTCCGGGGCTTCCTCGACTTTCGCTCAATTCGGGTTCCAGATTATGGAATCCTGGGGGACCGGTCATTTCAATCATTATCTGGAACGCTCATGAATTGAAAGAACACGGGTTATTTAGCACCAATCTTCAACTGGTGTACTCGAGTACTGCAAAATCCATGCAAAATTATTTATTTACACATATTGCTATTGATTGCAATAACCTACAATAAACGGAATAATTGGATTATGTCCAGGTGTGAAAAAAATTTCACAATTCTTAAGAAAAAAAAATCACAAGCGGTGGTGTTTGAAACCGTTTCTTAACTCTGATAATAAAAATTATCTTCCGATTGAGATCGTTGCGGGACAATGGTATTCTTTTTACGACAAATGAATCTAATATAATCGCTGTTTTCCCTCAATAAATACCAAAAATGGAGCTGAAGTGATGAAAATAATCAACTCTCAAAAACTCACCAATTTGAAATGGCTGAACATGTTTAATGTCACCTATACAGATAAAATCGGGAGGGAAAAACTCTGGCAGGTTGCCTCCAGAAATAGACAACCGAAATGTATCACCGGTAATTACAGTGAGCCCGACGCGGTGATCATCGTGCCCTATCATGTCAGCAGAAAAAAGATGGTCATTACGAAAGAATATCGGGTTCCCCTGGCAGATTATGAATACGGCTTTCCGGCCGGATTGGTTGATGCGGGCGAAACGGTTCAGCAGGCAGCTCGTCGTGAATTAGCGGAGGAAACGGGATTAACGCTAACCCGCATCACCAGAGTCGGTCCCCCGATCTATTCCTCTGCCGGAATGACGGATGAATCGGTTGCCATGGTGCACGCCGAATGTGAAGGTGACCCATCAAAGGTGGGAAACGAAGGTACGGAGGACATCGAAGTTCTTTTTCTCTCTGTGTCGGCTGCTTCTCAATTGTGCACCGACGGTTCCTGTAAATTTGATGCGAAAGCCTGGCTGGTACTCTCGAGTTTTGCTGAGACCGGCCGAATTTAGCGAACTCGTTTTGCCTTCGCAATCTTTATGTCGCTGAAATCGGCATCATCGAGTTATGGTTATAATTCTTTGGAATCGATAATGTTTAAAGACTTGCCCTATCTAATTTAAAAATATAAAAAGGAAGGTAAATATATCGACAATGTTCAATGAAACGCTATCCTCCGCAAAATGACTTTTTTCAAAGGCATCCTCTATAATCTGCGGGGCCTGAAGTTAGGCCTGAAAACTCCCCGGCTTCTGATTCTGGGTCTGGCGCGTATTGTGATCGTCATATTCATTACGATTCTGAGCGCAAGCATGATTCTGATGTATCATCAGGAGCTACTGAACTTGATCTGGTCCAAACCTGAAAACCATTTGGTATTGTGGCTTTGGCACCTGGTCTCCTGGCTGCTTTCACTTTTGCTGGTCGGGGTGTCGGCAATAGCATCATATCTTATATCACAGATCCTTTTCAGCGTTATCATCATGGACACCATGTCTCGGATTACCGAGCACCTGATTTCCGGGCAGCAACGCGATCGGAAAATGCCCCTTTGGAAGCAATTTATATATCTGATCAGACAGGAAATACCGAGGGCGACGCTTCCGGTTGTGTTCACCCTCTTTGTCATGTTGTTCGGCTGGCTGACCCCCTTGGGTCCGATTTTGGCGGTTATATCGTCGGCAATTGCCGCTATCTTTCTTAGCTGGGATAATACAGATCTGGTGCCTGCCAGAAGATTTGATCCTTTTGGAAGCCGCTTCGGCTTTTTGTTAAAAAACCTTCCGTTTCACCTGGGTTTTGGATTGCTATTTCTGATTCCCGTCGCCAACATCCTGTTCCTTTCCTTTGCGCCCATTGGGGCCACGATGTACTATATCGACAAAGAAAATAAATAGCGTTTGACCCCAAGCCAGCCTGATGTCCGCAACCAGCGCAGCAGGCGGCTCTGGTGTTCTCGACCCCTGACCGTTGAGCCTTGGATCGGTATTCTCATCCGATTGCCGACAGCTCGCTTCTGCAAAAACATTCGTCCGAACAACGACCTGATCATACCAAGCGGCCGATAGTTGACTTTTAAAAAAATGGTATTACCTGTTGTGCAAAGTTGGAAAGCATACAGGCTTTTTATGAAAGGAGAATCGATCGATGTCGGAAATGAGTTGTTTTTTCGAAAGAATATCGAAATTAAGTATTGGCATAATTTTGGCGCTATTTGGGCTGGGACTGGTGATCATCAGCTTTACGATTTTACCGTTTTTCGGGCTGTTTCTGGCCGCGCCGGTTTTGCTGGCCTCCGGCTATTTCATCAGAGCCCATCTCAATAGAGAATGTCAAATTGCAGAATAAACTTAAATCAAAGGGGGGCTCGTTAACGGTCAGTTACCCGCTTTTGTATCATTGAGCTCTTGACCGCATTAAATAACTTTTACAAGGCGAAAACCAAGCCCCGGTCCGTAATAATCGGGCGGAAAACCAAGGCGCCTGGCACAGCGCACACTCCATGCATCCAGGTGCCAGCTGCCGCCACGGATGACCCGATCCGATCCGCCTTCGGTGCACAGCGGACTTTTTTCAAGGTGGGATGTGTAGGCATTCTCATGATAAACGTCCAGACACCACTCCCACACATTACCGCTCATATCATATAGCCCGCAGCCGTTAGGTGCCTTTTCTCCCACCGGGTGGGTTGAATCATTGCTGTTTTCACCATACCATGCGACAATATCGACTTTGTTGCCACCGGCATACTTTTCACCGCGGCCACCGCTTCTGGCAGCGTATTCCCACTCGGCCTCGCTGGGAAGACGATAGGTGTATTTTCCTTCATTGATGGAAATTAGCCTGTCGATGAATGCCTGCACGTGACGCCAGGTGACCTGTTCAACGGGGTGTAATTCACCCTTAAATTTCGAAGGATTGTTTTGCATGACTCGCTGCCATTGATTTTGCATAACGGGATGCTTCGCCATGTAAAAGTCCTTCAGCTTGACTTCATGAACCGGCAGCTCATTTTCGACACCGTCGCCGAAGGTGTCCCCCATCATGAACATCCCGCCATGAACTCTCAAAAATTCAATACCGCTGACAGGATCCGTAAAAGTGGTTTCCAGCCCTATATTTTGAAGTGCTTCGAACTCACATTCCGGGCAGCGCCTATATCCGTGGGGAATTCGTTGGCTGCAAGACGGACAGATCAATCTGGATTCGCATTCGGGACAACGTTTCCAGTTTTCTTTGACAGTCCGGCCACATCGAGGACAGGCAAGCTGAGCGAGGGGAGTTTCGCAGGCGGGGCACAGTTTCCAATTTTTTCGAATCGCCTCACCGCATGCCGGACAGGCGGCATAAAGAGTTGATTGCGGCGGCGGCGATGAAGGCGGTGTTGCCGGCTGCTGGGGTTGAGGTGCCGCATCGGGCAGTCCCGATTCTTTCAAAAATATTTTCAAACTCAGGCAAAAAGAAGCGGCGTCTTCGCCGGGGGGATTGAACCCTGTGGCCGCACATTTGTTCCTGATGGCGACAATGCCCTGAAACTGCGGCTCGAAGGTAGATTGATCCTTGCCGCGCAGCAAGGGTGTAAGCCGGGAAAAGATCCTCTCTTCTTGAAACAGCCCGAGCAATTGGTCGACCGTAAATGCATCTAATCCTGCCGTATCCCGAGAGGTAGTGTCTGCGCTGTCCTCTAAACGTGGCGGCACACCGGCTCGTGTGACGGTTTTAGCGAGAGCATACAGGTCTTTCAGGGCGTGTTCCAGAATACGCTCACAAGCTCGGGTTGCATCTGCATAATGTTTTTGCCGCAGCAAATGTTCGGCTTTTGCCAGATCCTTTGAATAGTCCATCGTTTTCATGAAATTGAAAATACAAATCTTATTTTCGCCGCTGCCGGCTCGGCAGGACCTTACCGGGGATGGCTGACGAGAAAACAAGTGTCCGAGGTCACTGTGCCGGAATCAACGGGCTGTGCGGATCCGGTGTATTCGCTGGTTGCAGGTTGTACCACTCCCAGGCCGCGAACCCGAATCGCATCGCGCGTATTGCCGGTAACTACAGAATAATAATTGCCGGCGGCCTGCTTTAAATTTTCTTCAAGATCCGTGAACTGTTTCTCGGAGGCAATTACGGTAACGACATCTTTGCCAAAAGGCGGCTGGATCTCGAGCTCTCCGTGCTTTCCGATGACCTTTATTTCACCTGCCTCTATCCAATTGTCTCTATCGTGTTCATTCGGAAAAAGAAGTATATTCATCCTTTTCTCGCTTGCACGACTTTCCCCCGCAGACGTAAGATATATGACCTTGATATAGCATCCCTTGGATGCCCGCACCCGGAACCGGATTTTATCAGCGGCATAATAATCCGCACCCTGCCCTTTGTCAGGCTCTATTTTCACCCAAAATTTTGAGGTCCTCTCTTTGCGTTTGACATCGTCATCGGTAAGTGCCAAAAAATAATCTTTTTGTATCTTGCCGGAAATTTGAATCAAGAGATCCTGCAGCATTTTATTCTGGTGCATAATGCCCGCTATTTGTTGGCTCTGGGCCTGTTGGGCGCTCTCAAATCTTGCGGCCTGCTTTTTGCGGTTTTGCTCAAGTGCTTTGATTTCTTGTTGAATTGAGGCATACTCATTTTTGGTATCAGCTCCTGCGGAGCTGACTTTTTTATCAATGGTCGCAAGGAGTTTTTCGAAGTGTTGCATCCGCTCTGCATAAAGCTGCATATTCTGGTCCAGCAACATCGCTATCTTTTTTATACCGTCAAGAATCTCGTCCTGTTTGTTTTCCAGCCGATCGACAACCTCGTTGATAAATTTCTGTTCCTCCAGCTGATGATCCGCCTTTTTTTTGTCAATGGTTACCAGCGCCCAGTAGCGCCGCCGTTTTGAATCCAGCCACCTGCCCTTTTGCTCCACTCCGGATAAAACCTTCCGCGTGCTGACAAACAGGGAGGACGCTACCTGCTGCTCTTCATAATCCCGTTTGCCGACAATGCGATCTTCAAATTCTGATTTTATCGAAACCGAAAGTGCGTAGCACAACTCGTCCAGGGCACGATCCCTGGCCAGCCTCATCGTCGCATGGTCCGGTGATTTTCCCTTGAAAGGGGCAAAACTGACGCCATGATAAAATCCGGATATATTCAGGGTCCCGTCCAAATGTGCCTGAAGCCAGGCAGGATTGTAGGCAAAACCCGCAAGCGGTGTCAGCAATAGTAAAATGCCGATCAGAATTCCAACCATCAGAGACTGGGTGCGCATGAGGTCTCCTTTGCAATTTTGGTAACGGGCAGACCTGTTTTAGGGGCGGCTATTTCAAATGGGTCTGCCCAGTTGCAATATATTCTACATGAGGAATGTGAATGATTGCAATAAAATCATTCACATTCTGCAATGATGGACAGCAATCCGTGAAAGCGAGCCAAAAAACATTGTCCGATTAACGATATCACTTTAATTTGACACATGGAAACGATTGGATTATGGTTATTGCATGGACCCTGGGATGGCACAAAAAATAGAGGCGGTTCTCGATCGCGTAAAAGAGCCTGAAAGCCAGCTGAGTATCTCCCAGTTGGGGCTGGTCAAAAAGGTGCGCTACAATAAAGTCCGCCGAAAACTATCGGTCTTTATCAACACGATACAGCCCGGCAAATGCGCCTGCACGGTCATCACCGCTCTGCTCCTGAGCACCATCCTGAAAAGCCTAACCAGCGAGTTTAAAAAAGAATTTCCGGATCTCGGGATTGAAATGCTTTAACGGTCTGTGGGCAATGCAAAATAGCTCTCCCGGCCGGCCCTCCAACCTTTATCCCCCACCGAACATGGCTATCTTTTAGTAATCACGGACAGGTACATTTAGTAACATCCGCAGATCAACTAGTTGACCGATGTGGTAGGAGTTGTGATCGGCGACCAATAGCGCCTCTCGCAACAATGTCTGCCCGCTGCCATGGGGTAACGGGAAAAAGAGGTCATTTTCCGGATCGGCTACCAGGCTTTTTATTTCCTCCAAATCATTCGAAAACTCGGTGATAGCCAGCTGCCATGCTTCTGCAGCCGCGGGGGCGCGGTCCTTCGACCAGTATCCGTGAGGGTAATCTGGAGACACATGGTCCGGATTCTTGATAAACCCCAGGATATCCCATTGAGCAATCCGCAGGTGGTCCACCAGCTGCCAAGCCGTATGATCAAGCTTGGGGAGTTTTTGTCCAATATAATTTATCGGAAACCCTTTTATGGCTGAAGCAAAGTTGATATGCGCACCGCCGCCGTCCAGCAGATACACCAATTGGTCCCGTAATGCTTGCTCTTTGTTCATGGTTTTTTGCCTCCGCATCGCTGTTCTTGTTATGGAGGTTCCGTATAATCGGGGCCAAACACTTTCCTGCCGATAGACAGCCGCAACTCCAAGTCCGGTAGTTCACTTTGATCACCGGGCCAGCTAATGCCTTCCTGGACAACTCTGTTTAATCCGTTGT
>JASFTQ010000128.1:0-11829 GCA_050053515.1 Desulfobacterales bacterium | reverse complement strand
AGCGTGTCGTCGAACAGGTAAGCAGAGATAAAGGGATCGACCGTGACGTTCTGATAAAAGCGCTTGAAGAAGCACTGAAATCGGCTGCCAGAAAAAAATTTGGCAGCAAAATCGATATTGAAGTACAATATAACGAGAAACTCGGAGAAATTGAGGTTTTTCAGTTTAAGGATGTGACCGAAGAAATCACGGAACCGGATCTCCAAATTAGCCTCGAGGAGGGTCGAAAACTCGATCCGGAATGTGAGGTTGGAGATAGCCTGGGCACCAAAATGGACGCATCGACATTCGGTCGAATAGCTGCCCAATCAGCCAAACAGGTTATCATCCAAAAAATAAAAGACGCCGAGAAGGATGCCGTCTATTCCAGTTTCATCGACCGCAAGGGCGAAGTTATTCATGGCATCGTTCAACGCATTGACCGCGGAGAAATCATCGTCAATTTAGGCCAAACCGAAGGCATCGTGCCCGCTCGTGAACAAGTTCCCAAAGAAACCTATCGTCGAGGAGATCGAATTAGAGCTTATATATTAGATGTGCTCCATGATAGTCGCGGCCCTCAAATCGTTCTATCTCGCACGCATCCGAACTTTTTGATTCATCTTTTTAAAACAGAAGTACCCGAAATTAGCGAGGGAATCGTTACAATTATGGGGGCAGCCCGTGAACCCGGTATTCGGGCCAAAATTGCTGTTGCTTCCAACAATTCCGATATAGACCCGGTGGGCGCTTGTGTGGGAATGAAAGGCAGCCGTGTTCAAAATGTGGTCCAAGAACTCCGGGGAGAGAAAATAGACATCATTTCCTGGCATCTGGATGCAGCTAAATTTGTATGTAATGCACTGGCACCGGCTGAGATATCTCGAGTCATTATAGATGAGGAAAACAGCTCGATGGAAGTCATTGTGCCGGATGAATTCCTCTCCATCGCCATTGGTAAGCGCGGCCAGAATGTACGGCTCGCCTCCAAACTTACGGGGTGGCATTTGGATGTCAAAAGTGAATCGCTGTACAGTGAAACGATGCAATCCGGTTATGAATCCCTGGTGGCTCTGCCCGGCATCGGAATCAGTATGGCTGATGCCCTATACGAAAGAGGCTTTTTCTCCGCTGAAGAGATCAGTAATGCCGCGATAGAAGATCTGGTCCAAATTAGAGGAATCGGTGAAGAGAAAGCCTCTAAATTGATTGCCGCAGCTCGGGAAGCCGTTGCAAATCAGATACAGATGGAAGAAGCCCGTGATGCGGATGAATCTCAGATCACCGTTGATGCGGTTGAGACGGATTGGTCTGAACAGACACCGCCTGAAGACAATATTGAAGCAGAGAGCAAATAGTTGAGGAGTCGGGGTATTTTTTTCACGGCAAGATGCCGGGTTGTTGCCTGCCGATCCTGACAGCGGCAACTGCCTTGCATTTTACTGCCGGCGATTTAAAAGATTCAGGCCAGCAACAACCGTGGCCGTGTTTTGCCTTTCACGGCGGCAATAGCCTTCTGTCCGTTGGAAGCACGGGGGCGATCAGCTTGTCGTGAAAAAAATACCCCGACCCCTGAAATAGTTGGGAACCCTCTTTTATAGGACCGGCTGTAAAATTTTAGATGGTAAACAACTTCCAATAAAAATCTTATAGAAGAATACCTTGGGGGAATGCATGACCAAGATCAGAGTTTATGAACTTGCCAGAGATCTTAACATGACAAACAAACTGCTTATCGATAAGATAAGGGATATGGATATCACCATAAAAAACCATATGAGTTCTCTGGATCAAGATGCGGTGGCGCAAATAAAGGCCAGCTTGTTCGGCCAAAAAGCTGAAGAAATCGTCGAAACCCGCATAAAGCCAACCGTTATTCGAAGAAGAAAAAGGACGGTTCCGCTGGAAGAAATTGCCGAGCCGGAGACACAGCGTGAAACGGAAATCGAAGAAGAAAAAGAAGAAGCTGAGATATCCGCTGCAGTCCCGCGCGAGGACGAGATCGACGCCACACCTCCCGCCGCAAAAGTAACGGCTCCCGAAGATGCACCCCAAGAGGATATTCCCTCAGAAACTGAGGAGCCCGTCATTACGGAACCGATAACAGCAGCTGAAGAGGAACCTGCCGTTTCCGAGACACCTGAAAAACGACCTCCGGCATCGGAAATAGAAGTCAAAAAACGAGTTAAGAAGCCAATAAAGAAAGAACCGGCTGCCAAGATTATCAAACTGCCGGCCAGACCGAAAGTAAAACCTGCCCCCGAAGAAGCCCCTGATGACTTAAAGCCGGCAGCCGGTGTTAAATCGATATCCAAGAAGGCAGAACCGTTACCGCCGACAGAGGAAGAGGCCAAAGAGACAAGAAAAAAGAAACGCAAGAAAAAAACAGAAGATGCAGAAGTTGATAAAAAATTTCTCAAAAAGAAAATTTCATTTCGCCGCAAAGAAGTTGTTGAAGGAGAAGATCTCTACGTCCGGGGCCGTCGATCTAGAAAACCCAAAAAAGCGGTTAAGATCAAGTCCCCGGCTGCTGCCCAAAAAACCCAAATCACCACGGCCAAGGCTATAAAACGCAGAATAAAAATCGACGAGACGATTGTCCTATCGGATCTGGCCAAGCGCATGGGTATAAAGGCCGGTGAAATGATCAAAACACTCATGTCCATGGGCGTTATGGCAACGGTAAATCAAACGATAGATTTTGACACAGCCGTGCTCGTAGCTGCAGAATTCGATTATGATGTTGAGCGGGCCGCCTTTGAGGAAGAAGCTATTATAAAAGAGGAGAAAGATGATCCTGACAAACTCATCGCAAGACCCCCGGTGGTAACGATCATGGGACATGTCGATCATGGAAAAACCTCGCTGCTGGATGTTATTCGAAAAACCAGGATTACGGACTTCGAGGCCGGCGGCATCACACAACACATCGGCGCCTACCTTGTCAATACGGATAAAGGTCAAATTGCTTTTCTGGACACCCCCGGCCATGAGGCTTTTACAGCCATGCGGGCTCGAGGGGCCATGGTGACGGACATTGTTGTTCTGGTCGTTGCCGCCGATGACGGGGTGATGCCCCAAACACTGGAAGCCATCAACCATTCCAGAGCGGCCGGGGTTCCGATAATCGTTGCCGTCAATAAAATCGACAAAGCCAATGCGGATCCGGAACGCGTTTATCGAGAACTATCAGAAGTGGGCCTTAACGCCGAAGACTGGGGAGGGGACACCATTTTTGTCAAAGTATCCGCTAAACAGAATCTTGGTATCGATGAGTTGCTCGAAATGATTCTGCTGCAGTCTGAAGTTCTGGAGTTAAAAGCCAATCCCAATAAATTGGCCAAGGGCTATGTCGTTGAATCCAAGATAGATCCCGGCAGGGGTGCTGTGGCAACCGTGCTTGTGCAGGATGGGACCCTACGCGCCGGGGATTCGGTCGTTTGCGGGGTATATTACGGAAGAATCAGAGCTTTGCTCAACGATCGCGGTGTGCAGGTCGAGTCAGCCGGACCAGCAATTCCAGTGGAGGTTATCGGCCTTACCGGGGTGCCGATGGCAGGGGATGAGTTGATTGCATTAAAGGATGAAAAAGACGCCAAACAGGTCAGCGAACACCGTATTCAGAAACACCGCTCCAAGGAACTGGCTAAAACCAGCAGGCTTAGCCTCGAGAGTCTGTACGAAAAAATGCAGGAAGGTGAGGTCAAAGACCTCAATCTCATTATAAAAGCGGACGTGCACGGATCTATCGAGGCCTTATCGGATTCATTGACAGGGCTTTCAAATCCGGAGGTTATAATAAATATTGTCCATTCGGGTACAGGAACAATCACCGAAACCGACGTTTCACTGGCGTCTGTTTCAGATGCCATCATCATCGGCTTTAACGTCCGGCCCTCTTTGAAGGTCCAATCTCTGGCCAACGAAGAACAGGTTGATATGCGTTTTTACAACGTGATCTATGATGTCATCAAAAACATCAAAGACGCCATCGCTGGTATGATGGCATCAACCTTCGAAGAGCGGATTATCGGCAGGGCTGAGGTTCGCGAGACATTTCACGTACCAAAAGTCGGCACGATTGCAGGCTGCTACGTCACCGATGGGAAGATTGAGCGGGGCCAACCCATACGGGTTCTGAGAGACGGTGTTGTGCTTTATGACGGCCGGAATTCATCGTTGAGGCGTTATAAAGACGATGTCAAAGAAGTTTCCAACGGTTATGAATGCGGTGTGGGCATTGAAAATTACAATGATATCAAAGTCGGTGACACGCTCGAAAGCTATTATCTGGAAGAGATCAAACCAGAGGTTGAATAATCATCCGTTTCGATTTCGGCTGGCCTGCAACCAGCTCCCTTCGGTCTGAGCTCGGGGTCGAAGACAGCCGTGTCGAAGCCGCGCCCACAGGTCGACAGTGAATCCGGCGGATTCCGATCCAGCGGGCGAGAAATCCATCATATCGAATGGCTGTTGTTCTTCTTCGTAAATCTCAACCCGGGACCTGGAACGGATAAATGGTTGTCGGTATCGGCATTATCACCCTGAGACTGCATGGCTGCCGTTCTTTGAAAGGTAAAAGAAGAATCGTAAAAGCCATCATTAACCAACTACGCAATAATTTCAATGCTTCTGTCGCTGAAGTCGGCTCAAACGATGTTTATCAAAAATCAGAAATTGGTTTTTCGCTGGTCGGCAATGATAAAAAAATGTTAAACTCAAAAATAGATAAAATTTTTAATATGGCAGATGCCATGGGACTGGCTGAAATAGTCGATTTGGAAATGGAGATTTTCAACATATGATCCCGTTTGCCCGCGCCGATAGAGTCGGCGGCCTGATTCAAAAAGCCCTTTCTGAAATATTACAAAAACAGGTAAAAGATCCAAGGCTTGAAATGATAACGATAACCGGTGTTAAAATGACGCGGGATTTGCGTTTAGCCCGTATTTACTTCTCGACATCGGCCGGGAAAAAAAACCTTGAATCGGCAGAGCAAGGATTTAAGAGTGCCTTGGGGTATCTCAAACGGGCACTCTCGCAGCGGCTCGGTTTGCGCTACATGCCGGATATTCAGTTTATTTATGATAAAACCCTGGACCATGGAGCGGAAATAGATAAATTACTCGATCGGGTTAGAATGGAAGATGAGGCAAATATTAAAGCACCTCCGCGACAGTAGACATGTTTTAATCGTTTCACACTGCAACCCGGATGGCGATGCGGTGGGATCCTTGATCGCCATGGGCTGTGCCCTTGAGGCGATCAATACCGAAGTGAGTCTGCACAATGATAGTCCCATACCAGCCGTATATCGATTTCTGCCTTCGGTGGACCGGATAACCCGGCACATTCGACACACGGCTGGATTCGACACCGCAGTTATTTTAGATTGCAGCGACATGGAGCGAATCGGCAAAGCTGTTTCCATCGTCAAGGAGGTCCCGCGGATCATCAACATTGATCATCATATTACCAACACAGGCTTCGGTCATTTTCAGCTGGTGGATACGTTTGCCTGTTCAACCGCTGAAATTGTCTATCGCTTGATCAGAAAGCTCGAAATTTCCATCGACCATACGATTGCCAGCGCTATTTATACCGGCATTTTAACCGACACCGGTTCGTTTCGCTTTTCAAACACCAATAAGGCGGCATTCGCTATTTGCAAAGAAATGACGGAAAGGGGTGTGCAACCCTATGACATTGCCCAACATGTTTATGGAACTTACTCTCTGGGGCGAATCAAGCTTTTGAATCTGGCCCTTGATTCGATCGAGATATCCGGCAACGGCAAATTGTCGATTATGACGATCACACAGGATATGCTGAAACAGACAGGGACCCAGCCCGAAGACGCCGACGGCATGATTCATTATGCCCGACGTATTGAAGATGTCAAAGTGGCGGCCTTGATCCAAGAACATAAAAACGGGACCGAAAGGCCAAGCCACCTCAATCAATTTCATGTCAGCCTCCGCTCGGATGGCACAGTGGATGTGGCGGCCATTGCCGCTGTTTACGGAGGGGGCGGCCATTCGACTGCGGCCGGATTTGGTGTCGAAACGTCACTGGCCAACTTGAAAACCGAGATTATCAACATCGCAAATAAACTGTGAATTGCTGGATAAGGTTAATTTGGATAAAGATCGTCAAAGCGGCGTCATCGTTATCGATAAACCCGCACATATCTCATCTGCCAAGGCTGTTGCCTTCGTCAAAAGCGTTCTCAAGGCTAAAAAAGCCGGGCACACCGGCACCCTTGATCCCTTTGCAACCGGTGTGCTGGTGTGTTGTATCAACAGGGCGACAAAATTGGCCCGATTTTTTTTGGACGGAAGTAAAAAATACACCGCCGTCCTGCATCTCGGCGTTCAGACAGAAACGCAGGATTCAAGCGGAAAAGTGACAGCCCGCTGCGAGCCCATTGCTTTTTCGGATGAAATGATACATGCTGCCATCAAAAAGTTTGAGGGAACCATTAACCAAACACCACCGTATTATTCGGCATTAAAATATAAAGGGATTCCGCTATACCGGTATGCCCGCTGGGGCAGGCCGGTTCAGAAACCACCGCGGCGGGTGCATATTGCATCAATTCAGCCGCTTGAAATAAACTTGCCGTTGGTAAGCTTTGACGTGTGGTGCTCGGCAGGCACCTACATCAGAACGCTTTGCGCGGATATCGGAAACGCCTTAGGCTGTGGCGGCCATCTCAAAGAATTGCGGCGAATTGAATGCTGCGGTTTTTCAATCGATGAAACCGTACCTTTATATGAACTTGAAAAACGCGTTTTAAACGGTGGTGTTGCAGCGCAGATGTTCAGCATGGCAGATGCTTTACGCGGTATATCGGCGGTGGCGGCGGACGAAAATTTGGCCTCAAAAATAAAGCGGGGCATGCGAGTCCAAAAAAAGGAGCTAAATCCGAGGCTGTTCCACGGACCCGAAGGTTTTATCAAATTCATCGATAGCGACAACCAACTGATCGCCGTGATGAAACAGACCCCGGCAGATGATAATTTACACTATTGCTGTGTCTTTCCAAATTAGTTCAGGAGCCGGGGCATTTTTTGCACGACAAGATGAGCGCCCCGCTGGCTTCAACTGGCAGGAGGCTAATGCCGCTCGGAAAGGCAAACTGCGGTGTCGGTTCTGGGGAAAGTGACGGGGCGTCATCAGCAGGGAGCAAAATGTAAGGGTGTTGCCGCCATTAGACACGGCAAGCGATAACCCGGCATCTTGTCGTGCAAAAAATGCCCCGACCCCAGATTGAGTAAACATTCAAACAGCTAGTGATAAGGAGGCCAAAAGAAAGTGGTTTTTACAACGCAGGAAAAAAAGAAACTCATCGAGCAATTCAAGTTGCATGAAAGTGACACGGGATCTCCGGAGGTTCAAGTCGGTCTTCTGACCCACCGCATCACCTATCTGACCGAACATTTAAAAGTGCACAAAAAAGACCACCATTCCAGAAGAGGTTTGCTGATGCTGGTCGGCAGGCGCCGCAGACTGTTAAACTATGTAAAAAACAAAGATATCAAGCGCTACAGAGCCATCATCGACACCCTTGGGCTTAAACGGTAGACAACCACACCCGAGAATGAAAGACTTTCAACCCCTGACGCCCGTTGGGTTCGCACGGCGACAGAAACGCGTGTCTGAAAATTTTGCAAAACGATTAATTAATGATGGACATTAAGCGACCAATAGGCACAAAGAGGGATGTTCGGGTCGCTTAATTTTTTAGGAGAAAAATATGGAAATTACATTAAACGCCGCGCTTGGCGGAAAGCCATTGAGTATTCAAACAGGTAAAGTCGCCAAACAGGCGTCCGGATCGGTGGTCGTACAATATGGAGAAACCATTGTCCTTGTAACCGCTGTATCGGCAAAAGAAGAGCGACCCGGGGATTTTTTACCGCTTACCGTCGAATATCAGGAAAAAATTTATGCTGCCGGCCGCATACCGGGCAATTATTTTAGACGGGAAATCGGCCGGCCCAGTGAAAAGGAAACCCTGACGGCACGCCTGATTGACCGTCCGATTAGACCCCTTTTCCCCAAAAATTATCGCTATGAGACCCAGGTTATCGCCACGGTTTTGTCTATGGATCAGGAAAATGATCCGGACACATTGGCCATGAATGGGGCTTCGGCTGCACTTACGATTTCCGACATTCCTTTCGAAGGGCCAATTGCATGCGTCCGTGTCGGACGCATAGACAATCAGTTTTTGATAAATCCAACCATCAGCCAATGGGAAGAATCTGATATCAATCTCGTTGTGGCCGGTTCTAAAACAGGCGTCGTGATGGTGGAGGCGGGAGCCAACATTGTTAAAGAAACCGATATGTTGGAGGCCATATATTTCGGTCACGAGTCGATGCAGCCGCTTATCGAGCTTCAGGAAAAATTAAAGGAGGCCGCCGGGGTGGCCAAACGCCCATTTGCACCCCCACAAAGAGATCCGGAGCTGGCTGACATTATTGAGCAACGCCTAAAATCGCGAATGCGTGATGCGTTGTTAATTCCTGAAAAATTAAACCGTCGTGCCGCCTTGAATGAGATTACGGCCGAGGTGGTGGAAAGTCTGGACGAAGTTTACGCCGATCGCACAGAGGAAGTTTACGCAATTTTAGATGATCTTCAAAAATCAACATGTCGCCGTCTCGTCCTGAACGAGGGCCGCCGAATCGATAATAGAAAATTTGACGAAATCAGACCTATTACCTGTGAAACCAGCATACTCACCAGACCTCACGGCAGCGCTCTGTTTACGCGCGGTGAAACCCAGGTGCTCGGTGTGCTAACCCTGGGATCGGGTCATGATGAACAACGGGTGGAAACCCTCAGCGGCGAGGAGTTCAGGCCTTTCATGCTTCACTATAATTTTCCCCCTTACTCCGTGGGGGAAGTCAAGCGAATCGGAGGCCCTTCCCGGCGAGATATCGGTCATGGGGGTCTGTCGACCCGGGCTTTGGAAAGGATTTTGCCCCCAAAAGAAGAATTTGATTATACCATCCGCCTCGTTTCAGAAGTACTGGAATCAAACGGTTCCTCATCCATGGGCACGGTGTGTGCCGGAACGATGGCGCTGATGGATGGTGGTGTGCCGATCAAAGCTCCTGTTGCCGGCATTGCCATGGGACTCGTTTCAGATGGCGATCAGGTGGTTATACTGTCCGACATTCTGGGGGACGAAGATCACACCGGCGACATGGATTTTAAGGTGGCCGGTACCCAAGACGGTATTACCGCGCTTCAGATGGATATCAAAATCCATGAACTCTCCCGCGACATCATGGAAAAGGCTCTGGAGCAGGCGCGCGTGGGGCGGTTGTTTATCCTTGAAAAAATGCTGGAAACCATTGATGAATCCCGCAAGGAAATTTCCCCCTACGCCCCCAAAATGATCACCTTGAAGGTTAACCCGGACAAAATCAGAGAAATCATAGGCCCTCTTGGCAAAACGATTCGATCGATTCAAAACGAAACCAATACCCGAATTGAAATTGAAGATTCCGGCTTGGTTAAGATCGCTGCTTACTGTAAGGAAGATGCCGATGCCGCTCAAAAGTTGATCGACGATATCGCCATGGAGCCGGAGGTCGGACAGACCTATGACGGAACCGTCATAAAGGTGATGGATTTTGGAGCCTTTGTTCAGATATTACCGGGCACGGACGGGCTGGTTCATATCTCCCAGCTGGCCAACCGTCGGATCACCAATGTTTCGGACGTTGTCAAACAGGGGGATAAAATCAAGGTCAAGGTGCTTGAAATCAGCCGTGATGGCAAGATTCGGCTGAGTCACAAAGCCGTGCAGGAAGAGGACCATGGCGGGGGCAGTAAATAAAACAATCCTCAATAACGGCATCCGGATTGTCACTAAAAGGATGCCCTATGCTCGCAGTGTTTCAATGGGAGTGTGGGTGAATGTGGGTGCCCGGGATGAATTGCCGTCTGAAAACGGACTTTCCCACATGATCGAACACATGATTTTCAAAGGGACCCGGAAACGGACCGCGTTTCAAATAGCAAAGGCATTCGACGCCATCGGCGGGCAAACCAACGCTTTCACGAGCTTTGAATACACGTGCTACCACGCCAGAGTCATCGATGCCCATTTGGAAATCATGGTGGATATTCTCTCAGATATCTTTTTAAACTCCATCTTCGATGATAAAGAAGTTGAAAAAGAGCGGCCGGTGATCTTTCAGGAAATCAACATGGTCGAAGACAACCCCGAAGAATATGTTCATATCCTCTCGAGCAATACTTATTGGGGTAACAACCCGCTGGGGCGTTCGATTCTGGGCACCCGTGAAAATGTCGTTCGATTCACTGCCGCCAGTATTAAAAAATTTTTCCATCGCTTCTATCAACCCGACCATATCGTCATATCAGCTGCCGGCAATATCTCCCACCAAAACTTGGTCGAGCTGGTTCAGCCTGCTTTCGAATCCGTCATACCGGGAAACGGACTTCCGAGGCGGACGACGCCCAGGTGCCATCCTCAAGTCAATATTCATCATCGAGACCTGGAACAGGTCCATATCTGTTTGGGAACCAAAGGAATTTCTATAACTGATCCGCATCGCTATGCCTTCTCCTTGCTGAATACCATTTTGGGGGGCAACATGAGTTCGAGGCTATTTCAAAAAATACGGGAAGGCAGAGGATTGGCGTATGCCGTATATTCCTATATCTCTTCCTTTGTTGATACCGGCATTTTCGGCGCTTATGTTGCCGTCCAACCGAACCATGTTCTCGAAGCAACAAAATTGATTTTAAAGGAGATGGATGAACTCAAAAAGAGCCGCGTCGACAGCACGGAGCTCAAAGATGCCATAGACTACACAAAGGGTAACCTATTGCTTGCATCGGAGAGCATCGATAGCCAAATGGTTCGTCTGGCGCAAAATGAGATCAATTTTGGACACCACATCCCCCTGCAAACCGTGATGGATCATATTGAATCGGTCACCGATGAAGATATTATCCATCTGGCAGAGTCACTCATCCAAAGAAATCGAATTGGATTGACCACTCTGGGAGCATTCACGGACAAAGAGGCTTTTATCGATCTGTTGGGGAGTTGAGCTGTGGCCGATGTCCCCGTCATTAAACTTGTTCGTTTACGGCCCAATCAGGACAAAGATATACCCCTTCCATGCTATATGACCCTCCAGGCAGCGGGAATGGATATCTACGCTGCGGTGGACGCGCCCGTGGTTACCCGGCCGGGAACGATGTCCCTTATTCCTACCGGTTTTGCGATGGCTTTGCCGGAGGGGTATGAAGCCCAGATACGACCGCGCAGCGGTTTGGCCATAAACCATGGAATTGGACTGATAAATTCTCCCGGCACTATCGATGCAGATTATCGCGGAGAAGTAAAAATAGCCGTTATCAACCTCGGCCATGAAAACTATACCGTGCGTCGGGGAGATCGAATTGCTCAAATGGTGATCAACAGGGTGTATCAGGCAACGTTGAAGGTCGTAGACCGCCTCCCGCCGACCGATCGCAGCGGTGGTGGCTTCGGCCACACGGGAACGTAAACGCTGCAGTGATATAAAAAATTATACATAATCGTGTTTAACAATTCAGTTAAGGGGTCGGGGTGTTTTTTTCACGACAAGATGATCGCCCCGCCGCTGCTATAGGGCAGGGGGCGATTGCCGCCGAGAGAGGCAAAACACGGCGTCGCTTATTGTTGGCATGAGCGTTTTAAATGGCCGGCGGTAAAATGCACGGCAGTTGCCGCTGTCTGGCTTGGCAGGCAACAACCCGGCATCTTGCCGTGAAAAAAATACCCCGACCCTTGAGGTAATTAAAACCGCT
>JASFTQ010000127.1:0-11878 GCA_050053515.1 Desulfobacterales bacterium | reverse complement strand
ATGCCTACATCGTGACATCCGTTCGAACCCCGGGCTGCAAGCGCAACAAGGGGGCCTTCAAGGACACCCGGCCCGAAGACCTGCTGGCCTTCATTCTTTCTGCTGCCGTAGAAAAAACACCGAATCTCGCAAAAAAAGACGTCGATGATATCATGATCGGTTGCGCCTTCCCGGAAGCCGAGCAGGGACTGAACATCGGACGATTGGTGAATCAAATCGCCGGTTTTCCGGCTGCGGTCACCGGCGCTACGGTCAACCGGTTCTGCTCCTCGGGCCTGGAAGCCATCGCGCTGGCGTCGTTGCGGGTAATGGCGGGCTGGTCGGATATCACCATCGGCGGTGGTGTGGAATCAATGACCTATGTCCCCATGGGGGGGTACATGCCCAGACCCCACCCCGAATATACCAAGAAACACGCCGAACTCTACGTGTCCATGGGAATTACGGCGGAAAATGTCGCCAAAAGATATAACGTCACCCGGCAGGACCAGGATGAGTTTGCCTACCATTCACAGATGAAAGCGGCCATCGCCAAGGAAAAGAATCTGTATGCTGAACTGGTACCGACACCGGCCGCCCGGTTTGTCCAACAGCCGGACGGTACTTACAAAAAGGAAACTTTCAGCCAGGATTTCGACGATGGCATACGCGCAGACACCACTTTAGAGGGCCTGGCCAACCTCAGACCGGCATTTGCGCTTAACGGAACCGTCACCGCCGGCAACTCCTCCCAGACAACCGACGGCGCGGCGGCGACCGTTGTCATGTCAAAGGATAAAGTTGACGAGCTGGCTCTAAAGCCGATTGCCAAATTTAAAAGCTACACCACCATTGGTTGTAAACCGGATGAAATGGGTGTGGGACCGCGCTATGCCATCCCCAAGCTCATGAAGCTTACCGGAATGGATGTCAAAGATATCGGACTTTTTGAAATCAATGAAGCCTTTGCCTCCCAGGCCCTGTATTGCATCCGCGAACTCGGTCTTGACCCGGACAAGATCAATATCAACGGCGGTGCCATTGCTCTGGGCCACCCGCTGGGTTGCACCGGGGCCAAGCTCTGTGCCACCTTGCTTGCCAACATGCAGGCCAAGAATGTCAAATACGGCGTGGAGTCCATGTGCATCGGCGGCGGTATGGGGGCTGCAGCGCTTTTTGAACTTTGTGATTAAGGTGAAGAATAAAACTGATCCAACAATCCGCTCGCAGGATATCGGTGACGCGGATTTACAATACCTTTTTTATGAAGGTGAGGGGCCGACCCTTATTTTGCTGCACGCCACGGGGTTTTTACCCTGGTTGTGGCATCCCATCGCCCGTGAGTTGACGGATAATTTTAACATAATTGCCCCTTATTTTTGTGATCACCGCGAAACCGATCCGGCCAAAGGCGGTCTGAGCTGGATGAAACTGGCCGATGATCTCTGCCGGCTGTGCGACCGGCTCGACATCGACCACGCCTTTCTGGTGGGACATTCCATGGGTGCCACGGTCATGGCGATGGCGGAGGCCGTTTACGGCCCCAAAGCCGCCGGGATGATATTGATTGAGCCGATTTTTTTACCCCAGGATTTTTATAAGATCCAGATTTCCGTGGAAGAACACCCCCTGGCCAGTAGGTCCATCAAACGGCGTAACTTTTGGGATGATGCACGCCAGGCCCGCAAATACTTGAAGTCCAGAGAGCTTTTTAAGAATTGGGATGATGAAATGCTGGATCTGTACATCAAATACGGCATGGTACCGGGTGAGACCGGAGGCCTGCAGCTGACCTGTGCGCCCCAAAAAGAAGCCTCGCTCTTTATGGGGGGCATGCCCTATGATCCCTGGCCCATGCTTCCCAGGGTGGCTTGCCCGGTCAAGATTATCGAAGGCCAAAACAGTGCCAACCGAACGGTCATCGATCTGAAAAAAGCAGCCTCGCTGTTTCCCAATGCCACTTATCAGCTCATTCCCGCTGCCGGCCATCTGATACCCATGGAAAGACCCCATGAGATGATTGACATTATCTCAGAATTCTTTTTACACATAGAATGATTCTTTCTATAATTTTCCGATTTCACAGGCCCGGGCAGGGGGTAAATTAAAAAAAACGCACAACCTGCTTGATTTTTTTTTGAAATCGATTATTATATATCCAATCAATAAAGGCCCGTCCTTATTTGGCGGGCCGGTTTCGTTCTGAAGGAAAGATTTACCCGGCCTAGTGGCAACCTCCAGTTTGGGACCTTGAGAAATTTTAGAAAGGAGGATGTTACCATGGCTGATGGAATTGTAAAATGGTTCAATAGCGGTAAAGGTTACGGCTTTATCGAGCAGGAAGACGGACCGGATGTATTTGTTCATTACTCAGGAATCAATACAACCGGTTTCAAAGCCCTCAATGAAGGCGACCAGGTTACCTTCGACATAGAGCAGGGCCAAAAAGGTCCTGCGGCAGTGAATGTCACGGTAATTTAGCTCAACCATTCTGATTCAAAAAAGGGCACTTACTCGGAACGGTGAGGAAGTGCCCTTTTTATTTTTGTGGGGCGATAACAAAATCGCTTGAAAGAAAATCCGCTGACGGATATATTAATAAACAGCACTGGCCTGCCGCTACAATCCAGGTGGTTTATATCATCATCGGGATCAAATGGGGGGATAGAGGTCTCGAAAATGAAAATCGAAGTTAATCTTTACGCAACCCTTTCAAGATATATGCCGGATGGAAGCAAAGGGCCGGCCCATGTGGTTGATGTCAGAGAGGGCGCCACGATTGGTGACCTGCTGCAAAAACTGGGGGTGCCGGAGAAGTCCGCCAAATTGATATTTCTGGACGGTATGCATTCCAACCTTGATACGGTATTAAAAGAAGGTAGTCGGCTGGGTGTCTTTCCACCGGTCGGGGGTGGTTAAGATGGGTTAATTAGAGCCTAATGCCGCAAAATTCGGGGATGCTGCAGATCCAAGGCGTTGGCCGTTGGAGTCCTAGTAAATTATTGCGATCAAATGACAAGCGCTGCCATATCTCGGCCGAAAAGCCCAATTCGATCACCCGGCCTCACCGGTACATTTAAATTCCAGTCGAATGGATTGCCACGAATTTGTTGATATCCGATCCATCGCGCCATGCCGCTTCGTGCCGCCAACAGTTTGCCATTCAAAAAGATACTGTAAATTTCTTCAGCAGGTACTCCCACATGGGCCAAAAGAGACTCAACCGTTTCGTCTGCATGCGGCGATATACTTGTGACATAACCTTTAGCGGTGTTTATATTGTCTGCATATCGGCGTAATTTACCGTAAAAATGAACCTCAACCATAATCTTCTATCCATTTTAATTTACTTCGACCCGCAGCAAGACAGCCTTCTTCCGCCAATTTATTTGGAAAAGTTTCTCCATAGATAGTTTTTCATTGTTTAATTCTGCCAGTCGGCATCCGGTCCGAAAATCATGCCGGTAATCGCTTAAAATATTCTCCAGGTCAGTGCCAGAGACCCAGATGCCCCGCGCCAGAAAAAACGGACCGATTTCTTTGGCGGTCAGATTAAAAAGTTTCAGCTTTAACTTACCTGTTCGGCCATTATTTGTTATGCCTTCTATGGGGTGAGAGATTTGATCCCGCATCACTGAATAATAGCCGCCTTTGCGTAACATGGCACCGACGAGACCCGGCATGGCTGCAGAGAGAGCAAGCGTTGACCCATCTCTGACTATGGCGGCACTGACATTATCGACAGCTTTTCCATCTAAAAAAATGGTTTGAATTCTTTTTTCTAAATACGGCTCGGGAATACCAAATTGCCGGCAGAGCAGTTCTTTGATGGTACAGCCTCCCCGAGCATCCACGGTAAAACCCTGCGCCATAAGCCTATAGAAACTTGGCACCAGATCCTTTCCGACGACCAATCTGAGATTTGCCTCAGATGGATTTCCAATTGAGGCTTTCGGCTTGGATGGATCAAAATATTCCATACCCAACCCCAAATTTCTGACAGTTTATTACCCACCAGGCAGAAAAATGGGGAGTCCTTTCGAAGAGCTCCCCATATATTCAAAAACTAATGTAATATCGGTTACCAGTTGAAAACCTGATCAAGATCTTCATCTTTTACCTGGAATGTCACATTATGAGGCGGCAGTGCTTCTTTTTTGAAGTATTCGGGCAACCGGTCATCCTTTTCTGTAAAGCCGGCCCGGGTATTGAAATCTCTTTCCATTTTAAGGATAGATTTTCCTTGCTCTGTGAGGTCCTCTGCCGTGAGGCTCTGACCTGTGAAAGCGTTTATCAAATCGACGAGGGCTTGGAACGTGTCCGGCTGATCCAGGATTGCAAATGCGATAAACAAACACATCCCGGTCGAATCTGTGAGCATGGCCGTCGCGATCTGCAGGTTCCTGGCAAGCTCGATCTGCCCCTCCGGTTTTAAAGGGTCCACCGTTCCGCCGACGTCAAGGATATTTGCTGTCACCGAATAACCGGCCGTGTGATCGGCTCCCATGGTGGTGGTGGCATAGGTTACACCTATACCCTGCACTGCCCGGGGATCATAGGCCGGCATGGACTGGTTTTTGACCACCGGTACCCTCTCAACACCGAAGACTTTTCCAGTTACTGCTGCGCCATTTCCCAGGATGCGTCCCAAATGGGTTCCTTTACCTACCTCATGAATCAAACTGATGGCTGCTTTGGCATCACCGAATTCGGCAATTCCGGCTTCCATGGCAACCGCGATGGTTGCCCCCATTTCAATGGTGTCCAGTCCAAAATCGTCATCCAGGCGGTCCAGTTGGGCGATGGCATCCAGGTCGTCGATGCCGCAATTTGCGCCGTGGGCCCACATCGTCTCATATTCGACCTGCTTGGACACGTAGCGGCCGTCTTTGTCAAAATAGGTCCCCGAGCAACGTATGACGCAGCCTCTATGACACCCGTGGGTCGCAGAGCCTTCGCCACCGCGGGCATTTTCTGTTTCTGCCTGGGTTTCGCCGCTAATTTTACTGGCACCATCAAACCGGCCCCACATGAAATTCTTGGTTGGAAAAGCGCCGGCCTCGTTTATTATGTTGGTTAATACATTAGTCCCGTAAGCGGGAAGTGATTCACCGGTAATCGCATGTTTTCTCAGACCGGCAACCCAAGCCTTATTGGCTTCCTTAAATTTTTCAGGATCTTTCGGTTGTCTCATCTTCATCCCGGCATCATCGAGCACGATTACTTTTACGCCTTTTGCACCCATGACCGCCCCGACACCGCCGCGACCCGCATGCCTTGTTGGCCTCAATTCCATATCCGTGCAAGCCACTGAAGCAGCGGCCATTTTCATTTCGCCGGCCGGGCCGATGGAGATACAGGCAATCTTTTCCCCGTGGGCTTCTTTCATCTTTTCAGCAAGGTCGTAATTTCCTAAGCCCTTTAAACTGTTATGCGGTGATATCTTTACTTCATCCTTGTTAATAAACACTTTATACGGGGTATCATCTTTGGGCTTGCCTTCCAGCACAATGGCGGCATAACCTAACCGTGCCATAACTTGAGATGCTTGCCCACCGGCATTGGCTTCCTTAATGCCGCCGGTAAGGGGGCTTTTGCAGCCGATGGAGATGCGGCCGGACATCGCGGCAGTTGAACCGCTCAGCAATCCCGGGGCGATGATCAGTTTATTATCTTCCCCAAGCGGATGGCACAGGGGTGGGACCTCTTTGCTGACAATTGCCGAAGTCAAGCCGCGACCACCAAAGCCCGCATAGTTTCCCAGTGGTTCTTCAGTGTACTTGGGGTCATCGTCCGGCCCCATGTTGATCCGTAAAATTTTGTCCATATGGCACCTCCTTGTCCTGCTAACAGTTGTTGGAGTGTTTATAAGACAGTTTTTAATCTAAAAATTTTCACCATACCGCATTGGCGAATGGCATGTTCTTATTCGGATTGCCGTGCATTGTCAAGTAAAACCAGGGTGAAGATTTCGGAAGAATTTGCCTGTAAATCACCTTTAATATTTAAGGCGTTTGGCGGCCTGCCTGATATTAACCGCTTTTGCTTTCAAAGTGCTTCATAAAATCAATTAAGGCGGTTACGGCCTCCAGGGTAGTGGCGTTGTAAATGGATGCTCTGCAGCCGCCGACCGATTTATGCCCCTTCAAGCCACCGAATCCGTTTTGCAGGGCTGATTCGACAAATCGTTTCTCCAGATCTTCATCCGCCAGCCTGAACGTCACATTCATCAGGGAACGGCTGTCCGGTACGGCTGTGGTATGATAAAATTTACTGGAATCCAGGAACTCATAAAGCCGACGGGCTTTCTCCCGGTTGATGGCTGCCATTTTTTCGAGACCGCCGATGGTTTCTTCCAGCCATTTTAAGACAAGCTGGACGGTGTATATGGCAAAACAGGGAGGCGTGTTAAACAATGAATTTTTGGAGGCATACGTTTTGTAGGTAAGCATGGTCGGCAGCCTATCAGGTATCATCGTTAACATGTCATCCCGCACGATCACCATGCACACACCGGCAGGGCCGATATTTTTTTGGGCGCCGGCATAAATCAGACCGAAAGGTGCCGGATCAAAAGGCTTGCTCATGACGTCCGACGACATGTCGGCAATGAGCGGAATACCGGCGGTTTCCGGAAATTTCGCCCATTGGGTTCCTTTAATCGTGTTGTTCGAGGTAATGTGAATATATACTGCATTATCGCTGAATTGGATTTCTTTGGGGATATATGAATAATTCTTGTCGGACGAAGATGCCGCCACGTGAACGTTTTTGCCAATTATTCGGGCCTCTTGGATGGCTTTGGTCGACCAGGTTCCCGTGTCTACATAGTCGGCAGATCTGTCGTCCGGCAACAAATTCATGGGGATCATGCAAAATTGAAGGCTGGCGCCGCCCTGGATAAAAAGCACATGAAAATTTTCAGCCAAATTGAGTAGGCGCTTTACTCGGGTGATGGCATCGTTAATGATGTCATCAAACCATTTGGAGCGGTGGCTGATTTCAGTAATCGACATGCCCGAACCGCTGAAGCATAAAAATGACGCTTGAATCTCTTCCAGAACACTGAGCGGAAGGGCGGCAGGACCCGCGTTGAAGTTATAAATTCTGTTTGCGGCCATTCATTTCCTCCCAGCACTTATATTTGATGTCAAAATAATGCTCCGCAATAAAGCAGAATGAAGAGGTGCAGGCAGGGGGTAAATTTTTGTCGTCAAGATGCCCAATCACCGCCCCCTTAGCTCGGAAATGGCCATTTCTTATGAATTTACCCCCCCCTTACTAGCTGCAGTACTGTGGTTAACACAAAGACTCACTGTCGTTTGCCCATCCAGGCCGCAACAACCTTTTGTCGCTTAGAATCACCGGGGGAATCAGCTTGTCGATAAAAATTTACCCCCTGTCTGCACCTCGGGCAATCGGAATATTGTTTTGACAATCACTCTAACCTCGCCAAAGGTATTGCAAGAGCTGCCTTAGGTTGTGCTCAGCAAGGCAAGGAACTTCAACCGTTTAAGTGGCAATCGTCAAAAGGCGCATACCAAATGTATATTTGCGCAGATAGTATAGGATATGTCAACCTGTATCTGATGTGGCCATTCATGAAATATTCGGACCGGGGATAGCCCCCTTTCTCCATGTCGTTTTTGCAAGATGTATTGACAAAAGGCGGCCAATTGCCGTAAGGCAAATGTGAAATCTAAGCAAACCATTTAACGGGTGTCCGAAAGAACACACAGCATATGAAAATCTATCATTATCCATCGAATGCCGCAGCGGCACGGGTGAATTCAATCGTCAACCGCGGTCTTAGATATAAAAAAAAGGATCTCTCTGACGTCAATCGGATTGTACAAGACGTAAAAAAGAAGGGTGACAAGGCTTTGATCGAATATACCCAACGATTTGACGCGCCGAATCTGAAAGTTGAATCCTTAAAGGTCACCGATCAGGAACTGCAAGGGGCGGTTAAAAAAGTTGATCGTGGCTTTAAACGGGCCCTTAACCGGGCCACCTCCCAGATAGAGGCCTTTCACCGGCTACAGGCGCCAAAATCCTGGATCAATACCCAAAGGCCGGGTACCCTTCTGGGTCAGTTGGTGAATCCCGTCGATGCCGCGGGCGTCTATGTACCGGGTGGTAAAGGTGGAAAAATCCCCCTGGTCTCCTCTGTTTTAATGGGGGTTATTCCTGCCCGCATTGCCGGTGTCGGAAAAGTTATCATGGTAACACCGCCCCAATCCGATGGTAAGATAAACGCCCATTTATTGGTGGCAGCGCAAAAAGCAGGCGTCGATGCCATATACAAAGTGGGGGGTGCCTGGGCTATTGCGGCCCTGGCCTATGGCACCCGGACAATACCAAGGGTTGACGTTATCGTTGGACCGGGAAATATTTATGTGACCCTTGCCAAAAAAATAGTGGCCGGAACGGTCGGAATCGATATGATTGCCGGTCCCAGTGAGATACTTGTTATCGCTGATCACACGGCAACTCCCGAATTCACGGCTGCCGATCTTCTCTCCCAGGCTGAACACGACGAGATGGCCTCAGCGATAATGGTAACAGACTCCCGCGAAAAAGCCGAAGCCGTTGAGAGGGCCATTGGGCAGCAGTTGCCGAATCTCGACCGCCGCGATATAGCCAAAACGGCCTTAGAACGCTACGGTGCTATCTTTGTAGTATCGGACATCGAGGTTGCCGTGGAACTTGCCAACAAAATCGCACCGGAACATCTTGAGCTTCACGTCAAGAATCCTTTTGAAACCATCGGTCGGATTCGAAACGCGGGTGCCGTATTTGTGGGAGAATACACACCGGAGCCCGTTGGTGATTACATCGCAGGGCCGAACCACGTATTGCCCACCGCATCGACGGCCAGGTTCGCCTCGGCCCTTTCAGTGGATCACTTCGTCAAAAAAACCAGTTTGATCCATTATTCCAAAGAAGCATTTTCCATTGAAGCAAAGGACATCATTCGGTTGGCTCAAACAGAGAATTTAGGAGCGCATGCAAATGCTGTAAAGGTTAGAGCTAAATAGGTGAGGGGTCGGGGTATTTTTTTCACGGCAAGATGCCGGCTTGTTGCCTGCCAAGCCTGACAGCGGCAACTGCCCTGTATTTTGCTGCCAGATATTTAAAACGTACACTCCAACAAGAACCGACACCGTATTTTGCCTTTCTCGGCGGCAACAGCCCTCTGCCCGTTGGAAACAAAGGGGCGATCAGCTTGTCGTGAAAAAAATACCCCGACCCCTCAAATAGGTATAAAAAATGACACAAAAGGTATTTGTAACACCCAGTAACAATGCTGTTTTTGAATGCCCCGAGTGTAAAAAGTCGCGGACTATAGATGTCGCAAAATTTAAAAACATGGACAAGGAGATTAGGATCAGGGTCAATTGCTCGTGCGGCCATTCGTACCCGGTTGTTTTGGAGAGAAGGCGGCACTATCGCAAGGTTGTCAATTTGGCAGGCACTTACATGCACCTGGTTCCTGACGGTCCGGTAGAAAAGAAAGTGATGCGTGTAAAAGATTTGTCCCGTTCCGGTTTGAAAATCAGGCTTGCTTCAAAACCGGATTTTGATGAGGGTGCTAAATTATTGGTAGAATTTCGTTTGGATGACAGCCAAAGATCTTTGATCAAGAAAGAAGCCATTGTAAGAAAAATATCCGGCCAGAACATCGGCCTTCAATTCAGTTCTATGGATGCCGGGGATCCCGGGGATACGGCCTTGGGGTTCTACTTATTCAGTTAGTAGACATTCCACGGATAAACACCCAACTGTTGAATATGAAAATTAGATGCGAGTGGGCCAAGGCAGACCCTTTAAGCACGATATATCATGATACGGAGTGGGGAGTTCCCCAGCATGATGATCGCGCGCTGTTCGAACACCTTGTCCTCGATGGTCTGCAAGCAGGATTGAGCTGGTCTATAATCTTGAAAAAACGTGAAAACTTCAGGAGCGCTTTGGACAATTTTGATCCGAACCCGATTGCAAGCTATAACACGGCCAAAATCGAAAAACTGCTGACCGACAGGAAACTGATTAGAAACCGAACCAAGCTTGAGGCGGTCGTCCAAAACGCTCGTGCTTTTTTAAACGTTCAAAAAGAATTCAAAACGTACGATGCCTATATCTGGCAGTTTGTAAACGGGAACACCATTCAGAATTGCTGGAAAACAATGAAAGAAATCCCGGCCCACACAAAGGAATCGATTGCCATGAGCACCGATCTCAAAAAAAGGGGCTTTAAATTCGTAGGACCCGTGATTTGTTATGCCTTCATGCAGGCGGTTGGAATGGTTAACGATCATACTGTTGACTGTTTTCGGTATCATGAAGTACAGCCCTGATATGTGATGGGATTTTCGATGGCGGCCGGGCGAGCGCATAGGTTCATGCGGTTAATTTACAGCTGTCGGCGCTCATGATATAATTGAGGGGTCGGGGTATTTTTTTCACGACAAGCTGATCGCCCCGGCTCTTCCAACGGGCAGGGAGCTATTGCCGCCGAGAAAGGCGAAACACGCTGTCGGTTCTTGTCGGAGTGACCGTTTTAAATTGCCGGCAGTAAAATGCAAGGCAGTTGCCGCTGTCAGGCTTGGCAGGTAACAACCCGGCATCTTGTCGTGAAAAAAATACCCCGACCCCTCATATAATTATAAAGGCAAAACCGTATGAGCGCTTACTTTGTTCGGCGAAGTCTCTTGCAGATATCGGCCAGTCGGTGACGTTTGATAATAAAGAGCGCTTTTGGGGGTTAAATTCAGATTTGATGGCGGAGTAGATTATGGGGGTTTGTAATTACTGTGGTCGAACGCATAAGGTTGGGTTCATTTCCACCCGTTTGGCCGGAACCGATGGTGTATCACTGGAAACTGATAAATGGGCGGATGTTTTTGAGCAGGAAGGCGCCAACTGTTACTTTCTGGCCGGAGAGCTTGATAGCCCGCCGGATCGGTCCTTTCTGGTGGAAGAGGCCCACTTTTTGCATCCCGTCATCAGGGATATTTACCGAAAGTGTTTCGGGGTTCGAACCCGTACTCGCAAAATAACGGATCAAATATTTCAATTAACCAGGGTTTTAAAGAATCAAATATACAAGTTCATTAAAAAGTTTGATATTGAACTCCTGATTCCTGAAAATGCCCTGACCATACCGCTCAACCTGCCACTCGGCATTGCCCTTACCCAAGTTATATCCGAAACCGGCATTCCCGCCATTGCCCATCACCACGATTTTTTCTGGGAGCGGCAGCATTTTAAAATCAATGCGGTTTGGGAGTTGTTAAACATGGCATTTCCGCCGCATTTACCTTCGATCCAGCACGTGGTTATAAACTCTTCTGCAGATAACCAACTCAGTCTCAGGACGGGGATATCGGCACACATAATACCCAATGTAATGGATTTTGAGAATCCGCCGCCCCCCGCAAGTGAATATACGGCAGATGTCCGAAAAGCCTTTGGCATTGAGGATGATGAACTTTTTATACTCCAGCCCACCCGGGTGGTAAAGCGCAAAGGAATTGAACATGCCATTGAACTTGTTCACCGGCTCGGTATGAAAGCCAAACTCATTATATCGCATGCTTCGGGTGACGAAGGCTATGATTATGAGCGCAGAGTGAGAGAGTATTCAAAACTCATGAAAGTGGACACGATTTTTGTGTCAAATATCATCGACGAAAAAAGGGGAACAACTAAAAACGGGCGTAAAGTTTACACCCTCGAAGACATTTATCCGCATGCCGATTTGATTACCTATCCTTCCAACTTCGAGGGTTTTGGCAATGCATTTTTAGAGGCCATTTATTTTCGGAAACCGATTGTGGTCAATACCTATTCGATTTACACCATGGATATCAAACCGAAAGGGTTTTCGGTCATC
>JASFTQ010000126.1:0-11904 GCA_050053515.1 Desulfobacterales bacterium | reverse complement strand
CGCCATCATCCTGGGCTCGCCGATTTATTTTGGAACCGTCACCGGAGGGATGAGATCATTTATGGAGCGCTTGATGTTTCCATACAGACCATATGCCCATCCGCAAGACCCTCGACAAACCCTTTTCCCCAAGACAATCAATACCGCGTTTATTTACACCATGAATGCCAACGAGGAACAGATGAAAGAATGGGAATTCGATCAACATCCCCGCTTTAATGAGAGGTCGCTGCGGGTGATATTCGGGGCTTCGGAGTCGCTTTTTAGCTTCGATACCTATCAGTTTGAGGATTACTCAAAGGTGGTTGCGGAACGCTTTGATCCGGCAAAGAAGGCTGAGCGACGCAAGGAAATATTTCCAAAAGATTGTGAAAAAGCCTTTGAAATGGGAGTCAAATTTGCCAAGAAAAAATGAATCATTTACTTATCCTTACGGCCAACGCCGACAAGTATCTTCAATTATTGCGAAAATACGAACTTCCCGATCTTGAGGCCGTCGCGTGTGCACACGAGGAAAAGGCCCGCCAGGCTATTCGATGCAGCAATATTGTATTGGGTGAACCCGCCATGATTGCCAATGTTCTCTCGGAGGCACGGTTTTTGGAGTGGGTGCAATCGACTTTCGCCGGTGTTGAAGCGCTCTGTGTCGAAGGTCTTCGTCGCGACTACGTCCTGACCGGCGTCAAGGGCGTTCACGGCTCCATGATGAGTGAATATGCATTGGCCTATATACTTGCCCTCGAACGCCGATTATTTGAAACAAAAGAAAACCAAAGTGCCAAAGCCTGGGTCGAGTTTTCTTATCGAAGACTGCGGGGATTGACCCTTGGCATATGCGGCTTGGGCTCGATCGGCCGGCATCTGGCGCAAACCGCTCACCATTTCGGCATGCGGGTAATGGCTTTTAAGCGCACACCCGGAGAGGTCCCATATGTCGAGAAAGTCTATACCGGCGCATCATTTGGAAAATTTCTAGGCCTTCTGGATTATCTCGTGCTTGTACTTCCGAACACACCCGATACGACCGGCCTTATAAATTCCGAAACTCTCAAAAAGTTGAAGCCTTCAGCGGTCCTGATGAATGTCGGCCGGGGGAATGCGATCGTGGAGGGCGATCTTGTATACGCTCTCAAGAATCGGCTGATTCGTGCCGCTGTGCTGGATGTTTTCGCGGAGGAACCACTACCCGTCAACAGTCCCTTTTGGGATCTTCCGAATGTGCTCATTACCCCCCACAACTCGGCTATTAGCTTTGCCGAGGATATTCTTCCCGTTTTTTGTAAGAACTATCACTGTTTTCTTGAAAAGAAGCCATTAAACTATGTCATCGATTTCAAAAGAGGCTATTAACTTTTTTGCGTTTTTATTTTCGGTGAGGCTTCATGAGAAGATCAAGCAGAGAACAATCTAGTGGAGGCAATTAATATGTGCGCTATGTGCCCATAAACTTTCTGGGAACAGGCGCTAAATTCTCAGATCATTGGTCACCAAAAAATCATTGCTCAAATGAACGACGATCACTTCAAAAGGGATTTTATCAATGTCGCAAAAACAAAAACGGCCTTTTGTAGTCGATACCGAGGAATATCCGTTTTCGGATAATTGGCTTGAACGAGACGGCGTGAATCTTCACTATGTGGATGAAGGTGACGGAATTCCCGTGCTGATGCTTCATGGTAATCCGACCTGGTCATTTTTGTATCGCAAAATAATCAAGGGATTGAAAGGCAAATGTCGCTGCATTGCGCCGGATTATCCCGGTTTTGGATATTCGGGCCATCCGCCCGGATATAGCTATACGCCACCCGAACACGCTGAATGGATAAATGCGCTGATCGAATATCTCGGTATCGAGCGCATGGTGATAATCGTCCAGGATTGGGGAGGCCCCATCGGTTTCTCATTGGCCGTGAATCAACCGGAAAGAATCGCCGGAATTGTGCTTTGCAACTCCTGGTGCTGGCCGCCGTTATTGAATGCCCGTATTTTTTCATGGGTTATGGGGGGCCCCATCGGTAAAATTTTGCACTTGCGCCGCAACTTTTTTGCCAACGTGATGGTTCCGTCGGGCATCTTCCATCGGGAATCCAAAACCGAAACTATATTAAAAGCCTATACCGACCCGTTTCCGACACCGGAATCACGAATGGGGACCTATGTTTTCCCCCGTCAGATTCGCAAAGCATCGCCCTGGTTAAAATCAATTGAAGAAAAATTAGCCGTTTTGAGGGACAGGCCCGTCGAAATGGTCTGGGCCATGAAAGATCCGGCATTTGGCAAGGAATACTACATCAAAAAATGGAAAACTTTTTTCCCCGACGCACCGGTCAATCGGGTTGACGACGCTTCGCATTATCTTCAGGAAGATTGCCCCGAACGGATTATCTCTGCCGTAGAGCGTATTTTGGCACGGATTCAAAAAAAAACCGGCACCCGTCGGCTATAGCGGATGTCAAAATAATGTTCCGAAATAAAGCAGACTGAGGAGGTGCGGGCAGGGGGAAAATTTTGGTCGTCAATATGCACAATCACCGCCCCCTTGGCTCGCAAATGGCCAGTTCCCATCAATTGAACCCCTGCCCGTTAAAGTATGGTGGTTAACATAAAGACTCACCGTCGTTTGCTCATCCGGGCAGCAACAACCCTTTGTCGCTTAGCATCACCGGGGTGATCGGCTTGTCGGCAAAAATTTATCCCCTGCCTGCGCCTCGCATTATCGGAATATTATTTTGACAATCACTATAGATCCTGCACGGCTCCCCCAAAATCCGGCAAGCAAAACCATCGATACCGTCTTTTAGTTTTCAAATTCTTTTGATTCCGGTGGAGATTATTTCTTCTGGGTTTTTTCCATCTCCATGTCTTTGAGCTTTCTTCTCAGGATTTTCCCGACGGCACTCTTGGGAAGCTCATCGATAAACTCGATGATTTTGGGGACCTTGTATGCAGCGAGTTTCTCTTTGCAATAATTGATCACTTCCTCTTCCGTCAGGGTTTCGCCTTTTTTTACCACGATGAAAGCCTTGACCGTTTCACCGCGGTATTCATCCGGTACGCCGATGGTACAGGCCTCCAAAATTTTAGGATGATCAAAAAGCACATCATCCAGCTCAACCGGATAGATATTGTAACCGCCGGCAATGATCATATCTTTTTTCCGATCGACGACGCTGAGGTAGCCGTCCGCATCAAATTTGCCGATATCCCCGGAGTAAAACCATCCATCCTTGACAACCTTTTCGGTCTCTTCCGGCTTATTATAGTACCCCATCATGACCTGGGGGCCTCGAATGACAATTTCCCCGGCCTCACCCACTTCCAATTCTTTTTCGGGGTCTTCGACGTCTACGATCTTGATATCGCTATCCGGAATGGGAACACCTACAGTTCCGGGTTTTACCGTCCCGCCCCAGGGGGTAATGGATGCGTAGGGTGCCGTTTCCGTGGATCCATAGACTTCACACATCGTCGCCCCGGTTAAATCCCTGAGATCCCTGATCGTATCAGCGGCCAGGGGGGCGGCTCCCGAAAAAAAACCTTTGATGGATGACAGATCCATCTGTCTGAACTCAGGATCGGACAGCAATCCCACGAAAATGGTGGGCACGCCCGGTAAAAAAGTCGGTTTGAATTTTTTTATCAACTCGATGTTTATCTTGGGTTCCGGCCGGGGAACCATGATGTGCTCATATGCCTGCCAGATCATAAAGTTTTGCATCGTCGAAAAACCGGCGGAATGAAATACGGGATAATTTCCGATCAAGCGTTCTTCTCCGGGCTTTAGGTCGGGTAACCAGGCGACAAGCTGCTGGACGTTGCAACTCAAGTTGGCATTGCTCAACATAACCCCTTTGCTGACACCGGTAGTGCCCCCCGTGTAAATGAGGGCTGCAAGCTCATCCCAGCTACTTTGCTCTTTCACCGGATCTTCCGAATATTTTGCCATCAGATCCTTGAATACCAGAACCTCTTCGGTGGATTCAACCTTGCGATACATATCTTTTTTTACAAAAGGAAAGAGTTGCTTTTTGGGAAAAGGCAGATAGGTATTGATGTGACAGCCGATAATCTTTTCGATTTTGGTGTTGGACTTGATTTTCTGTATGCGAGGAATCAGAAGGGATAATGTAATCACAATCTTTGAATCCGAATCGTTGAGCTGATATTCCAGTTCTCGCTCCGTGTAAAGCGGGTTGTTCTGGACCGTCACTGCTCCGATGCGGAATATCGCCAGGTTGGAAATGATGACCTGGGGGATATTGGGCAAACAGACCGCCACTTTATCAGCCGGTTGAATGCCTAAATCAATCAAGGCCCGGGCAAACCGATTGACAAGCCCTTCGAGTTTTCGGTAGGTGATCTTTCTCCCCATATAATTAAGGGCGGTGTGATCGGGAAAGTTTTGGGCCGTTCGTGTTAAGGCCTCTGCGATAGTGACCTTTTCAAAATCAATGGTCTTTTTTACGCCGGGTGCATAGGATTGGTACCAATGTTTTTCTTCCATGACAGTTGCTCCTTTCGTTATCGCAATATACCGAGAATCTGGCGCGCTTCTGCAAGAGATGCGATCTGTCTTCCTGTTTCGTGGACAATCTTTGCCAGGGCTTCAACCAATTGTCCGTTGTTTTGGGCCCGGTCACCAGTAGGCAGATAGAAGGTGTCTTCAAGCCCGGTTCTGACATCCCCTCCCAGTTCAAGGCATCGCCGGTGAAGATTCCAAATCTTTTCGCGGCCCGGGCCGGTTGCTATGACCTGCCAGTGCGCATTCTCAGGCAGCTCCTCTTTCAAAATAGAAAGAAGTTTCGGGTTGGCCGGCATGCCGCTGTCCACTCCCATGACAAATGAGAGGTGGGGATCTCCTTCAAACATACCGTTGGCTTGGTACATGCTCACGCTACGAACGATACCGCTATCGAAGCATTCAAACTCCGGAACGATTTTGTTGGACGTCATCACGTCCAGAAACTGCTTGATTTTTTCCACGGGGTTGTCGAAGAGTATGGGCGGCCAAGCCCAGTTGCCGTCTTTGCGGATTTTTAGATAATTCAAAGAACCCGCATTACAAGCGGCCATTTCCGGTTTAAAAGCTTCAAGGCATCCCAGCGGGCCGGATAAATCGCTGCCGACCACCCCTGTGCTCATACAGATGATAATTCCGGGGACCCGCTGCTTGATGGCCGCCAGGATATCTCCAACGGTGTTTAGTTCCCAGGTCGGCCAGGCACCCATCCCTTCCCTTTGATCTCTAAAATGGCAATGAACCGCGGTCGCTCCGGCGTCATAAGCCTGGGCGGCTGCTTCCGCCATTTCTTCCGGGGTAACCGGAACATTAAATTTGGCCGGATCGGTCAACAAACCGGTCAAGGCACAGGTGATGACAACTTTATCTTGTGTGCTCAAGCTTCACCCCCTTGTAATTATTAGATGAGGGGTCGGGGTATTTTTTTCACGGCAAGATGCCGGGTTGTTGCCTGCCGGGCCCGACAGCGGCAACTGCCTCGCATTTTACTGCCGGCCATTTAAAAGGTTTACTCCGACAAAAATCTACGCCGCGTTTTGCCTTTCTGGGCGGCAATAGTCCACTGCCCGTTGTAAGCGCAGGAGCGATCAGCTTGTCGTGAAAAAAACACCCCGACTCCTCAATCATTAGATAGGGTTGAGAGAATATTCACGGCATCTTTTTTCAGAACATTACCGCTGATCCCTTGTGCCTGGAGTAACCGGAAGGTCACAACTCAAGGCCTCTGCCAAGCCGACCGGGTCGGCCATCCAAATAATCCGGTTTATTCTGTCTAATAAAGAAATCATAAAATCGAATCCAATCCTATTTGCCTTTAAAGACGGGTTTTCGTTTTTCAAGAAAAGCTGTAATACCCTCCTTGGCATCTTCGGTCGATGCCACTTCAGCTATTTTTTTCGAGAGAAAATCGACGGCCTCTGCAAAGGGCATATCGGCCATGGCATAAAAGGCTTTTTTACCGATCCTCATCCCAATGGGACTTTTCTCTGCCAGTTCTTTAAGTGTCTGCTCCACTTCTTCGTCCAGTTTTTCGGGCGGAACGGCCCGGTTTATCAACCCCATTTCAAGAGCCTGATCTGAATTTAACCGTTGCCCCAAAAGGACCATCTCCATGGCCTTTTTACGGAGAACATTGCGATAAATCAGGGCTCCGATCATCATCGGAAACAACCCGACATTGACCTCCGGTGTTCCGAATTTTGCATCGCTTCTTGAAATCACAAGATCACAAGCCAGCATAAGGCCCATCCCGCCGGCCATACAATAGCCGTTAATTTTTGCGACAACCGGTTTGGGGTAACCTGCCAGTCTTTTCAAAAGCCGCGCATAGTTGCCAAAATCTTCTGCAATTTCACCGCCGGCTGCACCGCCGAGGTCCGCCCCGGAGCAAAAGGCTTTATCGCCGGCCCCGGTGACGAGAACGACCCTGACCTTTTCATCGGCTTCAGCCTCGTCCAGATATCTCAGAAACAGCAAAATGGCCTCACCGCTGAGGGCATTTCTCTGCTGCTCCCGATTGATAATAAATTTGGCAATGTTGCCGTCTACCCGGTAGAGCAAATGATCCTGGTCCATTCAGGTTTCTCCTTTTTGGAAGTGAGGCCCCCACCCGAAAAGGCGGGGCCTGGCAGTAAAAATAATAAATGCGTCGGGCTCGGGGAAAAAATGCCCTGATCCCCGAGACCATTTTTTCGCCCGGACTTAAACGGTGAAGCTTGCTGGAGAGCAAACCGGTTATTCAGAGGGTGGGATAACTTTTCCACCGCCGGATGAATGCGCTTGTTGATTCGACATCGAACAGTTTTCATGCGGCTTGAATGATAAACATTAAATCGTCATCCTTGAGGGCGGTCTCGTTTTCAGCCGCGATCTCCAGTATTTTGCCGCTGACCGGGCTCTTGACTTTCTGGAATACTTTCATGGTTTCCAACAGTGCGATAATCTGCTTTTTCTTTACGGTGTCACCGACCTCAACATAAGGCGGTTGGTCGGGCGCCGGTTTTCGATAGAAAATCCCCGACATCGGTGTTCGAACTTCAACCTTTTTTGGCTTCTTCACTTTTTTATCCATTCTCTTCTCCCTCAATTCTCATAGTTTCCGATTCAGAAATGAGCAATTTTTTGCAAAATCAAGAAAATCAAGGGATTGAGCGGGGGCGCACCCTGTTGTACGCCGCACAATACAATCCCGCGGATTGACGCCGATATTACGAAAAAGGGCCATTTCTGAACGGAAACTAGGTGGGACCCGTGCCGTGCATCTTGGCCCTTTTCGGCAGACTTTCACGCTTATTTTTTGTCAACTCCAGTGCTTCGATGATCTTCTTTCGCGTGTCTCCCGGTTTAATGATTTCGTCCACCACTTGAGCCGTCCAGCTCTTAGCGGTTTCAAAGACGTCAACTTTTTGGCGGGACCGATTCAGGTAAGACGCATATGCATCTTCTTCTATGCCTTTGCCGTAGACTTTCCTGTAATCCAGCCGGGACGCCTCCACCGCAAATCGTGCAATGGGCCAGGCATAGATCAGATCCACGCCCATACTCTTTAATCCTCCCATGATCATGCTGCCGGCATCGGCATAAGCTTCTCGTAGAACGATGCTTATTTTGGGTACCGTGGTGGTGGCAAATAGATCGGCGATTTTGCCCACATGCCGAAGCAATCCCTTAGCCTCGCCGACCTCCCCGGGAATCACGGGCGGGGTGTCCGCCAGATTAATCAGGGGAATATTATAGGCATCCAGAACCTGTAAAAAGCGGTAGTATTTGTCGCATGAGTTTATCTCCAGCACGCTGCCCCGAAAGTGAGGGTTGTTGGCCACCAAACCCACAACTTCACCGTTGAATCGGCAAAAACATGTAATTAGATTTTTGGCGTACTCGTCTTTAATTTCGAGATAATCACCGCCGTCGACCAACTGTTTGATGACGTTGTGCATATCGTAGGTTCTATCAAAATCATCGGGAACCATATCGATCAGCTCCCCGACTTCCCGTTCCGGGCTGTCGATTTTCTCCCAATCAGGCACTTTTTCCCTGAAATTTTGAGGCAGGTAGCGGAGCAATTCGTAACATTTTTTGACGGTGTGTTCATCGTCCTCTCCGACAATATCGCAGGTGCCGCTGAGCCGCATGTGGTAATCGGCCCCGCCGATGTTGCGGTCGATCTTCTCTGAAGTGGCTGCCTGGGTTTGTCGCGGACCACCGAGCCACATGTTGGCGGAGATCCGGCTCATGAGCAAAAAATCACATAGCGTCGGGAGGTAGGCCCCGCCGGCGATACAGGGACCCATAAGCACGGTAATCTGGGGAATGACGCCCGAGTATACAGACTGGAGTCGAAAATGCCAATCCACCCCGGCCATGGCGACATCCTGATAACCGAGACGACCCCCCGAGGAATCCAAGAGATTGACCATGGGAATGCCCCACATGGCAGCCATCTCAAGCGGCTTTGCAAATTTGATAAGATGCTGGACGCCGGCCGAGCCGCCCAGAACCGTAAAATCGCTGGCGTGGATCATGATTAAACGGTTATTAACTCGGCCGGTGCCGATGACGGCACCGTCGCAAGGGGCTTCCGGTATACGGCCGTCGATACGCCGGCTGGTTGTACCCACGAAAGAACCCAACTCCCTGAAGCTGCCGGGATCGACCAGGACTTCGATTCGCTCCCGGGCAGTCAATTTGCCCCGGCTGTGTTGCCTTTCAATATACTTGACCCCGCCACCCAGAAGGTTTTTCTCCTGAATCTTCCCATACCTTTTTAGGGCCTCATCCATTCGTTTACCCATAGTGTTTGCCTCTGCACCAAGTTGTTGATTTGAGTTAAGTTTTTCTCTTGCTTTTTGGCCCCATCTCAATGGGTGATATCAAATTCGAAATACGAAGCACGAAATCCGAAACAATTACCAAATGACAAAAATCTAAAACCCAAGAGCGCACCAAAATTTAGATCGGCGATTTACTAATATTTCGTTATCCTGTTCTCAATGTTGCTAGCATTTGGTCATTGAATTTTAAAATTTGTTTCGAATTTCGAGATTCGAATTTTGGTATTTATAAATCTTATTTATCCCGTCTGCTGTTAACTGGTTCTCAAATGGGCAGCAGCAGCGCGCTTGTGACTGCAACCCCTATGCCGGTTTTATGTAGCGTTTCTTTTCCGGCAGTTTTTCATATTTATTCATGCTGGCGTGAAGGGCCTTGACGATTCGGGCGCGTGTTTCCCTGGGGTCGATCACTTCATGGACGGTGTAATAGGTCGTAAATGTTTGTGCCATCGTCATAACACTGAAGTGTTCCTTCAAGATGCTCAGAAAAAAATTATAAACGTCGTCATAGTTGCCTTCTTGCTTGGCCTTGTTGAGTTCTTTGTGAAAAACAGCCTGGACGATGGACTCCGGCCCGGTGGGAGCAAATTCCACCGTCGGCCAGCCATAGATAAAATCGGGCCCCATTTTGCTGCAGCCCAGCACGATGTTCGAGCCGCCATAGGAACGCCTGAGAACCAGGGTTATTTTGGGATTGGTCAAATGTGAATAGCCATGCAGGTTCTTGGCACCATGCCTGATAACTCCCCGGCGTTCCCATTTATCGCCGGGTGGGAAAGCCGGCGTGTCGGAAATGGTCAACAGGGGAATGTTAAAGGCATCCAGAAACATGATGAATCGATCGTATTTATCGGAGGAATCCGGCTCCATGATGCCGCTGAGCTCATCCGGATTGCTGGCGGCGATGCCTGTCACCATGCCGTCAAAGCGGGCAAAGCCGACCACCATATTGGGGGCGAAATCTTCTTTGAGCTCGAAAAAATCGGCGTTGTCCACGATCAGGTCGATGATCTCGTGAATGTCGTAGGTGAATTTGGGGTCCTCGGGCATAACGTCCAATAATTTTTCTTCTCTTCTTTCGGGATCATCACCGGTTGCAATATGGCCGGGTTTTTGCCAGCAATTTTGTGGAATGTAGGCCAGCAAGGCTTTCAGCTTGTCAATGGCATCTTCATCAGTTTCGGCGATGAGATCGCACTGGCCGCTTTTTTCCATGTGAAATTCGGCTGAGCCCGCGTCATCGGACTCGATCTCGCCACCCAGCCATAGAAAACCGGTTTCTTGATTGATGATAACGAAATCGGACATTACCGGCACTTGAGCGATGGGCCCGGTGCAGGGTCCCAGAACCAGTGCTATGCGCGGAATAACACCTGAATAGAGACAGTAGTTTCTTACCAGCCGGCCCATTCCATTCAATCCGACGTATCCATCCTTGAAGCCGATCCTGGAACCGGCCGTGTCAAATATGCCGACGAGGGGTATTTGCTCCTGTCCGGCCATCTGGACGAGTTCCGCCATCTTCCAAACCCCTTGGTCGCCGATCGAACCGGACATCACCGTAAAGTCCAGGCAATAGACCATGGCCGGCCGGTCGTTGATCTTGACCATGCCCATGACCACACCGTCTGCCGGGCTGGGCTTGGCCTCGCCGTCGAGACCCATGCGAAATTCCCTGACAACCGACCCCATTTCCTCAAAGGTGCCCGGATCCGCCAACCGTTCAATTCTCTCCCTGGCAGTGAGCTTGCCCAACTGATGTTGGCGTTCGATGCGCTCAGACCCACCGCACTCAAGGTTTTCCCGGCGAACTTGGGCCAGCTTTGCCAGATAGCCGTCCATCCATTTTCCCATGGCATCTACTCCAATTTAATATTTTATTAACCGCAGACACAGACAAGTTCTTTTCCCCGCCGGAGGTCGGGCGGGGAATAAAGTATGCCCTTTTGTTAAAACAAAAAAGCAGAACAGTTTGAAAAGAATTGACCTTTGAGCCTTTTAGAGTCCTCAATTTGAATATACTATATTGTTTTATACCGCGCAGCGGGATGACATTTTTTGTCCGAACAGGTCGCTCGGACAAAAGGTCTGCGTCAGTCTGCGGTTAATTTTATTATCTCATACCATGAACCCTATGCTTTTCAATCTTTCTTTCGTTCAATGCCCTTGAAGATAAATTCACACAGATCTTCCGTGAGATCATCCGGCGATATCTCTCGACCAAAAATAATGCCCGAAAGGCAGACCTGCTCAATGCTACCGAGAATACCATGACGAATTAATCTGGGTGGAATATCATCCCGGATCTCTTGGTTTCGGATACCTTCCTTGATGATGCTCAAGACCGTGTCGCTGTATTTTTGCACGAGCTTGTAGGTTTCACTGTTGTAGTAATCCGGATGGTTTCTGACTTCGATAAGCAAGATTCTGGCAAAAACACGGTGGGTCGCGTAAACGTTGATGTGAGACCAAATCAGCTTGCGCAATTTATTGAAGGCCCCCTTGATTCCCTTCAGGTCCCTGGCCAGCTGGACGCCGTAGTATTCGAGGTATTCCCTCAAAACCTGATGAAGCAAGTCTCGTTTGTCCTTAAAGTATTTATAAATAAGGGCTTCGGTGACACCGGCCTTCTTGGCTATTTCAGCGGTTGTAATCGAACTGAATTCCTTCTTTTCAAGAAGTGATTTCAGGGCTTCGGTGATTTTCACCCGGCCGGGAGGCAAGGGCTTTTCATTTAAGTTTTTGGTGGAATGCGGTATCGAAAGCTGCATCACACATCCTTATCGACAGTTTATGTGAAGCTACCCGCCTAGCAGGGCGGCTCCTGGAAAGTAAAATATCTATATCAAATTAATCGATCAAAAAATATTTCGGCTGTGTCGCTGATGCGGGCGCCGAGTTTTTCTAATTTTCGACCCACCGTGACTCCCGGTAAACTTGAGGCTACCACGAATAGACTGAATGATATCGGGGTACATCGCTTGTTCTGGCTAACAAAGTGTAAAAATCTGCTTGGGTGCCATTGGTGATGTACATTTTGGGTTATTACCC
>JASFTQ010000125.1:0-12147 GCA_050053515.1 Desulfobacterales bacterium | reverse complement strand
TGACAGCCTGTTCGATTTTCTGTTTGGGGAAAAATGCCTCGATGTAGCGCAGCTCTTTTTTGACAACTTTACCATCATGGGCTAAGATTATTTTTTCAATGCGTTTTTTCACAGAATACACCCCTGCGCGATTGGCGCCTTGGCTATCCTGAAAGCCGCTCGATAATATGGCCTCGTTCAGTCACACGCCATCTCACCGTTACGGTTTCGCCGACTTCAAAATCAGCGAGAGAAGCGGGCTGATTTCCCTGTGTCACCTTCGCATGGGGTGCCAGAGGACCGCCGACGGTCATAGAATCGTGCGGTACAGGGATTTCAACCACCACGACATCATCTTTGAGGTTGATCGCGGCTATCTCTCCCTGTCCGGTATACACTCTCTCAGCGGTCAGGGCCGTCGAAGTCATTAAGAGTACACAGGCAAGCACTCCCAAAAAAATTGCTGATTTCATTTTGAACTTTTGCATAATATCCTCTCCTTTCCTTTGGTCATTTGTTCTCAAAATAAACATTTTTGTCTTGAAAAAAAATACCGTAAAACCCGTATTTCAAGACAGGTATTACAGTAGTTTCTGAAGATCGGTATTTTTCAAACAAAATTTATAATAAAATAAAAGCTGCTGCGATAATAACGACCACAATGATTCCAACCACCGAAATAGCTGTCCAATCTCTTACTCCCTGGCCTTGCGTAAGTAATGATGAGACCGACTTTTCCCTATCAATCGTCGTCTGAGTGCTTGAAATCTTCAATCCAGGGGAGTCTTTGAAGGGCGATTTATAGGCATCGATATTGCCATTGTGATCGACGAGTAATATGGTGCCACAGTTCTGACACGTCGTTTTGGTTACCGGATTCTCCAGATTGTCACCGGGGATGTTGCCGGTTGCTTGGCAAATTGGACACACAAATTCCATTTAGGCCCCCTTTTTTTCTTGGCATTACAAAATGTTAAGTCCCTGAAACGGGTCGACACCGATCTTGAGCTTGCCACAGGATCCTGGCGCACATAATCGAAGTAGGGCACCACTCTCCCCACATCATGCACCCTCTCCTTCCTGGCCTGAAGTTTTCGGCTGCGCTTCCACTGTCTGTTGCTCAGACCCCTTTTGTTCAGTTTGTTCGGAAGTTTTCTCCTTTTTAAGCTCGCTTTTTTTCAACACCCGCCCAACCGTATCACCGACTTTTTCCACAGTGTCTTTAACGGTGTCCCTGACTTTTGCTGTATCAAATAAGGTTTCACCGACCTTTTCGACGGTACCCCTTACCTTCCGTTTGACGGGTTCACCCCAGGCGGCATCAAACATGCGAGCAAATATTCCCTCTTTTTCCCCTTTGTTCTCTTGCAGGCGCGCCGTGTAACCGGTCGGCACCAGCATCACGTCAGTTCCAATGGTGACGTCCTCTGGTGTAATCGCAAGCTTTTTATCGTCAGCAAGGATAATTTCAGAAATTGTGCCGCTTTCAAGTGATACATGAAAATCGGATAACTCACCAATATAGGTGCCGTCCTGAGTGATGACTCTAAAACCTTTCAAGGCCTTGAGGCTGTGTTCTGCAAATTCTGCCGGAAGCTGCGTGGCGGCGGCTTTTTCAGAAATAATGACAACATCTTTTCCAAGCTTCTGGATGTTCTCGAAGCTGACAAACGATTCTTTTTCAATACTCAGCAATCCCGACTTGAACGAGATTCCCATTATCTTGTTTGACTGTTTTTCAAAATGGATATTAGATACTTTTCCGAGTTGAAGCCCCTCTTCGTAGGCAACAACCAATATACCTCGCATATCTGAAACCCTCTCCGTTGATTCCATTTTTCCTCCTCGTTAGGTGCACGCTTTTTAGTTAGATTAAGATTTCGAAAACACCTGAAACCCGAAATTTGCCAACCCCTAAAAGCACTATCGGTCAGCTCTTCTTCCTCCGCTTGTGGCGCGTTTTTTTAAGCATTTTTCTGTGTTTATGCTTTCTAATTTTTTTCCTTCTTTTTTTAACAACGGTGCCCAAAAGATGCATTCCCGGTAATTTTTATTTATGAGCATTGGATGGTTCTTTAAACTATTCATGATTTTGGCCTTTCATAAATAAGGGGAAATATGTATTTAAAATCAAAAAACATGGTAGTTAGGCCGTCTCTATTTAGAATGGGGGACCCGGAAGCCGCGGCGCGCAAGATCGAAAAAGCTTTAAAGGATGGTCCGCACGTGGCTTGGCATCAATCTGTGGCCGGAAAAGTGGGGGAAATCTGTGAATATTGATGGAAGCGGCGGATTATCGATGCAGTTTAAAGGGGTTTGTTATCCGGCTAAAAGCAGGTCTATTGGGCCTTAGCGAGCCCGAGGCAGATAGATCCGCCAAAGAGCTCTGGCGGAGAGGGGTTTTGACACCACTGTTATTTTCATATTTGACGGTTTTGGCGACCCCGATATGACCAATCGATGACCTAGGAGAATAAAAAATTATCTGCGAGATTTCTAAACTCCATGCCCTTTATATTTTTGTCATTCCGGGCTTGACCCGGAATCTATTATGATTAAATGATCGGAACACTATCGCTTACTTTTGTTTTGGTTGCCGCTTTTTATCTTTGCAAATTCTGTCTTTGAAGACTCGATAACAGCTCGCACCAACTCTTCACCCCCGAGCTTTAGATATTTCAGTACGGTTTGTTGCACGTTTTTTTCATGCCGGTGGGGGGGCGGGATCAGATTCATTAGGTTTAAAAAGGTGTTTTGCAAATCTTGCGGTACTGAAATCTTACAGGCATCTTTCAGGTTGTTTCGATGCTCTGTTTCTGAGTGGTTTGCTTTTTGTTTTTTAAGATTATCATTTTTCAATATCGGCCCCCGTAAATGTATCTGGATTCAGCCAAGATATATTAGAGGAGTTGGCGGTCATCATCCCAAACTTTTTGATAGGACCCTATTCTTTGTCTAAATTCATGTCTAATCCCTTTGGGAACCATTAAACTCATTTTTTCGGTTATCGGGATCGCATGGACGGCGAGCTGGGATTTCGTGATCATCGACGTGTCCTTTGAAGTGAATGCCGTGAGGGCAAACAGCAGCATGGACACCACCAGAATTCCCTGAGCAATGCTGACACCGGCACCGAGAATACCATCTACCCAAGGATGAAATTCCACTTTGAGGAAGTCTTTGGCGATAGTCCCCAGAAAATTGGCTGTTACAAAGATGATCAAAAAAATGACGAGCCACCCCAATATTTTGAGATATGCAATTTCAAAAGACCAGCGCGATAGCATTGTTGTTAAGCCTGCGCAATAATTGCTCGCAACATAAAAACTCACGAATAAAGTGAGGATGGAAATTACCCCGGTAATCAGACCTTTGAAAATCCCCCTTAACATGCAAAGAACAAAAATCACGATAATCAATAGATCAAGCAGGTTCATTTTCTGATTTCGCAAACAACTTTTCGGAACAATTTGTTATCAATTTTAAGTAATGTCAACCATTTCGATATCAAATACTAAATTGTGCCCGGCAAGTGGGTGGTTGGCATCGATTGTTACCACTTCATCCGCTATGTCGACGATATAAATATCGACAAGCTTGCCATCCGTTTGCTTGAATTGAAAACGTTGCCCGATATTCAATTCAACATCATCGGGGAAATCACCTTTCTTTAAAGTCATGACGAGTTCTTCCCGTTTTGGGCCGAACCCTTCATCCGGCGGGACAGTTATTGTTTTTGTTGCCCCGACCTCCATGCCGATTAACCCTTTTTCCAAGCTTGACGGCACGCTGCTGTTGCCGATTTTAAATTCAAGCGGCCGGTCGTCTTTTGAAGTTGTGACCACCTTCTGGTCTTCTGTTTTACCGGTGTAGTGAATTTTTACCGTGTCGCCATTTTTTGCTTTTTTCATGCATACCTCCTTAGAAAAATATTCGGAACAATTTTATAGGCTCTCCCAAAGTGTTAAAGTAACAAGCCCATCTGTGAAATACACAATTGCCAAATCTGCATTCGCCGTGATTGCAAAAACTTTATTCTAAGACCTTGATGGATGCTATTGAATACCGGAAATTATGTATTCCCGATTGGATGATACAGTATTTTTCTCTCAACAAATGCGGTATGATTATCACAGAGACGCCTCTGAATTCATCTGCATGTGTGACATTCCAGCCAAAGCAAGCTATTTTGGCCTATGAAACGATCCCATCCGATGGGGCAGCAAAGGGAACTTTGCCCCTTTACTTAGCCACTTGCATCAAAGTTTTCTTATTTTGGCGGAATCGAATTACTTTTCCCCAGAATCGACACTGCCTTGTGGGCATCATCGAGACTGCTGAATTTTGCACGATAGATCCACAACGGCGTGTTGATTCCCCAGCCCACGAGTTCGAATTCTTTCTTTTGACTCAGTTGCTGGTGAAGCACGGGATCATCCGTTTGAATGCGATACACCGAAATCAAATTCGATTCCCGCCAAATGGTCGTTTGATCGGATATCATTTGTCTTTTCAATATGGACCCGGTCTATAATTACGGTTTTAATGCCGAAGTTATTTGATAAAGTACTTTATGGTTGTCGGACGACCTCGCCTTTTAATTTCAAGGTTAAATCGACGGCGTGATTGAATGAGGTCATATATTTCACCGATTTCATTTACGGAGTAAACCGAATGTCCATTTATGGCAGTGATCAAATCTCTATTCCGCAGTCCTAACCTTCTTAAAGCAGGGTTGCGATTGATACGATAAAGATAAATACCGTCTTGACGTTGCCTAAACTGATTATCAGCTGATAAGCGCTTGGCAACATCGATCACTTTTTTCAGGTTGGCTCGTCGAACAACCCTGGCCCTCCGGCGCTTTAAACGCCGCGCTTGAATCGGACGGTAGCGCCCCAGTGAACGACTGCGGAACTGTTCTATCTTGAGTACTTCATTCTTTCCCTCAATTTTTAAAACCACTTTATCGCGATAGATCTTGGCCAGTTTGGCATTGTGAATGAAATCTCCCGTTTTATAAAGGATGTGCTGCCGTTTACTTCCGAGCTTTTTGGTATCTTGGATTACGGCATAGGACGTCTCATCATCTCCAATCGCCGTACCCCAGAGTTTAAGGGCCGAATCTGTCTGCGGCAATACCTCCGGGTTTAGCGGTTTCGGAAGGGTCCCGGATTCTGACCGGGTCTTGAAAAGATCTCGATCGATGATGGATTGGTAGCGTGATAATGGATGATTTTCCGGCTGTGCCGGTTCAGAAATCAAGGGAGGGAATGAAGCTATGGCTGACTCATGAAAAGTCCGACTGCTGTGGAAGCGTTCATATACCTTGACTCCCAGCAGAGCACCGGAGGCCATCAAAATCATATTGAGCAGCAAAAATGAACCTCGGGTTTTTAACATGGCAAGCCGCATGGAAAATACCAAAATGATTACGAAAAAAAGTTTTGCAACCGCCTCGAAACATTAATCGGGGTTTTAACCCCTGTTTCAGATGGTGCCGATAAAATCATTGATGTCTTCTATTAAATACTTTCTTTGCGAAACCACCCTTTCTGCATACTTATTATATAATGTGAATCTATTTCTATCGAATCGATTAGATCAAGTCACGCATACAGGTTTTTAGGGTCCTGCATGGTGTCAGGGCTAATGGCGTTGCAAGAGAAGACCTCGGTAATCAAAAACACGATGTCATTCAAGCTGTGCTCTTTTTTTGAAAAAAAATAATCAGCACCAAGTTGATGCGCGGCTACCCGATATTCGATTGAATCGTAATATGAATTGATTATAATTGTAATCTGCGGGTATTGTAATTTGATTTCCTCCGTGAGCTTGAGACCATTGTATCCGCCTAACTGGATATCCATCAAAATCAAGTCCGGGGTGTCATTCGAAAGTACAGAGAGCGTCGCGTTAGCATTTGTCGCATCAATGACGTGCATTGAAGGCAGCCGAGAGTGCAAAATTTCCTTGATTTTGTCTCGCAGCTCACTGTCGTTTTCAATAATGAGTATTTTGTGCATGGTGAATTATTCCCATATTCAACATAATTTCGATTACTTGAATCAAAAACAATATTTATGCATCCGCCCCCAAAACTATAGTTGCGAATTTAATTTTCTAACAAGCTTAGTGTAAACAATGTTAAAATTTGTTAGAATAAGTAAAATTATGTATATAGGACGATAAAGTTATCTATTTCAGGGGTCGGGGTGTTTTTTGCACGGCAAGATGCCGGTTTGTTGCCTGCCCAGCCTGACAGCGGCAACTGCCCTGCATTTTACGGCCGGCGATTTAAAAGGTTCACGCCAACAAGAACCGACACCGTGTTTTGTCTCTTTCGGCGGCAATCGCCCTCTGCCCCTTAGAAGCAGCGGGGCGATCATCTTGTCGTGCAAAAAACACCCCGACCCCTCATCTATTTTGGTCGCAACCCGTTCGAACTTGAATCAAGGGACTTGACCGCCGGTTATCCCGACTGAATGCGAAGAGACTTATGATTGAAAAAAAGCGCATTATCATCGCTGAGGACCAGACATTGGTGCGACAGGGCTTACGCTCCCTATTGGCGTCTGAAAAAAATCTGGAAGTGGTCGCCGAGGCAGAAAACGGAATTGAGGCTGTTCGCTGTGTTGAAAAGCACAGACCGGATTTAATAATACTGGATCTTGCTATGCCAAAAATGAGCGGGTTGTCTGCACTCAAAGATATCAGGGCACGGTTTTCGAAAACAAAAATCTTAATTCTTACCTTTCACACGTCGGAGGAATACATATTAGAAGCATTTAATTCCGGTGCGAGTGGATATTGCTTAAAAAGTGACTCTCATGCTGAACTTTTGGCGGCGATCAAAAATATATTTTCCGGAAAACCCTACATAAGCCCATCCATCTCTGAAAAGGTTCTGAAAGGATATCTTGAAGGACAGAAAAAACTAAGTGAGGAAACATCATGGGAAACATTAACCCAGCGGGAAAAGGATGTATTAAAATTGGTGGGAGAGAGTTATTCGAGCGCAGAAATTGGTAATATACTCTGTATCAGTTCCAAGACGGTTGATAAACACCGGTCAAATATTATGAATAAATTAAATTTACACAGCGCCTCGTCTTTGACGGCTTATGCGATCAAAAAAGGGCTTGTTGCAAAATAGTACCGCACATGGTCAACACGGCCAAGTGGCACGGATAACGGTTCCTTTACCGGGCGTGGATCGGATATCGAAAGACCCGCTAAAAAGCTTTGTGCGTTCCTGCATGCTGTCCAACCCCAATCCCCGTTTTTGACTATCTGCTCTAGCAACGGCAGCTACATCAAATCCGATTCCATTATCTAGCACGACCAATTCAATTTTATTTTGCATTTGTGACAAAGACACCTCGATCTTGTCCGCCTGACTGTGCTTGGAAACATTATTCAAAGCTTCCTGTAATATTCTGTATATCAGAATTTTTAATGAATCGGGGATTTGCTTTTCTGCAATTTCAAAATGACTTTTTATTGTGATGTTAGAATAGACCTCCATAACCTCCCGGCATAAACTGCGAAGAGCGGGGCAAAGCCCCAAATCATCTAAAATCGAAGGATGTAAATTTCTGTAAATCCTGCGGGTTTCATCGATGGTGTCATGAACAATTGAAAGGACATCTTCTACGGAATACTTGATTGGGTCGGATTCATTGTGTAACTCTGAGATTATTTTTTCTAAACTGTACTTGATTGCAGAGAGCTTGCCGCCAATGGTATCATGAAGGTCTCGTGATACATACTTTCTTTCCGACTCTTGAGCATTAACAACTCTGGAGGAAAGGTCTCGCATGGCATTTTCCGCTTGTTTTTGTTTGCTGATGTCGGCAACAGAAATCAAATGGCCGATTATTTTCCCTTCGCTGTCATTTAAATTGGAACTGGTAACCAATCCCCAAAACTTGTCCCCGTTTTTACGCCGAAACCGCAACTCTATCCCTTCTGAGGACACTTTCGAGCTTAAAGGAAAATGAAATTTGTCCGATGCGGCCCCGACCTCATCCGCTGACCAGTAAACAAAGGGGAACCTCGTTCCCAGCAGCTCCCCCTCATCCCAGCCCAACATTTCGCAAAATGCCCTGTTCACGTATATTTGCCGCCCGTCTAAGTCTATGCCGACAATGCCGGAGGGCGTGGACTCTTCAATCGCTCTGCGAAAAATATGCTCTGCGATTAATGCCTTTTCCACAGGTTGTTTTTCAGCATCGTCTTGATCCAGCACCTCTACTGCCGTTTCCGGTTCCGACATCTTTTCAGCCGAGACGTCCTGCTTTTCCAGAGACTTCCTTAAACTCTGTTTGGCATGTTTATAAGTTAAGACTTTTTCCAGCTTTTTTACTTTTTGCTCTAATTCACCATATGTAGGCTTTTCAGACAAGGGACGAGGCTCCAGTAGCGCACAAACGGATATTGTGCAAATTAATTAAGTATGCTATATGGCCAAAATTTTTTATAGTTAAACGGGGGATCGGGGTGTTTTTTTTCACGACAAGATGATCGCCCCGGCGCTTCCAATGGGCAGAGGGCGATTGCCGCCGAGAAGGCAAAACACGGCGTCGGTTCTTGTTGAAGTGAGCGTTTTAAATCGCCGGCAGTTAAATGCAGGGCACTTGCCGCTGTCGGGCGTGGCAGGCCACAACCCGGCATCTTGCCGTGAAAAAAATACCCCGACCCCTGATTTATATAAGATTCTGACATTCTCTGTCAAATTTTGAAAAAATTGCCACCATTAGATCATTGCTAAAGCCGCTTTGTTTTACGGTAGGAGTTACTGAAATGATTACGAAAACAGCTGCATTTCGTTTCTGTTGGCCCTGGGCAATTATATTTCATCTGGTTGTCAATTCAGCCTCCGCACAGAACGGAACGACAAACGGAGCCGGTCAGGGATTTGCATTTTCCTTTTCCGTGATTCCGAGTTATCTCTTGCTATAACGGCTGGCCTAAAATATTTTTCGACTTCCGATTTAAATAGTTTTTCACTTTTTTTAGGATCAATTTCGGTCTCAGCGGGCTGTTGCCCAAACATATTTTCGCTTAAGTCTAAAACTTTTTTGATGACCGCTCAAAAATGTTTGGGCAACAGCCCGTTAAGTGTCGATCACCAGGATTGTGCATAGGTGGAAGGAGGTCCATATGATCCAGTCGTCTTTCAGCGAAAACCGCTCTGTTTTTTTTCGGGTATTGAGTGATGATCAAATCTGGGAGATCAAACGCGCTGCCTTTGACATTTTGGAAAAGACGGGCGCCAAAGTCCTTCATCAGGGTGCCCGGGATATGCTGAGGCAGGCCGGTGCTATTGTCAAAGATGATATCGTAAAAGTCCCGGAGTATGTGGTACAGGAATGTTTACGCACAGCCCCGAAGGGTTTTGCGATTTTCGATCGCGATGGCAACCGCACCCTGGAAGTTGAAGGGCGTAAAAGCTACTACGGAACGTCCACCGCCAGTCCCAATACGAGAGACGCCCTCACGGGTGAAATCCATGAAACGCGCGTTGTAGACATCGCTCGCGGGGCCCGGGTTGCCGACGCCTTGCCCAATATCGATTGGGTCATGCCCATGGGATCCAGCCAGGATGTTCCGGCGGTTGCGGCGGACCTCTATGAATTTGAAGCAGTCGTCACCAACACCACCAAGCCCATTATCTTCATTGGTTATTCACCCAAAGGCATGGAGCTGGTATTCGAAATGGCGGCTGAGGTTGCCGGCGGGCTGGAAGCGCTCAGGGAAAAACCCTTTATAATTGCCTACCCTGAACCGATTACACCGCTGGTGTTCCCTGAAGAAGTGGTCGAGCGCACATTTATCGCCGCAGATTTATTCATGCCTCAGATTGACGGACCTACGGAACAGTTGGGGGCTACGGCGCCGGTCACCCTGGCCGGCACGCTTGCTCTTGGAATCGCGGAGGGATTAATGAATGTGACGCTGGTGCAACTCAGAAAACCGGGAGCCCCTTGCGGGATGAGCTGCAACATTGCCGGTTTTGATATGTCTACGACGATGCTAAGTGTCGCTGCCCCGGAAACAAGCCTGGGACTTGCCGCCCAGGCTGAAGTGGCCCAATCCTTTGGTCTACCGACCTGGGGCCTTGCCGGCGCCACCGATTCCAAGACCATAGACGCCCAGGCCGGGATCGAAAGTGCGTTTTCAATTGTTGCCCAGGGATTAGCCGGTTTGAATCTGATCCATGATGTCGGCTACCTGGATATGGGAATGATCTGTTCGGCGGAGATGCTCGTGCTGGGTGACGAAGTCATAGGAATGGCCAAACGATTGATCCGGGGTATCGATGTGAGCCAGGAAACGCTGGCCCGTGATGTCATCCAGAAGGTCGGCCCCGGGGGGCACTTTCTGCTGGAAGATCACACCTACAACCACTTTAAAAAAGAACTCTGGACGCCGAGGCTGCTGACCCGCCAACCTTATGAAACCTGGCAAAATCAGGGAGCCAAGGACATGCAAACACGGGTACAGGAAAGGGTCAAAGAAATTCTGGACAGCCATCAGACCCCGTCTTTACCCGACAAAACCTTGTCGGCGTTGGAAAAGCTGAAAATCAAAGGGGAAAAAGAGCTCACGGAATTGTACGCTTAGTAACAACTCAACTGTTCCCGCTGGTTATTGGCGGCAAACATCATTTAACCAAAAATCCGTCAGATGCGACAGCCGGATTTGACGCGGTTTCCTGAGGGTTTAAATAAAAAATGGCCGGGTCAAGATCCAAGAGCCGGTGGATGCGCGCCCACTGATTGGCCTCGGCCACGGCGATAGCCAAATCGAGAATACCGGTATCGTCATATCCCTTTTGCCTAAGGGCATCAATCATGTCCACGGTAGTCCGGTAAGCGTAGCGCGTTCCCACAAAGGCCAAAGCCGCCATCGGATCCTGCGAAAACTCGTGGAGGTCCTCAGTCTCATTGATATTTGCCGGAAGCGCTTTTTCCACCACCTGCTGAATTCCGGCCAATGTCGCCCGATCAAGACCGCTGCGGTGATCACGTTCTTCCAATGACAGCTTGAGCACCTCGATCATCTTTGGTCTTGATTTTAAAGGTGCCAGGTCGTCCTCGGGCGCCCTACCCTTCCGATGCCCGAGAAGGGGCCGAATTCCCTGGATGGCCTGCTCATACGTCACCGGGTAGTCACGGGGGGCCAAGTCCATTTTGGCCATCAAACGGCTGGCCAAGCGGACGGTCAGACGCCTCAAAAATTCAAATCTTCGAAGCGGTCCCGGAAGGGCTTCCGGGGGCACATTCAGCAGGTCTGCAATGCGATTGATGAAATGAAAACTACCGATTACCAGAGTGTAATCTATGGCATCATCACCGATAATTTCCTCAAGGGGAGCAAGGTCGTGGGGAGTCAGCAGGGCCGGCCGTCGGCAGGTCTTTTTTACGAGAGCAATGAGTGCTTGTTCGAGCGAAGTTACATGGGAAGCTGTACCGTCGATTAATCGGGCCACTCTTTTGGCCTGACCCCCTGCAGCCTGCAGGAAGGCTTCGTGAGCGTCGATTCAATAATGACAATTATTGCAGCGTGATACGGCCGCTGCGACCAGTTCGCGGAATTGACGGGGCACGTTTCCTGACCACATGGTCAGTTCGAATTTGCGAATCATCATTCTCATGGTTGCCGGCCGCAGGCTGAAGATTTGCACAATTTTGGGGATTAATCTGCTTTGGGTAACCCGAACGGCGAGGTTGTATGCTTCAGCCGTCTCTTCGGTTGCTCTGCCCGGAGGAATGATTTCGATATAAGCCATAGGAAAGTCCTTGGTGGTCTCCTGCGTGACCAGGTGTGGTGAACCACAAATAATTCAGCACAAGTTTTGATCCGCCCCAGCCTCCCTGCTCCAAGAATTTTTAAACTTATTCCCGGGATACTACACCGCTGTTAGTAGACCGGTCGTTTTTAACATGTCAACAGAAGACTGCCCAATTTGGGTCATCAATTTATTCATCGCAGCTTTGGTTTAAAAATCAGACTTGCCGAATCACCCCGTATATGTAAAATAAGGCCGCTACATTCATCAGGGGATACCTTAGATATACATAACTAAACAAGGGGTCGGGGTGTTTTTTGCGCGGCAAGCTGATCGCCCCGTTGCCTCCAAGGGGCAGAGGGCCATTGCCG
>JASFTQ010000124.1:0-12186 GCA_050053515.1 Desulfobacterales bacterium | reverse complement strand
CTGTTTGAGTCCCGCTGGCAAGCGGGACGAGTTTTCAAAGCGCCTGCAACGAGCTTTAGATTGATCAAAAACGTTTTAGACAAAGTGAAAAAGGATTTGGGCAACAGCCCGTCTAAAAATTGCCACCGCTTTTTGAACGGATTAATCTGATAGACATATTTTCTTTTGCGGGAATATTAATCGTCATCCGATTTTAAGTTTCGCGATGAATTCCTCTTGCACCCAAAATCGCCAGAGCGCCTCTCTGTCCTGCGGTGCGGCATAACTGATCCCGATTCGCGGACCGGAACCGATAAAGCGATCGGGTATGATTTGGTATTTTTCAAGCCATAACGTTTGACCTTGCGTGAGGTCCCAACCCTTGAAGGAAACATCAATTGCCAGTGCCTGGCACAACTTAGCGGGCCCGTTGGTCAGCGATTTGCCCCGTTTCACTCTGAGCTTTTCCATTTGATGTCGACCCTGTAATGGTAAAATGGCCCTGAGAAGGACAGCACAGGGTTTGTTTTCCGTTTCCGTTACAACATTTAACAGGTAATGCAAGCCGTAAGTAAAATATACGTAGGCAATGCCGGCCTGACCGAACATAATCTCATTTCGAGGTGTTTTGCCCTTAAACGCATGACAGGCACTGTCATCAGTGCCACAATAAGCTTCGGTCTCCACGACCATCCCGCTTAAGGAATGACCTTTGTAACGGCGCACCAGCTTTTTACCCAACAGATTTCGGGCAACGCGCAAAGTCTGATGTTCAAAAAAAGATCTTTTAAGAATCTTCATTGATCAGGTTTCTGGATTTCAAAACCATCCCCGCGAAGTAACTCGCTGACCCCCCGGATATGAGGTGCACCCAAACAGGCCACGACACTGCCATCTTCCAGGTAGGATATCATTCTTTCATAAAAGATCTGATCGCGCCGATCGATAACCGCTGGTGTGCGGTTGGGATAATCTCGCGCTATGGATTTCAGGTTGTTCAGGTCCCCAACCAGATAGCTCTTGACATAAGCTCTCATGTACTCGTTCCAGCTGTCCGCTTGTTTCAAAAAATGAACGATCCTCTCCTGGGAGAGGGTTTCCAGTACGTTAATCTGCTCTTCGATGGTTTCGAGAAAAACGATTCTTTTTTTTAATTCCGCGGCGATGTTGTATGCTTCCAAATCGACGGAGTATTTCCATCCTTTTTTTTCCAGAAAACTAAACCAGAGGGTGAAAAAGGCCAGCCAAAATTTCTTTCCCTTTGTCAGTTCATATATCGGATCCTCAACTTTACGGGTCCGAAAATCGTAAAGAAAATAGGGATTGCGTCTGCGACATCCGGGATACAGAATCTGTGAGATGTCGTTGATGGTTCGACTTTCCAATTTTTCCAGCAGAGGTGCGTGATTATTTCCGGTTTGTCCGGCGGCCTGGACCTTGGCCATATTTTCCTGGTCCAAGGGGCCTTCAAAGATAACGGTATTGACGTCCTTAATAAAACCGATGAGGGAGGTTTTAAAACTATAAGGAAAATAATGGGCGGTTCCGATGAGATATGAAGTTTTATTGTTTTTCTGCACCTCCCAGACCATTTTAAGTTCTTTTTCTTTTGATTTGGCAAAAAGCATATTGCCCGCTTTCAACGTGCTGAGAATTAATAAGATAAACAAAAACCACTCGACATGATGGATCGTGATCATTCTTTAGGATAAGCTAGCGCAGCGCAAATATGGTTTCAAGTATTGAGGGTTTTTTTAGGGCGAGATCGCACATTTCGTATTTTAGTGATGGCACGCCCCCCCATTTTTGCTTGAACCGCCGAATACCCGCATTGACCCCCAGACCCAAGTGTATGTAATCTTTGCCGTACTCTCTGCTCAGTTTTATCATTTCATAGCACAAAAGATCAGAGGCGCCGGATGTGTAATTTTTTTTGGAATGGCATCCAATTACGTAAGTGGAAAAATTTTTGGCCGCAAGATCGACAACAAAATAGGCGGCCAGGTTCTGATGGTCATCCCAGGCATTAACGGCGACCGATTGGGTGGCAGCACTCACATATTCGGACATCTTGAGTAGAAGCTCCCTCACACGTCCCGGCGGGTTCGCTCTTTTGATAAATTCCTGTGCCAGTTCATTATGCGCTTCACCGATTTCGGTCGATCGTTCCACGGTTAAACGATCACGTCCTTTTTTCACCGCACGCTTCAGAGCTCCTTTCAGGCTAAATGCCCGAATGTTCATCGTGTAAAAATAGTCGCTTTGTTTTGCATGACAAGCTGCGGCGATAGAAGCCGGCAACACCGGGGCCATCAGGGAGATTTGCTTGGGCCGGAATTGTTTTTTGATTTTTTGAAAGGAATTTTCAAATTCAGCTGCAGAAAATTCCCTTGCCAAAGGATACCCCACCAGGATCAGCCAGTCGCCCTTGCGGCAACAAAAATAGCCATCAATGAGAAACGGCTCCCCGCCAGATACCTTTGTGATTAAATCCACACTGTGTTCGGGTATGTATGCATGGGTCAAAATGTATTTTTGGTCTTCATCAGAAATCATTGTTAATCAAAAATTTCCCGCCTGAGCCATTCCAGGATTTTATCGGCTTCGGTTGCATCTTCTTTTCTGGCAGACTCAACTTGCGTAAAACCTTGGTTTCCTTAAACAATTTTTCATCATGGGCCAGCATGAATTGTTGCAGGGTTTTCTGCCCTTCGGTGATCCGCACAGATGAAAACCATTTGCCCTCTGCGATCGTGCCTTTTAAAGTAGCCCCCTCTATCGCTTTGATGACAGCATCTCGATCCACCATTGAAATTGCAAAAGCGTCACGGGTTGTATGGTATTTTACAAATATGTACCCGTCCTCCTTATTTTTCGGGCGAACCCATTTGAGATTCAAATAGCTTTTTTTGTCCAGGCGTGATGGGTGTCCCATAAACTCACAGACATCAATTCTATCTTCCGTATCAAGATCCAACATGATTACACGTAGCAGCCCTGATGTCTCGTCGAGCCCGATGTGCACGAATCCGGCTTCATTCTCATCGCGCCAATACCAGCTTCCATATAAAGACGAATCCATCTTCTCTTTGTCCGGATCGGTGAGGGGATTATCCGAATAAGGGATACATGCCCCCATTAGAAGGCCTATGATTGTTGCAGCCAAAAAACAACGTGTATGACGATTATTTTTTAATCTGTGGATCATGACATTTGCCTATCGTTTTGGCAGGGGTCCTGGCGGTCAATTTTCAGATGGAAGAAAGAAGACTTTTTATGAATGATGCATTCCAGGCAACCTTTAAACCAACCGCGAAAATCAATAATGATACCCTGCGCGGGCATGATAATTAGTTGCCGAATCCCAGACCTCTGAAGGGTTTAAGGTGGGCTTGGTTAACCAACCACCCTTCGTTCCCCTTTACCCAATCGAGTTGAAGTCGGTACAAATCCGCACTTTCACCCATCTCCTTTAGCCACTTTTCAGGATTTTTCCAGAGCTCGTCGAGGTCGGGCAATGATTGACCCTTCCGAACGATCAGGAATTTGACAGTTGCCTTGGCGCTGCGGCCATTGGTCTCCAGGCGGATGGCCGGTTCAGGATATAAAATGTTGAATTTACGGTAGTGTTTAAAGGCCAACCAGATGATGGTTTTTACTTCACGGTTGTCATGTCTCCCCGGTTGGGCAATAAAGTCTTGAGTTGTCAATTTAAGCAACCCGTTGAGGTCTTGATTCTCTGCAAGTTTCGCGCCTTTTTCGATGCTTTGCTTAATGAGGGTCACGTCATCTATTTCTGTGCAGGCTGACAAGAAAAAAAGGGCGACAACCCAATATATCCTCGGTTTTGTAAGTTTTTTAGAATATTTCGGAGTATTCATTTTATGGCTGAGTTATGAGATCAAAGATGATTTGTCGCGGGTGTCTCGTTATGTTCGGCCTATCGTAGTTATGTATATCATGAATCATTTCGCACGATCAAATGAATAAAGATCCGGATCGCCCCGATCAGGTCACTTGCGTTCCCTCAAATTTATGGTCACACGGCCGATATTACTGCTATTAATCCTCACCGGCGTACTATCCCTTTTGGGTGCTGATAATCAGGCTGCTGGATCACGCCGGTCTGACGGGGGGATTATTTTGTCCGGTCAACCTCGTAATAAAAACCATCGGCAGCTTTTTGATTATTTCCTTTCAGAATTGTCCAAACTAAACGAGGATTCTTGAACAGGTACCAGTCGCCGAACCTGTCGAACTTTCTGCAAGAAGTGACAATATAAGCCTTGGTTAGCGTTTTAAATCGTTTTCCTTCTTTCTTGCCGTAAGATTTTAACCGCCTGGCAAAATCGATGTCTTCCGCACTGACAAGTTTTTCGTCAAAGCCGCCGATGGCCAGGAAATCTTTTCGGTAACACCAAAAAAGTCCCGCCGAAACCCGATATAACAACACAACCGGAATGACGAGCCAAAGCGACATGCAGATGCCCATCGATACTCTTTCCGGAAGGACGATAACCCCCCCACCGATGTACCTGCCGCTTGAAAGATGTTTGTGAATCTCTTCGAACATATTTGGCGTCATCTGACTGTCGGCGTCAATGGTGACAATGATGTCGCCGCTTGCGGCCCTGGCGGCGGCATTACGGATTCTGGCGAGGTTTTTGCTGTCTTCTTTTACAATAATTGCATCATGATTTCTGGCGATATCCTCAGTGCTATCTGTGCAGCGATTCAGGGCAGTGATAATTTCTACTGGGTCCGTAATACGCCGGGTGGCCGATTTAATGGATTCGAGACAGCGGCCGATGAATCTTTCTTCGTTACGGGCGGGTATGATAACTGAAAACGTCATAGACCCCCACAGCCAGTGACCGGTTTGCTTCCCTGCAAGCCCCGCCTTTTGGGGCGGGAAGCTTGGCGGGTCGGTTGCAATTTTACCGCGAACACGCTTGTTAATACGCAACAGATCCGGAAGAAATTGATAAAAGATTTGTCTTATCGCGTGAATTATACCTTTAAATCCATTAAGTCGAACTTTTCCAGCATGAAACGGTGAAATCCGTCGTCATCGAGACGGGATCGCGTCCCCAGAAATTCATCACTCATGGGTCCCGCGGAATAGACCGCTTTGGGGGCATCCGTGTGAACAGCCTCCAAAATAAGATCGGCAATCAGATCGGGTCCGGGCAGGGACACACCGGCGAACATCTTGCCTGTCGCTGCGCCGGCGGTTTGATAAAGTGTTTTATAATCCGGATCGGTTCTGGCCATGAGATCACCGGTCAATTTGTTGGCAGTTTCATTAAATTCGGTGGCAATGACTCCCGGGCGGATGGCTACCACCCGTATCCCGAATGGTGCTAGATCGATTCGTAATGCATCCGTAATGGCTTCTACCGCATATTTGGATGCTGCATAGACGCCGCTGCCGGGAAAGGGAAATTTTCCGACCATGGAGCTGAGGTTCACAACGGTGCCTTTTCTCAAACCGCGCATGCCGGGCAAACAGGCCTGGGTGACGCGCATCAGCGCAAAGAGATTAACCTCAAACAGGCGCTTGATGGTTTCCATGGAGACATCCTCCAGTACCCCTCGGACACTGTACCCGGCATTGTTGATGAGAACCGAAACCGGCTTTGACAGGCCGATAAGGTATCGGCAGAATTCCTCAACATCCTCCGGCCGTGAAAGATCCACTTGTCTGGAAGTGATACTCTTATGCCGATCCGCCAGTTCATTAAGACGCTCCATGCGCCTTGCCGCAGCAATGACCTCATAACCCGCTGCAGCCAACCGAACGGCCGTTTCCCGCCCGATTCCACTGCTTGCCCCGGTTACCAATGCTGTCTGTTTCTGTTCTGCCATCTTGGCCTCCTAAAGAAATCATTAAATTTTTAAAAAATTGAACACGGACGGGCTGTTGACCAATTCTTTAACTACTCGGATATGTGCCGGCGAAGTGCCGCAACAGCCATCAATATTTACTTAAGTGGGGTGCTCAATGATTTTTGATATGATGTTGAGTTCCGAACGGCGTGTCCAGCCGATTGCTTTCCAAAAGGCAAGGCCGCCGGTGTTATGGTTAAAGATGAACAAATGGCATTTCTGAATGCCGGCTTTTTGCAGCGCTGAAACACATTTTTCAGCCAGCTTGCGGCCAAGTCCTTGTCGACGATATTCGGATTTGACGGCCAGATGATGAATGTAACCGCGCCTGCCATCGTGGCCGCTTAGGATGGAACCGGCGATATCGCCATCGTCGATGGCGACAAAACTCATTTCCGGATTGCGTTTGAGATATAATGCGATATTGTCCCGGGAATCAGCTCCACTCAAAGCGATGCCTTGGCACTGTTCCCACAAAGCATACACGCCTTCGTAACAATCGATAGTAAATGGTGAAATAATAATGCCCATTTTAGCCCCGTGACAGAATGCCGAATTTTACCGCTTCAATTTGCAAACCTCTTCAAAAATTTTCGTATCTTGATATAAATGAGGTTTCGGCATTTTTCAAGACAGCTGCCGAGTAAAATATTAGAAACTGGAGGACGGGCATGAGTTTATGCGTTTTTTGATTTAAGCAGCTCTATGTCGGCTTGGCTAATTTTCCAGATAATTTTTAGAAACGCACGTCGACCGAAGGTGCTGGTGGTCCGAATGAGGAGGTAAATATAGTGGTCGGAGATCGATTCTATTTCTTGCCAAGGGATTAGCCGGGATACAAAGAAGATGCCTTTTTCTTTCACCAAAATATCGGTGATAAATGGGATCAAAGCACAAGATATTATAACACCCAGCAGGATCAGGGACTCAGGCAAATTTAAAATCAATCCGGCAGTTAAGCACAGACAAAGAAATATTTTATAAAACGGGTGGGTTGGGATCGTATGCACGGCATCAGCGCGCTGACGATAGTGCTTATGGAACAGAACAACCACATAAGTGACGCTGGCGATGTTCAAAAAAAGAAGTATGTAAAACCAAGGCGTTGAGATCATATTTATGAAAAAAAAGTTGTGTGAATAGGATCGCGTTTTAATGATGTGAAGATCTGTTTATTAGCAGTCCGTCCATATCTTGTTTACAATTATAAGTCCGCAGCCTATTATTTGAGAACAGATGACACATTCATTATTGCAAAAATATCAAATAATGTCAATAAGTTTTAAATTTTTTACTGAATTTGCCGGTTCATTTCAATGGGGTAGAGAGGTGTAAAAATGTCCAATATCGTCAAAAATCCGGAAGATTATTTCAGACAACTACTTCATCCCAGGGATGACGTACTGGTGGCTCTGGAAGAAGAGGCTGAAGGTGAAAACATCCCGATTGTGGGTCCCGTGGTGGGCGAGTTGCTATCCCTTCTGGTTCGCGTCAGTGGGGCGATCTCAATCCTGGAATTGGGAACCGCCACGGGATACTCGGCCATATTTCTTGCCAGAGGGTGCGATTTCCAGGAGGGCCAAGTTATCACTTTGGAAAACGATCAAAAGATGGCCGACAGGGCCGAGCAAAATATTCACCGGGCTGGACTTGCTGAGCGTATCGAAATCAAGGTGGGGGATGCCCTGGATGCAATTCAGAAGATGACGACTTCTTTTGATCTCGTTTTTATGGACATTGAGAAGAAAGACTACATCCGGGCATTGCCCGATTGCCACCGGCTGTTGAAACCCGGTGGGCTTCTGGTAGCGGATAATGTCGGGTTTGCGGACGCCGATGATTTTAACCACGCCATTCTTGAACACAGCAGCTGGCGGTCGATACATTTATTTTCTTTTTTACCCTTCCATTCTCCGGAGCACGATGGTCTGTGCCTGGCGGTCCGTCTTTGATAAGGTTTGGATTCGATCATTTGGAATTGAATTATCAGACAGGATTAACAGGAGATTATTCCCGTATCCCGGCTTGCCCTGTTAAATTCCGCTTCGCGGACACTCTTTTGGGTGATTTAACAGACGAGCGCCCCGCTGCGCATGATTTGGCCGGTCGAAGATCCCGATGCTTTTGGCGGGGGATGACGAATTGCGACACCGTCTCAATGGCTATGGTTTTTTCTTTTAAGGTCCTTGTTGGGGTCACTTTTCGTTCTTCGCCTGAGGCGAGAACAGTTTCCTGGATTTCATCTGGAAAGCCAGGAATAATAAATGATTTTAATCCTGTCTAACAACTAAAAGCCAGATGCGATTAGGCCGCCGTAAAAACGACGGCGGCGAAACTGACCGCCGATTGAGTTGGTTTTTCATGCCACAGGCGGTAATTGAGTACGTCCCCCCTGGCGGGTGACAGTATTTCGAGCATGCAGGCCAATGCCGGAAAGCCGCAGACATTGAATCGATCCCGGACGCTGATTGATTCCTGCCAGAAGTTGTCGGCATCCATAAGTGAAAGGTACTTTAACAGGTTTTGGTCGTGGGTCATTGCCTGTTTTTCCATGTAAGCGGCCGGGATGTCATGGCCGAACTTCGGGCCGATATGCGAAAAATCGACCCCGGCCAGAACCAGCGTGTCTGCGGTGATAAAACTCTTGAGTTGTTGCAGAAACCGGACGGTCTTTTGCCGATAAGTATTTCGCTCATAATTCGGTATACTGCCCTGAATTGAACCGCAAAGAATTGGAATGATGCCAAACGACTCCGATCCCAGCAGGTGCTGCAAAAAAATAATCTGCAATTCGATGGAATGCTCGGAACGATGGGCAAAATCATCAGGGGCCAGAACATCTTTTCCGGTCTCCCGCAGCTTCCGTATCACGGCCGGTTCGCTTTTTGTCACACCGAGGGGAGTTTCAAAATCCTTATCCGTTATACAAAAAAGATCGTTCATCAGGCGGTGCCCGGTGCCCAGAAGAATTACCCTTGAGGGGACTGCCGATTTCAGCATCTGATAGGCGCTGGCATAAACTGTAGCTCCGGCAGTCAGATCAATGTGAGGGGCCACCAGGGCCTTGATCTTTCCCTGTGGTGGCCGGACCGACGGGTCAATGTTCAAAATTTCGTCTAAATGTAATTTCAGTTCGAATTCTTGCGGGGGGTAAGACCGACCACAGAGGGTGCAAGGCCGAACACGCTGACGGGTAAAATCAGCTACTATTTTTTGGCGGGCTGCCTGAAATTTCGCCGAATCAAGAAGATAAAATTCATCCAATTTGGTCAGCAAATTATGAACTTCATCCGAACCGACCAGAACGCCGCCTCTCTGATGCATGAGTTCCATCTGCAGGTCTCGAATTGTTTTGGTTCCATCCAGAAACGTCACGAAGCGATAAAGGTGCGGCGCGATGCCTTGTCCCTCCCGCACCAGTCCCAGGTGATCCTTGATAAGAATCATCTGCTGGTTGCCCTGCTGCAGGGGAAAAAACTCCAGGTCCCTCCTCATTGGCGGTATTTTTTCAATCATGTTCGGCTGAATTTATATCCTGAATCGATTTTTGTAACTTCTGCAAAAACATGCTAGCTTTTTACCATAGCCGGCCCTTAGATTCAATCTTCAGGGGTCAAAGGTCAAAACAATTTCTTGACATTGGTTGCATGCGTTAGCATGTTGCATGTGATGAACCGAGGGTCAGCGCAGACACCAAGGGCCGGGGGAAATATATCCCGTCGCCTGATGGTCATGACCCATTTGTAACGGATGTCAAAATAATGTTCCGAAATAACGCAGAATCAAGAGACGCAGGCAGGGGGTAAATTTTTTCGTCAAGATGCACACTCACTGCCACCTTGGCTCGCAACTGGCAACTTTCTATCAATTGCCCCCCCGCCTGTTAACCTATTGGGGTCAACGCAAAGACTCATAGTCGTTTGGTCATCCAGGCAGCAACAACCCTTTGTCTCTTAACATCACCGGGGGAATCAGCTTGTCGAAAAAATTTACCCCCTGCCTGCGCCTCGGGCAATCGGAATGTTATTTTGACAATCATTATAAATTCTGCCCCAAAAAATGTTTTTATCCATCTTTGATTAAAACAAACACAGCCCTGTTGAACTTCGCCATGTTTGACCATTTTGCTTTTGTTGCGCCGATTTATGATAAAATCATTCGTTTCCTGGATGTCGACAAATTGAAGGGGCTGCTGGAGTTGCCGATCAACGGCCGTTTGCTGGATGCCGGCGGTGGCACCGGGAGAGTGTCCGCGCACTTGAAACCCTGGGTCACCGAAATTGTGGTTAGTGATCTGTCCCGGTCCATGCTCAGACAAGCCCGAATCAAAAGAAAATTATTGCCGGTGCAGGCTCATGCTGAAAAATTGCCATTTGGAGACAGCAGTTTTGAGCGTGTTCTAGTGGTCGATGCCTTGCATCATTTCTGTGACCAAGAACAAGCCCTCGCCGATCTTCTAAGGGTGCTCAAACCCGGCGGCAGGCTGGTCATCGAAGAACCAGACTTTAGCCGTTTTGTTGTCAAAATACTCGCTTTGATAGAGAAGATGATGTTGATGCGCAGCCGTTTTTTAACACCGCATCAAATTGCAGATGTAGTCAAGGCATGCGGTTTTTCAGCACGGATCAAAGGTGATGATGGTATCATCTCGTGGATTGTGGTTGAAAAACAATGAATTCAATCTTACAGCAATCATGTCATCCAACTACACGATATTCAAGGCCACTTCAGATCAAGCCGAATCATTAGCCGATCTCGCCGAAAGAACCTTTCGCGAAGCCTTTGAACTGATGACAGCTGCCCGGGATCTGGCAGCTTATATTGCAACCAATTTTACGCCGCAAAAAATGCGTATGGATCTCGCCCACTTGAATTCAGCGGTTTTTATCGCTGAGATCAATGGATTATGGGTGGGTTACGGCCAGCTCAAAGCGGGTGGCTCACCGGAATGCGTAACAGGACCATCCCCCATTCAGCTTTATCGGCTTTATGTCTTCGGAGAGCACCAAGGCAAGGGCCTGGGGCAGGCTTTGATGAAAACATGCTATCGACACGCTGTAAACAATGGCTTTAAGACCCTGTGGTTAACTACCTGGACAAAAAACACGCGGACTATAGCTATTTACCGCCGAGCGGGTTTCGAAACAGTGGGCGCCCAGGTTTTTTGGGTGGGCAATGATCCCCAGAAAGATTTCATCATGGCTAAATCCTTACCCGGTAGTGAACGCTGCTGATCATGGCCGATTTCTATCGTAAAGACTTCTGCCATTCTTTGGCAAAAATGGCCGCGACTTTGCCTGTTTGGGAGGGATCTATACTTAACGCGGCGGCAACTTCCCGATACAGGGCTTTTCTGTCATTATTTTCGGCAGCCACCAGCGCATTAAGATCTCTTCTCTCTTTCAGACTCAATGCGCCGCTATCGCCGGTCGACACATAGCCGTCACTGCCTTCTTTCAACATTCCCTTTTGAAAATAAGGTTTCAACAGGGTGAATCTATCTTTCATCTTTTGTTTCAGGGTGCGGATGGTGGGATTTGAAACCGTGGTGACGTCTTCGGCCCAGGCCACATTGACCAACAGGGCCATGTAATTATTCCGCTGAAGAGAACTTTTTTCTTTTTTCTTAGAGGCATCATTTTTGGGCGGAAGCGGTCCTCTTATGTCCTCAACGATTTCACCGGCCACCGATTCCACCTTTTCTGCAGGGAAGTAAATATTAATTGTGACACAAGCCAATATCAGCAAAATAGAAAATAAAAAAGCCATGCGACCAAGTTTGCCGATTCTTCTCATAAGTACCTCCTTGTGTTAGCGGATGACGGGCTTTTGGGGGTTGTCTTTTATCCGCTTGATTCGTTTGACCATATCCTTAAAGCGAATACGGTTATCGGGGGTCAGATTGACAACGTCCACACCGGTAAGGCCTCCTTTTTTGACGAGATATTCCAGGCCGTTTTCTTTGATGGTGCCGTTCACCTTGAACACGTCATTTTCCAAAGACGCCGCCACACCGATCTTTTTGTATGAAAATTCTTTGAAGAAAGATACAAGTTTTCCGGCCAGCCCCATGAAGGGGCTCTGACCGCCCCCGAGCTGAGCTATATTTTCAACCGCTTGCACGTTGATTTTTTGTGAAACATCTTTTTGGGCGCGAGTGTTTAGCAGCAAATCAAATTTTTGGGGCTGTCCCTTTACAATCTCCAAGTTGTTGATGGTGCCGGCCAAAACACCCTGAATCTTCCCGAAGGCGGTATCTTCAGTTAGTTCTTCTAAGTTCAAATCGTTTATGCGGGCGCTCAAATGAAGTACCGGAGC
>JASFTQ010000123.1:0-12265 GCA_050053515.1 Desulfobacterales bacterium | reverse complement strand
CCCGGCTCGTTTAAGTATGGTGGTTAACCCAAAGACTCACCGCCGTTTGCCCATCCCGGCAACAACAACCCTTTGTCGCTTTGAAGCACCGGGGTATTCAGCTTGGCGATAAAAATTTACCCCCTGCCGGCACTTCGACCAATCGGAATATTATTTTGACAATCACTCTAAATTGAGCGGTCCAGGATACACGGTTCAAGGTTCAGGGTTCCCCGTTCAACGTTCAGACGAACCTCGGTGCATATTTGCCTACTTTTGACCAGATGCAACAATCACCCAATGGTTAAAGCGACAAACGCCGTCGGCTCCCAGATAACTATTCATAATTTGGTAGATTGGCACATCCCAACCGTGAACCTTGAACCCTGAACCGCCCAAGCATTCATCATTGAAGCGTACCCTGCAGCAAGCTGCAGGGAATCTTCCCCGAGAGGAATTCTATCTATTTTCTGAATCGCTCGCTAACCCCGCAGCAAGCTGCGGGGAATGCGCTCACTTTCACGGTTCAACATTCTACATTTTCAATTCATCCGCCTCAGGCTAACCCTTGCCGATATAAAAATGCCGTTCCAAAACCCTGTGATAGGATGTCCAGGCCTCACTCTGGTCTTCTGAAGCAACGAAATCACGAATACCGTTTACCTTGGAATCGATCTCATCGATGTAATTCAACAATACCGCCTCGATGGTTTTGGGAGGTTCGGGGGATCCAAATTCCCGGCTGCCATGATGACTCACAACCATATGTTTGAGCAACAGCGCCTTTTCAGCGGGAAAATCTTTGACGCCGCGGATTTTTTCGTTGATCATCTCGATGCCCATAATGATGTGACTAATCAAACGTCCCGGATCCGTATAGTCTATCTTGGAGGTATATTCATATTCCTTTATTTTCCCGATGTCGTGCAGAATTGCCCCCGCGAGCAATAGTTCCCGGTCCACCCCGCTATAATGGCCGGCAATTCTGTCTGCCAGAAGGGCCATGGAAAGCGTATGCTCCAGAAGACCCCCGATATAGGCGTGATGCATGAACTTGGCGGCAGGTGCCTGCTTGAATTTTTGGACAAATTCGGTGTCGGCCCAGAAAACCTCGAAAAGCTCGCGCAAGTATCCGGTCTCCATAGCCGCAGTTATCTTTAAGAGACGATCATACATTTTGTCAATATCCCGCTGGGTGACGGGGATGAAGTCCGAGGGATCTAAACGCTCGATCGGGCATGCTTTCATCTCCTTGACAACAAATTGGAGGGATTCCTTGTACTCCGAGATCGTGCCCGCGGCGTGCACGAAATCACCGGATTGAACGTGGGCGGCTATGTTGTCGACATTGTCCCAAACAACCCCTTTAATCGTGCCGGTTTTATCTGCAAGCACGATATTCAGATAATTGTTGCCGTCTCTTTTTTGGGCCAATCGTTTATCGGATAAAACAAAGATATCATCGATTGCATCCCCGGCTTTGATATCCTTGATAAATGATTTTTTCATTGTTCCGCCTTGCCCAGACTAAGCCAGGCTTGAAAAATTAGAATTGCCAATTTTTGAGATCCTCAAGTAGTTTGTAATCCGTCATGTCGCATTTAATCGGGGTTATGGAAATATAGTTCTTCGACAGGGCTGTTCCGTCAACGTCCGGGTTTTCACCTGTATAGGGTGAGTCGCACCCCTGCCAGTAATAAATGCGGTTGCGGGGATCAGTCCGTTTTTCAAGATACTCCGGATAGAGTTCAAGACCTTGCTGGCTGAAACGGATACCGGCGGTTTTAGCGAATGCCCCCCCGGGTATATTGACATTCAGAAACGTACCAAAAGGAAGCCCTTTTTCCAGCACTTTTTCCGCCAGTGACTGAACGAATTGCGCGGCATCGCCATAATCGTTCACGGCATGTCCTTCGATGGAGACCGCCATGGCCGCAATTCCGTACAAAGCGGCCTCCCTTGCGGCAGCAACGGTGCCGGAATAATTGAGGTTTACCCCTACATTGGCCCCGGGGTTGATCCCGGCGATCACCAGGTCCGGTTTGGTGTCAAACAGCTCGAGGACGGCAAACTTGATGCAATCCACCGGTGTTCCACTCACAGCATATCCCTGGTATCCGCCGTTTACCTCAACCCGGGCAGCCCGCAGCGGTTCCTCCAACGTAATGGCGTGTCCCACCGCGCTGCGTTCTCTGTCCGGTGCCACTACGGTGACTGCATGTCGCTTGTAAAACCTCCTGTACAGGGCCCACATGCCCTCGGCATGCACCCCATCGTCATTTGTAAGCAGAACCTGCATCGTTCAATATTCGCCATTCGTAATTGGGTTGTTCAGACAGCTAAAGCACTAGGTACACATATTCTTAGTTTCGGTCACCTATGGTGTGTCATTTTCATCGCAGACCTGCCGGGTCCTGGCTCGCAGGGCGAAGCCCGAAGCGGGCGGTGAGAAACATCTATGAAAAATACGTCACCGAATTAAAGAATCAGAGCGCTGAGCTTGAAAATTATTATAATACCATCATGCAAATTATCCACAACTAACCTGATATTTTCCCTCTCATACACCAACTCATCAATTTTTTAAAGCCGCTATTCTCGCAACTAGATATTGACTTTTTGGTGTGAATTGGCTTAATTCTGCAAATCTATAACAGCTTCAGTACCTTAGGGGTGTTAATTTTACGGTGCTGTAAAGATTCCTATTCTTTTTGGTGCAGCTCCCGGCCTTAGAAAGCGGGGCTTCCCGGTAGGAAAAACGAATTCAGCTTCTTCGGTGCCTGCCTCAAAAACAGGGGCTTGCAGGGAAGCGAGCCGGTCATAATTCTGCCCGCAGATTACCGCTATTTATGTCTCAAAAACCCTCTCAAGACGGAAGAAATGACAAACCTGCCGATCGGCAGCCCAAAAACCGGATCCTGCGAGCCTTGGCAGAGTCTTTTTTTCGCATTGCCGCAATATCGGTGCTCTCCTTGCTTATATTATGTGACATTCCCGGCGATGCTTCGGCTCAAAAAATGTTCGGGGATGCTACCGCGGAAGATGCCGACCAACCGTGGCAAATTGAGGCCGACGAGATCAATTACGATGATACATCGGCGCAATACATTGCCCAAGGCAACGTTAAGATAACACAAGGAGACCGGGAATTGAACGCCGATTATGTCTTTTTTGACCGTCAAACCATGAAAGCGCATGCCAGGGGCAATGTCAGGTTGACTTCCGGCAACGATACGCTGAACGGTGACAGCATGGATCTCGATCTCGAGAATCAGAGCGGAACCATCGTCGAGGGATACATTTTCATGCGCGAAAACAATTTTCACATCAGGGGCAGTCGGATTCAGAAGCTCGGCGAAAACACCTACGCCATTGACAATGCCAGCGTCACCACCTGTGACGGTGACGACCCGCCTTGGCTTATCACCGGAAAACACCTCAAAGTCACCATCGAGGGTTATGGCGTGATCAAACATGCGGCCTTTTGGACCAGAAACATTCCCGTGGTCTATACACCCTATTTGGTCTTTCCGGCCAAACTAGAGCGCCAGACAGGTTTGCTGCCCCCCCAGTTAGGAAGTTCCGACCGGCAGGGATTTTACTGGATTCAACCTTTTTTCTGGGCCATCAGCGAGAGTTCGGACGCCACTGTCTACGAGCATTACATGGCCGAACGCGGACATAAACTCGGACTGGAATACCGCTACATGTTAAGTGAGGTCTCGCAAGGAACCTTTATGTACGATTCGCTGGATGACCGCAAGGTGGATGACGGAACCGGGGATTCGAGCGAAAAGTACGGGTTTGGCGACGATGACGTATTGCGACCGAATGACAACCGGTACTGGTTCAGAATGAGCCATTATCAGGCATTGCCGCTTGAATTTTATGCAAAACTGAACCTGGATATTGTCAGCGACCAGGATTATTTGCCTGAATTCAAATACGGATTAACCGGATTTTTTGAGACCGAAAAATATTTCGCCAACAATTTTAACCGCCTGTTCGATGACTATGCCGACCCCGTCCGTACAAACAAACTCAATGTCAACCGCAACTGGGACAGCTACAGCTTTAACTTGGAAGGGCTGTGGTTTGATAATGTCATAAACCGACGCTTCAGCGATACGGATCCCACCCTTCAAAAATTGCCGTCCGCGGGATTTGACGCATCAAAGCAAAAGATTCTGGCATCTCCCCTTTATTTTGATCTGGACTCGGAATACAGCTATTTTTACAGAAAAGATGGCGATAAAAGCCACCGGGCCGATATTCAAACCCGGGTCTATTGGCCCTATCAATACAAGAGTTATTTTACCCTCGAACCTTCTGTCGGCCTGAGAGAAACGGTCTGGTTCGTTGACCCGGATGAAGACATTAATGACGCATCTAGCGGCGGTGATGACCGCTTCAACCGCCAAATCTATGACTTAAAATTAGACCTTGGCTCTGAAATATCAAAAATTTTCAATGTGAACAGGCCCGCAATCGATAGAATCAAGCATACCGTTCTGCCGGAAATCGGCTACAGCTTCATTCCGGATCAAGACCAGAGTGATCTGCCCCAATTTGATCCGCTGGACCGCATCGAAGAGCAGAATCTGATTACGTATTCGATCACCAATCTTTTCACCGGGCGAACGGTCAATCAAACAAATGATCCTGATGCGCCTGCAATTTATAGCTACCGGCAGTTTGGTCGCCTCAAATTTGAGCAAAGCTATGATATTAACGAGGCCAGGAAAGATCGGGATGAAATCGCCGCCACCGAGAACGGCGAAAGGCAACCGTTTTCGCCCGTAAAAACGGAGCTAGACGTTAACCTGGGTCCGTATCTGATAATCGATGCGGACGCCGAATGGGATATCTATGATGACAGGTTTAAATCCGCTAATACCGCAATAACGCTTTCCGATAAACGCAATGATCGGCTATCTGCCGAATACCGATTTACCGATGAGCAAACTGAATCCGTATATTTCACGATTCATCTCATGGTATCGGACCGAATAAAAACCTTTGCCGAGTATGAACGAAATATACTGGACAATCAACGTATCGACACTGTCCTGGGAATTTCTTACCAGTCCCAATGCTGGGCGGTAGAACTGCGCTATATCGACGAACCCGACGATAAATCGTATGAATTTTCCATAAACCTCCTGGGGCTTGGTGACTTTGGCGATTAACTTCAACATTGATATGAGGAATATAACTAGAGTATACTACATGCTGAATTAAACCTGTCGTGTTGCGTGTTTCGAGTTGCGCCTGCCCGCCATCTCGAGCGTTCAGGCCTGCCCGGCGATCGCCTGCGGCGAAGCCAATGGCGGACGGGCGAGGCGGGCGGGGGGTTGAAATACGGGTGGCGCAACGCGCATCCCCTAACTCGCAACAATTGCTTTTGACATTACTTTTGACAAATTATCTAAAAGGACAGTGACCGCATAAAATGACAGACAATGCCCCTCCCTATAGCTGGTATGTCCTGCATACCCGAAGCAGATTTGAAAATGTCGTCTGCGATGGACTTTATAAAAAGTCGATCGAGGTCTTTTTACCCAAGATTAAGGTTCCCAGCAGACGCCGTGACAGAAAATTAATGATCACGGTGCCTCTTTTCCCGGGGTATTTGTTCGTTAAAACAGATTTAAATCCATATCGCCATCTTGAAATTGTTAAAACCGCCGGAGCTGTCAGTCTTATCGGTAACAGGGACGGCCCGATATCGGTCGCCTCATCGACAGTGGCGTCCCTAAAAATAATGGTGGCAACCGACCACCCGGTGACAACGGGTACCCGCTTGAAAAAAGGGGATCGGGTGATGGTGGTGACAGGGCCGTTTGCCGGTGTGACGGGAACATTTGTGCGCTACGGGGGAAAGGGACGCGTCGTGGTCAACATTGAGGCCCTGGGCCAGCATGCCGGGGTGGACGTCGATGAAAATGATATCGAGCTGTTACCCCCAATATTGACCTAGCAGAGGGGTCGGGGTATTTTTTTCACGGCAAGATGCCGGGTTGTTGCCTGCCAAGCCTGACAGCGGCAACTGCCTCGCATTTTACTGCCGGCTATTTATATGGTTCACTCCAACAAGAACCGACGCCGTGTTTTGCCTTTCTCGGCGGCAATCGCCCTCTGCCCGTTGGAAGCAGCGGGGCGATCAGCTTGTCGTGAAAAAAACACCCCGACCCCTCGACATAACTGACGGTCGGGAATATGTTTGATTCGCCGGAGGCAAACCGCTAATTCATTGCCTCATCATCGTGGGGTGAGGGGAAAAACTGAGCGGTCCCCCACATAACTACTTGACTTTTTATCTAGTTTCGGTTTATAAAATAAGGGTTTAGGGGCTCAGCTGACGTGGAATAAAGTGTTTAAACGCGTTCGACATCGCGCTACACGGATTAACAACATCCATCTGATGGTTGAGAAGGAGGATGCATGAATAAGCTGGAGCTTATCTCCGCCTTGAAAAGGGAAGCAAGCATATCAAAAGCTGAATCAGCAAAAGTTATACAATTATTTTTCGGCTATATGGCTGATGCCCTGGCCCGGGGAGAGCGTGTCGAAATCCGCGGCCTGTGCAGTTTTTATGTCAAAGAATACAAAAGCTACACGGGGAGGAATCCAAAGACCGGGGAAAAAGTTCTTATAAGGCCCAAGAAACTCCCTTTCTTTAAAACAGGAAAAGAATTACGAGAGCGTGTAGATTATTAGATTTGTGCCTAGGTTTGATTCAATTGTAGATCAAGATCGGCCTGTCCAAATTTTAACCACCTTCCTGGAAAAAGGCACAATTCCCCATGCACTTCTGTTTACGGGAATTGAAGGTGTCGGCAAACAAACTGCTGCCATGGCTTTTGCCATGGCGTGCAATTGCAAGGGTAAAGATCCAGGGCGCTTTGAGCAAGAAAACGGGGGTTCTTCCGACAAACAGCTAGATCGCTTTGCCCATGAGCCATGCGGGCAATGCGGTCCATGCCGCAAGATTGAATCGGGAAACCACCCCGATATAATTCATATAAAGCCCTCCGGCGATTATATCCGAATCGCTCAAATTCGCACCCTTATCGAAACCCTCGCCTTAAAACCTTATGAGGCAAGGCGGCGGGTGGTTATCATTTCCGGGGCCCAGGCCATGAATCCCGCGGCCGGCAACGCGCTCCTCAAGATGCTTGAGGAACCGCCTGACCGGACCTTTCTGATTCTTATTGCCGAACAACGGGCCGATCTCCTTCCAACGATCGTTTCACGCTGTCAGCATATCCGTTTCAACCCTATTTCGCGGGAAAGCCTTGCTGCTTTGCTGACAGGAGGAAATGGTGCGACAGACGATGAGGCCCTGCTTATCGCAGGCATGGCAAACGGAAGTCTCACCCGAGCGCAAACCATGCATCGGACCGACTGGATCCCTTGGAGAAACTGGCTCATCGAGGCAAGCGGCTTGGATCAGCCGGCAACCCTGTCGGCGAGACCGGTGGGACTGCTGCTGGCGTTTGCGGAAAAACTATCGGGCAATAAAGAATCAATTTTCGAAGCCCTGGAGATCATGAAATCCTGGCTCAGAGATCTGATTGTCGCCCATTACGGGCCCGACAGGGTGATCAATGCCGATGTAAAAGAAAAGATACAACAAACGTCTCGCAAAAGTTCCATAAAATCATTGATGAAAATGACCGAAGTCATTCAAAAGGCTCAGATGGATCTGGGTGCCCGTGCCAACGCGAGGTTGACATTAGAAGTGATGATGATGCGACTGGCAAGAGAATGAGGCCAAAGCACCTCAGTGCTTTCAACGGTGCGCTTGCAACCGGGTGCGGAGCACCCGGTTTGTATGGCGAGAAACAACAAGAGTCTAACCTGAACTATGGCAAAAATTGTTGGCGTAAAATTCAAATCCGCCGGTAAAGTGTATGACTTTGACTGCGGCGCTTTCGTTCTCAACAAGGGAGATCGCGTCATTGTGCAAACCGAGCAGGGACTCGGTTTAGGAACGGTAGTGGCACCCCCGGTCTCACGAGACGAAAACCCGTCCCCCAAGGCTCTAAAAAAAGTGTATCGCCTGGCAAGCGAAAAGGATTTTGTGCAGATCCAAAAAAACCGCGAAGATGAAAAAAGAGCCTACAGCTATTGCCAGAAATCCATCGAGCAGCTCGGATTGAAAATGAACCTGTTTTCCGTCGAAAAGGCCTTCGACGGCAGTAAAATAACATTTTATTTCACCGCCGGCGGGCGGGTTGATTTCAGACAACTGGTCAAAATGCTGGTCAAAGAACTGGGCACCCGCGTTGAGATGCGTCAGGTGGGTATTCGCCACCAGGCCAAAATGTGCGGCGGGTTAGGCCGATGCGGACGGGTCACCTGCTGCACATCTTATTTGGAAAAATTCGGCCCGGTATCAATACGCATGGCCAAGGAGCAGAGCCTTTCTCTAAATCCCACCAAGATCTCCGGACAATGCGGCCGTCTGATGTGCTGCTTGACCTATGAATATGAGACTTATATGAACATCAAGAAAGGCTTTCCCAAAATAGGTAAAAAAGTGAAAACCCCAAGCGGCACGGGTAAGGTAATCCGTCACAACATCATCGGCAACCGCGTGATCGTTCGCGTGGACAGCGGGGCGGAGCTGGAAATCAAGTTGACCGAGATATCAGAGAAAAAAGAGTAGGAGAAAACATGCCCGAGCCTTTTTATGTCACCACACCGATTTATTACGTCAACGCCAGGCCGCACCTCGGCCATGCTTACACCACCATTGTCGCCGATGTTGCAACGAGGTTCAATACCATGCGGCAGGCAGAAACCTTTTTTCTCACCGGAACCGACGAACACGGTGATAAGGTGGTGCGTGCCGCTAAAAAAGAGGGTTTGAGTCCTCGGGTATATGTGGACAAGGTCAGCGAGCTGTTCAAGGATCTCTGGCCCGAGTTGAACATTAATTATAATCATTTCATTCGAACCACCGATTCCGATCATATCGCCGTGGTCGAGCGGATCCTCCAAAACATCTACGATGCCGGTGATATCTATTTCAGTGAATACGAGGGTATGTACTGTTTTGGATGTGAGCGCTTTTACACCGAGCGGGAATTGGAAGACGGCAAATGTCCGGATCACGAGACAGCGCCTGAGATTATTCGGGAATCAAATTACTTTTTTAAAATGAGCAACTATCAGGATTGGCTCATCGCTTATGTTAATGAGCATCCTGATTTCATTCGACCGGAGCGATATAAAAACGAGGTCCTGGCCTTTTTGAAAGAGCCCCTTGAAGACCTCTGCATATCCCGTCCCAAATCACGTTTGAAATGGGGAATAACCCTGCCCTTTGATCAAAAATATGTCACTTACGTTTGGTTTGACGCCCTTATCAACTACATCTCGGCGTTGGGATATCCTGACGGTGCACTTTTTAAAAAGTTCTGGCCGCAGGCCCAGCACATCGTCGCCAAAGATATCCTCAAGCCCCACGGCATATACTGGCCGATTATGCTCAAAGCTGCGGGCATTGATGTTTACAAGCACCTCAATGTCCATGGATACTGGAATGTCGAGCAGTCTAAAATGTCCAAAAGCCTGGGAAACGTGGTGGAGCCCCTGGCACTGAAGCGAATATACGGGCTGGATCCCTTTAGGTTTTTTCTGCTTCGCGACATGACCTTCGGCCTCGATTCGAGTTTTTCCGAATCAGCCTTGGTAAACCGCATTAATTCCGATCTGGCCAATGATCTGGGCAATCTCTTCTCCAGAGTGCTGGCGATGGCCCACAAATATTTCGACGGTGTCGTTCCGGAAGTGGATCCAAAAGTCGAAGCGGAATTCCAGCTGGGTCTGCACGCGGAAGCCGCAAAGGCCGTCGAAGAATTTGATCGAACAATGCATATGTTTGCCTTTCACAAAGCCCTGATGGCCATATGGGAATTCATCGGCCGCATGAATAAATATGTTGATGTAACCGCTCCCTGGGAACTGGCCAAGAAAAAATCCAGCAGAAAACAACTGGAAGCTTTAATTTACAACCTTCTTGAAGGTTTGAGAATCATCAGCGGTTTAATTTACCCGGTTATACCGGATACCGCAAAAAAAATGCAGAAGCATCTTGGGCTGGATCCTGCAGCGCCCTTTTACCTGCTCGACAAACTGCGCACCTGGCGAACAATACCGCCGGGCACCAGGCTTCTGAAGTCGATTGCCCTTTTCCCACGGATTGATGTCAAAAATGCTGGGCCCGCCGAGCAAGAACCTGCAGAAGCGGAAACAGCCATTCCTGATTTCAAGCCTCAGGTGACACTGGAGGCCTTTGCCGAACTGGATCTGCGGGTTGCTACGGTTATCAGCGCAGAATCCATACCCAGGGCCAAAAAGCTTCTCAAACTCGAAGTCGATCTGGGCGAGAAAAGAACAATCGTTGCCGGTATTGCCGTCGATTATGCACCTGAACGTCTCATTGGCAAGCAAATCATCATCGTTTCAAACCTCAAGCCGGCTAAAATCATGGGGATCCTTTCCAACGGAATGCTGTTGGCGGCCGTCGATGGAGACCGTGTGACGCTGGCCACCCTGGATGGAAAAGTCAAGCCGGGAACACCGATCAGCTGAAAGGGATGGATCCGGATTATTATTAAATAATTAGACAGGGTTTACAGGATTTTTAGGATATTCTATTCTGGCTTTCCGGAAGAAAGCCAGAAAACCCAATCCAGTTTCAGCGGCATTAAATTTCGTGGATTTCAACATTGATATTTGAAAGCGACCTCTAAAAGTAAATAGCAGCAAAACAAAACTATTAATAATTTTGTTCCCCTCGCTGTAGGCGGTTAATCAACTTTGATCCTTCTGGAGTAGACGTAAAAAGGAAATACAGGGACCCTCCTAAATCTTCGCCGCAGGCGATGGAGTATTCCTAGTTTCCTCTGGAAACTAGGCATAAATCTAAATAAATCCTGTAAATCCTGTCTAAAAAAATATTAAAAATAGAATCCAACCCATAGTAAAATGAGCAAACTACCGGACTGTTACGGGATCATTCCCGCGCGATATGCATCAACACGATTTCCCGGCAAGCCGCTGGCCGAAATCCACGGAAAACCCATGTTCTGGTACGTATTTGAAAGGGCCAGCCGGTGTCGCGAACTCGTCAAGGTGGTCCTCGCCACCGATGACGCGCGCATCCTGGCCGCCGCCAAAAAGCTGAACGTTCCGGCATTAATGACTCGCACCGACCATGTCAGCGGCACGGACCGTGTCCTGGAAGCCGCTGAATTGCTCGATATTCCATCGGAGGCGGTGGTGGTAAATATCCAGGGTGACGAACCCGCTATCGACCCGGCAATGCTCAGTGAACTTATCAACCCTTTTACAAGCCCCGCGATTGTCGTGACCACCCCGGCAAGACCGATCCCGTCCAGCCAGGCAGCCAATCCTGACATGGTCAAGGTTGTCTTTACCAAAACCGGTCAGGCGCTTTATTTTTCACGATCCGCCGTCCCCCATACACACCGCAGTCAGAACGGTGAATATTACGGCCACGTCGGGGTGTATGCATTCCGAATGGAGACGCTGAAACGATTTGTGGCACTGCAGCCCAGCCGTCTCGAGCTGGCGGAAAAGCTCGAACAATTGCGTCTGCTGGAAAACGACATACCGGTCCATGTGGTGCTTACCGACTATCGCGGAATGGGTGTCGATCGGCCGGAGGATATAAAAACTGTTTGCGACATCATTCAACCCAATCCGGACACACCGGAACCAAAGGCAACGGAATTATGAAAACTCAGCTTTTTCAATTCATCCGCTATGGCCAAAAACTTATTGACAGCACTCGCACCTGGTTGCTGGCAGACATTTTTTACGGAAAAGACCCCGCTCGGACCCCCAACGGTTCGATTGTATTTTTTCCTCTCCGGTCAAACTTTCTGTGCTGCGGACTTACCGGTATCGTCGCCTTTAAGAAAAAAACCACAACCAAGGAAGCTGTCGACCTAGCGGCATTTAAAGAGATGATCGCAAAAATTCAAGCGTCCCCATATCAAACTTGCCGCGAAAATGGTGACGACTTCGACAGACACTATCTGGGCGGTCATGAACGCATAACGGCTTTGTTGAAATCAGCCAATGGCTTGAAGCGAACGGAACAATTTTACACCCTCTTCAGCCACCCGGACATTCAGGATCAACTCCAAAAGATCACCCACCGGCTGGATCGTATTATCGCTTCCGAATCACAAATGCTGAACGAGCAAATGGGTCACCTCAAATCCAATGAGGTGAAGCTGATGTT
>JASFTQ010000122.1:0-12446 GCA_050053515.1 Desulfobacterales bacterium | reverse complement strand
GGACAATAGATACGACTTCTTCTTCTAATTCCTCGAGCCAATCTTCAAAAAGAACCAGCACATCAGAATCTGCCACCGCCATTAATTGCTCTGATTGTGCGACTTTATTCATCAGATTCTGGCACATATCTTTTGGATCGACACCTTCGTCCATGCAGGTCGCCAGTCAGAGGTGAACCAGTCCGCCCACTTTGTCTTTGCCGGCATCACCGGTAACGTTCATAACGAATTCAATGCGGCTTTCCTCATCCAACAGAGAAAAAAGTTTTTTCATAACTTCTGCAATCTCTGATGCCGCTGTTTGAGGATCCATTTTGTCTACCAATTCTTGAATTTTACTCATACTTTCAAACTCCGTTTATCGGTTAAAAAGTTGTTCTTTTTTCGAGTAAGTCGGTTGCGATTGTGCTTAATTCTTTGAGAATTTTAATGATTCGGGGATCCACAATTTCATAATAGATAAAGGGACCGTTGCGCTCCACCCTAACTAATAAACTCCGTTTTAATTCCTTGAGATGGTGGGACACAAGGGGCTGTGATAGCTTGAGGTCTTCAACGATACCGGAAACAGACTTTTTACCGTTACTTACGCTTAGTAAAATTCTTAAACGGTTTTCATCCGACAATGTTTTCGCCAAAAAGGCCGGTGCCTGAAGGCTTCCTGTAAGCAAATTATCTTTTGCCACCATTACCTCCTTAGTCGCATCCAATACGGGTTGATTGCGCCATTAGTGGTCAATAATGATGATCTCTCAAAATAATAAATATACAAATAGATATTTATATGTTTATTCAGGTACTGTCAAGAATAATTTTGATATCTTTTTTTACTCGATTGAGCCTTCTGAGCCCCTTAAAAATATAAAATAGATGCAAAGTCCCGCATTTCACTGAAGGGAAATGGGATTTTGAAACCACTGCTGGCGCCATTCTTTACCTTCAGGGCTTGTTTTTTGTTTGGGGTAAGAGAGAAAGATTGTCTGTCAATTCACAGACAACGCCTGATCGATACGAGGAAAACGCATAAACGGATGCCTTTCCCCTATGGTGAACTTCTGTTCAGCAAACCTGGTCAGGCTTTGTTTTCTGGGGTATGGATGTGATGCTTTATTGCATCCACCACCTGGCGGACATCGGGTAAGCATCACTTATTTTAGGGTTTTTGGTTGCACAGTCGCATCCTCCGGCCTTTTCTTCAGCAAAACTTGCAAAGGCTTTTTTCACTCCCGGCAGCTTTTCCGCAGCGCACGCCACTTTCGGCTCTCAGCCGGTTCGGGTCATGCCCTGCACATCCAATTCAACTTCCTGAACTTGATCCAAAGCTGTCATCAGTGTTATTCTCTTATCTAGAATTTAAATAGCGGATGGTTTCCAGGTTCGCTCTGGCCCGAATCGCTAACGGGCCGATGGCCAGGATTTCCAGGCTCTCACCTCCAGAGACCATATAAACCCTTTATCTAAGTACGGGTCAAGGAGATTTTATAATTCTTTACAATGTATTATTTTTAAAATAGAGAATTGATCAGTTCGCTGCTTTGAGAGCCCGCCCCTTTAGGCGGAGGCAGATGGAGCTGACTCAGGGAACGGGGCATCGCGTCCTCGCAAGAAGTGCCCTTATCCCTGATAGATCTGGAGTCAACGACCACCCCCAGAGAGACAGTGTCATAATTGGCAAAGCCGCGCATTTTCTGTTTTTGTCATTCCGGTCCCGGACTCGATCCGGGACCGGAATGACAAAAGGTATAAGAACTTTTATTCTATTACGACGCAGCCTTAGAGCGGGTGCCTTGACGAATTGGATTTCAATAAGAAATGTCGAAACAGAAAAAAACATCTGACCAAAAACTTATTTTGCATAGAATGAGAATTGCCCGCTTTGCCGGGGAATTTCGGATAGCACTGTGAGCTTGCAAGAATTTATTACACGACATTTATCGCTTATACGCGGCAACCGCCAATCCCTCTCATCTCAAGCTGAACAGGCGTTTAAAAGGCGCTGGCGGTTGCTGCAGGTCGAGTCGACTATTTCCTGTAATCTCAACTGCGTCATGTGCCCCTGGCGGGAGATTGCCAAAAATGCCGAAAATCAAGGCATCATGAGCCAGGATATCTGGCAGGCCATTCGCCCGTATTTGGCCGAGACACACGCTGTCGATTTTACCGGGGGCGGGGAGCCCTTGCTGCAACCGAGGCTGGTGGAATGGCTTGGTGAGGCCCACGCGGCCGGATGTGAAACGGGGATACTTACCAACGGGCTTCTTTTAAACGAAAAGAAGGCACAGCACCTAATCGATGCCGGTTTAAATTGGATCTGTTTTTCCATGGACGGCGCCACCGCTGAAATCTACGAAGAGATACGAATCGGATCCAATTTCGAGAAGGTGTGCCAAAACATAGCCACCATCGCCAAACTCCGTGTTGACAAAGTGCCCAAGACCATGATCAATTTTGTGTTGATGCCCATGAACTTTCACCAGGTTGAAGAAATCGTGGAGCTGGCCCACCGGCTGGGGGTGGATCAGGTCAATTTTAAACAATGCGATGTCATCCGCGGAGAGCGGGGCAAGGGTTACGGCCTTTTTGCAGTCGAAAAAACCAATGAGATACAGCGATTGGAAAAGGCCCTGTCAAAGGCGCATCGACTGGCTAAAAAACGAAATATCAAAACCACCGCTTTTTCCTTTGTTCCTGAGGAACAACCGGTGTGTGAACAGGATCCCCGCAACTCCATGTTCATTCTGCATGATGGTGCCGTGGGTCCATGCATCAACCTGGCCATTGGCGGTTCAACCACTTTCCTCGGAAAGGATACGGTGATGCCCAAGATTCATTATGGTCGTCTGCCCCATCAGGATTTACCGGATTTGTGGCAGACTCCGGCTTGCAGGTTTTACCGGGAACGCTTCGAAACCCGGGTTCGTGTCTACGACGCGGTCGTTGCCAAAAGCCCCATCGGGTCCTCATGGTCTAAATTCCGGGAAACGCTGCAGGCTGCCCGAGAGGCAATGCCGGAGGCGGCCGAAGGCTGCAAAGTGTGCCATTATCTTTATGACATTTGAAGAAACACCTTCCGGAAAAATTTTGTCATCTTTTCGATCGCGGTTGGAAGCCGCTCCCCAATGTTCATCATCATTCAGTGGGATCACGATCTAGCGGGAGAGAAATCCATCATGTGGCGAGCCTATTATTTTTTTAATACTGAAATCTTTACCTGAATAGCCAGCTTGACAAACGGTTATAGAAACAATACATAAAAGGCCAGGTGCCGTTTCGGCTTAATAGGGAACCCCGTGAAATTCGGGGACGGGCCCGCCGCTGTAACCCTGCTCTCTTAACACCGTTGAGCCCGCTAGCGTGTTTACCAGTTTAGCCGGTATCGATGGATTACAATCCAAAATAACCGGCATAACCGGCCAACTGAATGGAGAGAACCCTTCTAGCCTCAGGATGCCACTGTTCGAAAATGTTTGAATGGGAAGGCTGCTAAAAGGGCGGGGGAGTCAGAAGACCTGCCTGGACCTCAGACTCAAACCGAGTCGAGGTCGTTTAATCAATGATCAGAGGATAAAAAAGGGATGTCCCCGGATCGAGTCACTTTCGGTTCGGGGATTTTTTAATGTAAGATTTAATGGATGGATTGGAATATTAACGAATCGAAAAAGCACACCCTCCAAATTGAAACTCGTATCATTTTTCGATTGAGACAAATGATTCCGAAAGATAGCCTAAAAACCAAGATCATTATTCTATTCGTCGGGCTTGTGCTAGCCTTATTGACGTTTTCTGCGCCGTCTCATGCAAGAATCGTAAGCGATCAGCTTGGACGAAAAATCAGTCTGCCCGAACATCCCCGCCGCATTGTCTCCTTGGCACCCAGTATAACTGAAATTATTTACGCCCTGGGTCAGCAGGATCGCCTAAAAGGCGTTACTTTGTTTAGTGATTACCCGGATGCAGCCAAAACACTGCCGACCGTGGGGTCCTATGTGCACCTTGATTTGGAAAAAATCGTCGCATTGAGACCGGATCTGTGCATCGCCATAAAAGACGGAAATCCGAAAGAAGTCATCGATCGTCTGGATTCACTGAAAATACCCGTCTACGCCGTGGATCCTAAAAATCTTGACAGTGTCATGGAAACCTTACAAGAAATTGCGCGGCTGTTGGGCGCGGACGATAAGGCGGAATCTCTCATTGGCCGCATGAAGGCGCGAATCGACCGGGTGACGTCCAAGATAGCCACAACAGATTATAAACCCAGGGTATTTTTTCAGATCGGCATCTCCCCCATTGTATCTGTAGGCAGTGATACCTTTATTCATGAAATTATTGTTCGCGCCGGCGGGAAAAATCTCGCCGCAGGAAAGATCCCCTACCCGCGGTTTAGTCAAGAGCAGGTTTTGGGTCTTTCCCCGGAGGTTTTGATTCTCACGTCAATGGCCAGAACCGGTGCGTTTGAGAGGGCCAAAGCCAAATGGGAGCGCTGGCCCCAACTGGATGCCGTCCGGTTAGGGCGCATCCACCTCGTCGATTCCAACCTGTTTGATAGACCCTCCCCGCGCCTTGTGGAAGCCTTGGAGGTGATGGCGCGTCTGATTCATCCCGAACTGTTCGAGGAAACCCAGTGACTGCGACTCGACCATTTTTATTAAAGCGGATGCTAATCGCTTCAATCGCATTGCTGTTGGTTCTTTTGGTCATGGTATTTTTAGGGATTTCCATCGGATCGACGGGTAGCGGATTTAAAGCGGTTTTGCAAAGCTTCTGGGGTTACGGTCAGCCGGATGCCACGTTGACCACGATTGTCTGGCGTATCCGCCTTCCACGGGTACTTCTGGCGGCATTGGTGGGAGCCACGCTTTCACTGGGGGGTCTTGTCTTCCAGGCCCTGTTGCGGAATCCCCTGGCGGAACCCTATATTTTGGGAATATCCGGCGGTTCAGCCATCGGTGCCATAATCGGCATATTGATGGGACTTTCCCGTTTTCCCGGTGTGAGCCTTACTGCGTTTATCGGCAGTGCGCTGACGCTGCTCCTGCTTCTGGTGATGTCCTCCGGTCAAACGATTTTGAAAAAGGATACCCTGCTTTTATCCGGTGTGATGGTCAACGCATTTTGCGCAGCCATCATCATGTTTCTCGTTTCGATTACCCAGGATGCGCGATTACACAACATCATCTTCTGGCTTATGGGGGATCTTTCATTGACCGGCATGAACCAGGTTGCCGTACTTGCCCTTACACTTTTACCCTGTTTTATTTTACTGTTCTGGCATTCCCATTCGATGAATCTGCTGCTGATGGGGCGCGAAATGGCTCAAAGCATGGGGGTAAATATCAAAACCGCGATGGTCCTGCTTCTGGTGGCGACTTCTTTTATGGTGAGCGCCACCGTGAGTCATTGCGGCCTGATCGGTTTCGTTGGATTGGTTATGCCGCATTTGCTCCGGCTTTTACTGGGCCCGGATCACCGGGTGCTTGTACCGGCCTGTGTCCTGGGTGGCGGGGCCTATATGGTCTTTTGCGATTTGCTGGCCAGAATACTGCCCAAACAGGGCGAGATGCCCGCCGGTGTGATTACCGCATTGATCGGAGCGCCGCTTTTTATATATTTGTTAAAGAGGTCCAGTCGTTGAGTTCAGCAATTGAGATAAAAAATTTGAGCCATTCCTATGACAGCCTGGTGGTTTTGAACACGCTAACCTTTTCCATTGAAAAGGGAGATTTTTTCATCATTATCGGCCCCAATGGTTCCGGTAAAACGACGTTACTTAAAATAATATCCGGTCTTGTCAAGCTGCAACAAGGAGATCTTGCGATATTAGATCAGTCGATACAAAGCTACACGCGAAAAGCCCTTGCCAAAAAGATTGCCTATGTTCCTCAGATGGTGTCGATGGATTTTCCGTTTACCGTGTTGGAGGTGGTGCTCATGGGCCGTTCGCCCCACTTAGGCCCGTTGGGTTTGGGACAGGAAAAAGACGTTGAAATAGCAACGAAGGCCATGACGTTTACCGGGATAGAACATTTAACCGGCCGCAAACTCGAGCAACTCAGCGGCGGTGAACAGCAACGGGTATTAATCGCCCGGGCGATTTGCCAGGAACCCGAAGTTATTCTGCTGGATGAACCCACCGCCTCTTTGGACCTGGCCCATCAGGTTAGAATCATGGACATGATGGAGAAACTAAAAAACGAAAAAAACGTAACCATCGTTATGGTCTCACATGACGTGAATCTGGCGGCCATGTATGGTGAAAATCTGCTTCTCTTAAAGGAAGGGCGTATCCTCGGCAGGGGGCGGCCCGAGGATGTGATCACCTATCAGGCTCTGGAAAAAGCATACGGTTGTACGATCCTTGTCGATGAAAGTCCCGTCGGAGAATATCCGCGGGTGACACTGGTACCGCAAAAGCATATGCGAATTGATGAGTAATTTGTGTCACAACGGAACGTAATTTTGAGAATCGTTTTAATCTCTGAAAATAATTCTCTTGACAACACCCTATTTGTTCAATAAAAAGTGTATGTGGATTCAGGTGCCCATCTTGGGATGGGTGAAATGGTCAAATAGTTGAATTGTTAAATCGCTTGAAGGATTTTTTGTTTACCATTTAACCATTCAACGAATTAACTATTTGCCCACCTCAGGGCGTAATAGGGAACCCCGTTAAAATCGGGGACGGGCCCGCCGCTGTAACCCTGCTCTCTTGAGTTGGTTAAGCCCGTTAGCCCGGGCGCCGTTTTAGCCGGTATTTATGGATCAGCCTCAAAAGAGCCGGCCTAACCGGCGAAACCGGCCAACCGAATGGAGAGAACCCTTTTAGCCAGTGTAGGCCACTGTTCGAAACTGCTTGGATGGGAAGGCTGCTAAAAGGGCGGGGGAGTCAGAAGACCTGCCTGAATGTTTGGGTGTTACCTTCGTGGACGGAGGGTTACCGCCAGATCTAAGGATAAAAAAGGGAAATCCCGGATCGAATCATTTCGGTCCGGGTTTTTTATTTTCGGACCCGGACCCTGATTTTCTCAACGATTTAGGCAGGAGGGTAAAATGAAGAAATGGTGTTTAATCCTAACGATGGCTCCGGGTCTTTTTATTTTTTGGGGAATGGGACAGGCTGCCGAACAGACAAGCGAACCGCCCCTGATGAAGGAAACGGTGGTAACCGCCACGAGATTTGAAGAAGAAGTATCGGCTGTACCCGCCAATGTATCCGTAATTACTGCAGAAGACATTGAAAATTCAACCGCCAAAGATATCCCCAGCATTTTAAGGACGCAAGCCGGTGTCTTTGTCACAGATATCAGCGGCAACCGGCGAACTTACAGGGTTGATCTCCGTGGATTTGGCGAAACCGCCCAGTCGAATACCCTCGTGCTGGTTGATGGCAGACGTGCCAACCAACCGGATTTGAGCGGCACAGATTGGGCCCTCATACCGCTTGATCGTGTGGAGAGGATTGAAATTATCAGAGGCGGCAGGGGTGGTGTCCTTTATGGCGATAATGCTTCCGGGGGGGTGATTAACATCATCACCAAAAAAGGAGAACGATTTGAAACAGGGGGTACCCTGGCAGGAGGAAGTTACGAGACCACCAGCGCCAATGCTTACATCAGTGGTACTCAAAAAGATTTGTCCTTCGCTTTATCCGGAAGTTATTATGATTCCGACGGCTATCGCGATAACAGCGATTCAGAGGCTAAAGATTTTGGTCTGAATCTGGGGTATTTTTTCGGCGACTTCGCCAAGCTGAGTTTCAGCAGTAGTTATCATGAGGATGAAACGGGCATCCCGGGCGCATTGAAAGACAGCGAACTCGCCGCCGGCCTCTCAAGGACCGACACCACCCATCCCGATGATTTTTCGGATGTTGATGATTACTACCTTAAATTACTGCCCGAGATATACTTTTTGGATGACAGTCTTTTTCAGCTGGACCTCTCCTTGAGAGAGAGGGATTCGTCATTTTTTAGCTCTTTTACCGGTGGAACTTTCGAGGGTGACACCGAGATCGAAACCGTGATTATTTCTCCCCAATTTATCTTTAAAGAGCCGGTGTTGGGATTCACCAACAATTTAACTTTTGGCTTTGACTACTTAAAATCAGAAGAAGACATTCTTAATACGACGTTCTTTTTGGGATTTCCCACAACCAATGAATTTTCGTTGGAAAAAGAAAATCAGGGATTTTACATCCACGACGAATTTTATCCCCTTGACAAACTTGCCCTATCGGCGGGTTATCGGCATGATGAGGTTGAGTACCGCTTTGATCCCAGCACACCGGATAAAGCCGATTTTGACGAAAACCTTATTACCGCCGGCGTCAATTATAATTATCACGATGAGTCATATCTATATGTGAGTTTCTCCGAAAGCTTCCGCTACCCGGTGTTGGATGAAGCCTTTGATTTTTTCACCAACACCATTGATACAACGCTAATTCCCCAAACTTCGGATGATTATGAAATTGGTGTCAGGCATCACTTCACCAATAGTTTATGGATAAATTTGAATCTCTTTCGGATTGATACGGAAGATGAAATCTTTTTTAATCCGACCAAGGGATTTTTCGGTGCCAATGATAACTTGGACGGCAAAACCCGACGCGAGGGTGTGGAGTTAACCGTCGGCAAAACTTTTAAAAACGTAACTTTGAATGGAACTTATACCTACACGAATTCAGAAATAAAAAGCGGTCAATTTTCAGGAAACGAAGTGCCCAACGTTCCCGAACACAAGGCCACATTGGATGCCGCATATTCTCCTTTGGAAGGTCTCACAGTCGCTTTGAACGGGATTTATGTCGGCCAGAGATTATTTGAAAGTGACTTTGCCAATGCGTTTCCCGAACAAGATCACCATATTGTTCTGAACGCCAAATTCAAATACAAATGGCAAAAATACACCGCTTTTTTGGATATCAATAACATACTCGATGAAGAATATTCCGAATTCGGTGTTCTCAGTAGCCCGCCGGTTGAGCCGGCCTTTTATCCTTCGCCGGAAATTAATTTTCTGGTTGGCGTATCAGCCGCATTTTGATACGGAATTGCTTGAAAACACTTCTTGTCAACACGATGCTTGAACATTTTGGGTAACACCATGCTCGAAATATTTAGCAGCGGCGGACCGGTAATGTATCCTCTTCTGGTTTGCTCCATTATTGTTTTAACCGTCATCATCGAACGCATTTTTTTCTGGTTCCGAATTGAGCGTGCCCGCGACCAAACACTGGTCGATGAGATTCTTGAATCGTGCCGCACCGGCGATTGGCAAACGGTAAGACACAAATCTGAAAACTCAAAAGACTTCGTTATAAAAATTCTCATCAGTGGAATTCTGCACAAGGAATTTTCCATGGGCAAGGCGATGGAGGCGGCTGCCAACGAAGAAATCAATCGGATGCGTCAGTTCATGAACGTGTTGGACACCATGATTACGGTAGCGCCGCTGCTGGGGATATTCGGTACCGTCATCGGCATCATCACTTCTTTTGAAGTTTTAGGAGCCACCGGTATCGAGCATCCCCATGCTGTTACTGCCGGCATTGCTCAGGCATTGATCACAACCGCAACAGGACTGGCTATCGCCATCCTGACGGTATTCCCCTACAATTATTTCAACTCCAAAGTCGAGAAAGCAGCCCATGACATTGAAAAATATGCCACCAGTCTGGAAATCGTCTATGAAAAATTGGAACCGGCATCAGGCCGTCCAAAGGAGGGGGTGCAATGAAAGTCAATTTACAAACCGGCCGGAAGGTTCGTATCGAAATGCTGCCCCTGATCGACATTGTTTTTTTGGTGCTGGTTTTTTTTATTTATGCCATGCTGTCTATGGCTGTCCATCGGGGTTTGCCGGTCTTGCTGCCGATCTCATCAACAGCCAAGATTGATAAAAAACTGGTATTGACAGTGACCGTCAAGGAGGATGGCAGCATATTTTTGGACAAGGAGAGGGTTGACCTGGAAGAACTGTCGGTATTATTAAAAAACAAGGCCAGGGATCGCAGAGAAGCGGGTGTCTTGCTATTTGGTGACCGCAACCTTACCTATCAGCAGCTTTTTAGGGTACTTGATCAAATCAGGATTGCGGGACTCCAGAGAATTTCGCTGCAGTCGGAGGTCGAACAATAAACATGAAACGGTGTTTGATTCCAGGCATTATCGCTTTGAGTATACACGGGTTGCTTTTTTCCATGGAATTTAAATGGCCTGTGGCTGTCTCGTTTTTTCACCCCAAGGCACCCGCCATTACGATGACCCTGAGCTATTTTCAAACCGAAAAACCGCAGCCGACAGTGACTGCCCCAAAACCGGCGCCGGTGTCCAAAAAGATCGTAAAAAAAAAAGTAAAGCCGGCAACACCGCTATCAAAACCGATTTCCAAACCAAAACCTGATTTTATTCCCCTGCCGAAGCCCAAAGCTGATCCTGCAGTAAAAAAGATGCCCGAACCGGAGCCGCAGCCCGAAAAGATTGAGATTCGCTCTATGCAAGAGCCAGATCAAATCCCGTTGGAGACCTCTGAGAAGTTTACCCCCGTTGCACTCATGACAAGCCCAGTCCGAACACCGACAGCCCCACCTGCCCCGGTGATCCACAAGGCCAAACCGCTGTATCGCCGCAATCCGCCGCCGCGCTATCCACGGCTAGCGCGCAAAAGAAAGTATCAGGGCGTGGTCATCCTTGAAGTTTTTGTTAATCAGGAGGGTGACGTTGGTGATATAAAGGTTTTTAAATCCAGTGGATATGCGATTCTGGACAAAACAGCGCTGAAAACCGTCAAAAATTGGGAATTCGAGCCCGGCAAACGAGGAGATGAGAATGTGGGGATGTGGGTCAGAGCACCCATAAGATTTAAGCTGGAATAATCATCATCTATTTGTTACCACCATGGGGTCAAATGTGGCTGTTGGTAAAATTGAAACGTTCGCCAACGGCTTTTGCAAAGGGCTAACTCACCCGACGGGCCACGGAGTCTTTGGGATGCCGGTACCAGCCGGGGTCTTTATCGTAGTTGGCCAGGTGATCCCGCACTTTGACAACCGTGAACATACCGCCCATCTCTATGTTGCCGAAGGGACCTTTACCCATCATCATCGGCAAGGTGTTTTTTGGCCCCGCCATGTGTTCAGACATAGGCTGCATCTCTGCCATACCCGTTTCCCCCATAGCCATGTACCCGGGTAGCAATGCTCGGATTTTTTCCTCCAAACCCTTCTGGCTTACACCAATTGTATTGGGCAATTCATGCGCCATACTATTCATGGTGTGATGGGATTTGTGACAGTGAAAGGCCCAATCTCCGGGTGCATCCGCTGTGAACTCGATATCACGGGTTGAACCCACCGGGATCAGCGCGGTTGTCTCAGGCCATTGCCCGGTCGGCGGAATCTTACCGCCGTCGGTGGCGGTGATCTTAAATGCGTGGCCATGGATGTGGATGGGGTGTTCGTCCATGCTCAGATTGGCAAGCCTGATCCTAACCCGATCGCCGGTCCTGGCAACCAGATGTTCGGTTGCCGGAAAAACCTTGCTGTTAAACGTAAAAATATTGAAATCCAGCATGACTGCCGGATCCGGCCGATAGGTTCCCGGATGAATCGCCCATTCGTGCAGCATGATCGCAAAGTCACGGTCAATCAACGGATTTTGCCTTCTTTTGGGATGGATAATAAAAAAACCCATCATGCCCACCGCCAATTGCACCATTTCGTCGGCGTGTGGGTGGTACATAAATGTACCGTTTTGCTTCAACTCAAACTCATATGCCCAGGTTTCACCCGGTTTGATGTGGGGTTGTGTCAGGCCCCCGACGCCGTCCATACCGTTGGGTAAAAATATACCGTGCCAATGAATGGATGTGTGTTCCGGCAGTTTATTGGTTACAAGGACTCGAACGCGGTCACCTTCGATGGCTTCGATCGTAGGGCCGGGGCTTTGTCCATTGTACCCCCAGCATTTGACTGTCATTCCCGGGGCGAACTCTCGCTCGACGGATTCGGCAATGAGATGAAACTCTTTCACCCCGTTTTTCACTTCATAGGGCAGGGTGCTGCCATTGGGGGTGATGATCGGGTTATAGCGCATTTTTTTCCTGCGGGAGTTAGCATTTGGATCTCTTGGTTGCATAGTGGCATGGCTATGTTTTGTTTCTGCATTTGCTGATTTGAGCAACGCTGCACTGCCGGCAAAGGCGGCAAGGGAACGCGTTAGTAATTCGCGTCGTGTCAACATATTATTTCTCCTCAAAGTTCATGAACGATTTTCCGTAATATTGCAGTATCTATTAGGACGGTAGTCGGCCGCCTAGCGTGCGTTGAAGCTCGGCCCGGATGATCCAGTAGTCACGGACCGCTTCAATATATTTTTGATGATCTTCAAATTCCTGTTGTTTGACGGTCAGCAATTCGAACGTCCCTGACAACATGTAGTTATATT
>JASFTQ010000121.1:0-12493 GCA_050053515.1 Desulfobacterales bacterium | reverse complement strand
GTTGCTGGTGGCCGCCAAAATCCTATCTGAAAATAAAGACGAGATCACCGGGACCGTCAAGTTCGTTTTTCAGCCCAATGAGGAAATGGCCGGCGCCATCCACATGATCGAGGATGGTGTTCTTGAAAATCCCGCAGTCGATGCGGTCATGGGGATCCATATCTGGACTCCGGTGGCGTCAGGCAAAATTGCCATTACCCCCGGTCCCGTCATGGGCGGTCTGGATGTTTTCAAGGTCACGATTCATGGGAAGGGAGGCCACACCGGCGTGCCGGAGGATGCGGTGGATCCGGTTATAACCGCAGCCAATGTAATTCAGACCGTACAGGTGATCCAAACTCGGGAGATCAGCAACTTGAAATCCACGATTATCATGTTTGGCAAAATCGCCGGCGGGACGAAAAGTAACATCATTCCCGAAAAGATCCATTTGGAAGGTTCCATCCGGTTTCTTTACCCAGGCGGTCCCGACAGCGAAGAGCAGCCCACGGAAAGGTTCATAAGAATTGTAGAACAGGTCTGTAAGACCCATCGCTGCACCTGTGAGATCGACATCGTTCATGAAAACATCCCGCTGATCAATAACGATGAAATGGTAAGGATCGCCAGGGACACCGCCAGAGAAGTGTTTGTTGATGAAAACAACGTCATCGACAATCAAACCATCGCCAGCGAGGATTTTTCCGAGTTCAGCACAAGGGTGCCGGGTGTGTTCATGTTCCTCGGCGCGGGAAACGAAAAGAAGGGCACCAATGTATCACACCACAATCCAAGTTTTAGAATTGATGAGGACACATTGCCCGATGGCGTAGCAATGTATGTGAAAGGGGCCTTGAATTTTTTCAAAAATGCAGACGGTTTGAAATTTCTTAGCCGCAAAAGGAGGTGATGTAAATAATTATCCAGATAGTCCGAAAATAAACCCCACTTCACAAGACAACCCTCATAAATGAAAGGAGCATTGTTATGAAAAAGGCTTTTAGTATGATCGTAATCTTGATGCTTTTGATTTCCGTCGGTGTTGCGACCGCCGCAGAGTACAGGGGAAAGGCGATTAAGGCGCGCCTGGCATCAGAAGAAATCGAAGGCGACTTTATGACCGTTTGGGCCAATAACTTCGCGGATCACATGAAAAAATGGTCCGGCGGCAAGATTGACATCAATGTATATCCCTACGGTACACTGGGAGCGACCGGGGACATCAACGAACTTTGCCAGATGGGCGTGGTGGAGTATGTTTTTTCCGATTACGCCTGGATCAGCTCATTCGTTCCCCAGGCTCAGGTTCTGGCGCTGAACTATCTCTTTCCAACTGAAAAAATCCCTGAAATTTTGGACTGGATGGTGAAAAACGGCGAATTTATGCCGCTTCTGGAAAAGGCCTTCAGAAAAAATGGGCTTGTGCCGCTTTCGATTATGTTTGAAGGATGGCAGTGGATGACTTCCAAGAGGGAGATCAAGTCACTGGACGACGTCAAAGGTCTCAAACTCCGGCTGATGTCTTCCAAACTGCTGGTGGAAGACTATAAGGCATACGGAGCCAGCCCGACGCCCATGAGTTACGGTGAAGTATACAGCGGTCTTCAGATGGGGCTGATCGATGCGCAGGTCAATCCGATTTTTGCGATTTACAGCATGAAGTTCTACGAAGTGCAGGATTACTGCACCCAGCTGAAAAGCGAGCCGTTTATCGGAATCCCCACCGCTAATCAGGCGTTTTTTGACGGCCTTCCGAAAGAGGTCCAGCAGGAAATGCTTAACTACTGGAGGGGAGCAATCATCCCTGCCGGAAAATGGATAGAGGAAAGAAACGTTAGCGATATGGCAAAAATCAAAAAGGCGAGGCCCAAAGTAAAGTTTACCGTGCTGGATGACGCCACCATTGCCAAATTCAAGGCCAAGGCTGAAACCGTTTATCCCAAGTACGTGAAAATCGGTGGTGAAGGGTCCCAGGAAATCCTTGATGCGCTTTTGAAAGATATTGAGGCTGCGAAAAAAGCTCTGGGCATCAAGTAACCAACCTAAACGGCGCTGCAGCAGTATCTCTGCTGTAGCACCGTGTTGTACACTTACAACAAAGGGCTGAAACAATGGACCAAAAGGATGACAGGAAGGAAGAACTGACCTTTTTTCAGAGACTAAACAAGTATATCGGTTTGATAGTCAATAGTTTTGAAGTGTCAGTTTTGGTTTTTTGCGTGGCGGCACTGGGGATACTTCTGATCGCAAACGTTTTTGCACGAACTTTTTTACAAAGCATTTATTTCGCCGAGGAAGTGTCAAAATTCCTGGTGATGCTGACCACATTTACCGGCGTGAGCTATGCAGTTAGAAAAGCTCGGCATATCCGGATGGGGGCATTTCTTGACGCCATGCCCTCGAAGATGGAAAAGACGTTTATTATTATCATTTCACTTGTCAGTGCCGTTGTGATGGGGATCATGACATGGTTCTCCTACAAGTATCTGATAAACGCCATGGATATGGGGCATATGACGCCGGCCTTGAGGGTGCCGAAATGGACATTCTACGTGATTATTCCCATCGGATTCGGCCTGTCATGCATTCAGTATGTCCGAACGATCATCAAGAATTTTACCGAAAAGGACCCGTGGCAGTCTCCGGATCAACAGAGCGAGTACGAAGATGAACAGATCGGGGGGGCGACGTTATGATGCTTTTTGGAATAAGTCTCGCAACAATGCTTTTGTTCGGCTTTCCCTTTATGGTAACCCTTTTAGGGTCCCTGTTATTGTATGTGTATATCTTTATGCCCGATTTTGCACCAAAACTTGTTGTGACAATGGTGCAGCAGTTGATTACCGGGGTGACGCCGCCGGCGCTCGTGTGTGTGCCGATGTTTATTCTTTCGGCCAGCATTATTACATCCGGAGAGTCCGCCGGCCGGCTGATACGGATGATCAAAGCCTTTGTCGGCCATCTGCCGGGAGGGCTCCCGATTACGACCAATTCGAGCTGCACGCTCTTCGGCGCAGTTTCCGGGTCGACACAGGCAACGGTGGCCGCCATCGGCGGCACCATGCGTCCGATGCTGCTGGAGGCGGGATACCCCAGCTCTTTTACTCTGGGGCTGATTATTAATTCCAGTGATATCGCCTTTCTGATTCCGCCCAGTATCGGGTTTATCGTCTACGGTGTCGCCACCAGCACCTCCATCGGGATGCTGTTTCTTGCAGGTGTTTTTCCCGGTCTGATGCTCCTGCTGATGTTTTCTGTTTATTGCTATTTCTATTCCAAGATAAAAAAGGTCGGCGTACTGCCCAAGGTAAGTTGGTCCGAGCGCGTGACAGCGATTAGGGACGGGCTTCCGGTCATGGGATTTCCGGTGATTATCGTTGGTGGAATCTATGCCGGGTATTTCAGTCCGACGGAAGCGGCCGCCGCTTCAGTGTTCTATGCACTGTTTCTGGAGACCATCGTCTATAGGAGCCTGACACGCAGTCGAATTATAGACTCCTTTTTGCAGACAGGGGTGATTACCGGCGTTGTGTTCATTCTGGTCGGCGCCGGACAGGCATTTTCATGGATGATCGGTTTTATGCAGATTCCTCAGGAGGTCTTGCCGCCTCTTTTTGGAACGGATCCGTCGATGTTACGGGTTATCACTATCGTTGTTGCCGTGTATTTTGTCGCCTGCATGTTTGTTGACCCAATTGTCGCTATATTTATACTGAGCCCGATTTTTCAGCCCTATGTGGTCAGTGCGGGTGTTGATCCCATTCTGCTGGGAACGCTTGTGACACTCCAGGCCGCCATCGGTTCGGCCACGCCGCCTTTCGGGTGTGACATATTTACAGCACAACTGATATTCCGGCGGCCCTACCTTGAGGTCATCGGTCACGCGCTTCCGTTCCTTCTGATACTCATACTTGCAACGGTTATCCTGATTGCCTTCCCGGGTATCGCACTGTTTCTGCCGAACCTTGCATTGGGCGGGTAGGGATCGTTCAATCAGAGAGGGCCAATGCTGCGTGTGCAGCATTAACCATTTATTATGGCTTTAAGACCTCGTCCGCCGATTCTGGATTCAAAAAGCTAATACTACCCATTAAGGATTTTGGCTGAAAAGGTGATAGTAAAGGGTGACAGGCGTTATGATGAGAGGAATGCCGACGCTGTATGATGCGTATCAGGCCCATGCCCGGATAAAACCGATGATCTGGGAAACACCGCTGATTGCATCTCCTGATCTAGCCCTAAAAACCGGTGCCGAGAAGGTTTACCTGAAGCTGGAATGCCTGCAGAATACCGGGGCATTTAAGGTCAGAGGAGCGGCGAACAAGATTCTAAGCCTCAGCGAGGAGAAGAAGAAAAAAGGTGTGATCACGTTTTCCACGGGCAATCACGGCAAAGCTGTTGCTTACGTAGCCCGGCAGTCCGGCACCAAGGTGGTTGTCTGTCTTTCCGAGCATGTCGCCTCTTACCGGGTAGAGATGATCAAAGCGCTTGGGGCGGAGGTTTCCTTAAAAGGGCATTCGCAGGATGAGGCGGAAAAGAATTATCAAGACCTGATCGCCTCACGGGGCCTTGTTCCTGTCGTTCCGTTTGATGATCCGATGATTATTGCAGGCCAGGGGACGATAGCACTCGAAATTCTGTCGGAGGTTCCTGATACGGATGTTTTTATGATCCAGCTCTCGGGGGGCGGTCTGTTGGCAGGGATTGCCATGGTGGCCAAATCCATCAATCCGGGCATTCATGTTGTGGGACTCTCTCTTGAGCAGTCTCCGGCAATGCTGGAAAGTCTGAAAGCCGGTGTGCCCGTACAGGTGGAAGAGAAAGATTCGATTGCCGATTCGCTTTTAGGGGGAATCGGCTTTGACAACCGGTATACCTTGGCGATGGTAGAGAAATTTGCAGATGAACACCTGTTGATCTCCGAAGAGGAGATAAAAGACGGTATGTTTTATGTTTTTGATAAGCATCGGTTGATCGTGGAAGGTGCCGCCGCCGTAGGTATTAGCGCGCTGATACATCAAAAGATTAATGTGAAAGGTAAAAAGGTAGTAACTCTGCTTTCTGGAAGCAGTATTGATTCCGAGGAGTACATTCGCATCATAAAAAGTAGACTCACCAATAGGGGGAAGCCGTGATTCATGCCATTACCAGCCTCGGAAAGAGGTTAACCATGAGATGGAGAAAGGGGATCATTTCTGTATTTATCGTATGCGCTCTTATCTTTGGATTCGCTGTACGGGCTAGCGCGGTCAAGTACTTTTGGCAAGTGGCCCTAGAAGAGATCGAAGGCAGTATGCAACATGAGTACGCAAAGAAGTTTGTGGAAATTGTCCAGGAGAAATCCAAAAGTGAGATTCGCTGCAATATCCACTTCTATGGAGCGCTCGGGACGTCCGGGGAGATCACAGAACTTCTGCAAAAGGGAGATCTCCAGTTCGCATTCCAGTCCCCCGGGCACCTGGGTTCCTATATTCCCGAGGTTCAGGTCTTTTCCATTCACTACCTTTTTCCAACGGATTTCAAGGCCCTTGAGAAAGTCTTGCGCAAAGGGCCAAACACTCATCAAACCCTTCAAAAGTACTACAGAAAAAACAAACTGGAACTCCTTTCCATTATTGAAGAGGGCTGGCAGATATGGACGGCCAATAAACCTTTGCGCAAACCTGCCGATTTCGAAGGCATCACTTTTCGAGTGATGTCATCACCGTTTCTCATTACGGCCTACCGCCTATACGGTGCTTATGTCATTACAGTGCCGTATGGTCAGATTTACAACGACCTCGCGTTAGGCAGGATTGATGCCGAAACACAGCCGTTTTTCGCCATCCAGGAGATGAAATTCTACGAGGTCCAGGACTACATGATTAAGGCCAATCAATTGCCGTTTATCGGCACCTTTGCTGCCAACCATGCCTTCATCAAGGGACTGCCGGAGAACGTTCGAACCGTGATAGACAATGCCATCGAAGGCGCCAATGAATACATATTTGATTTCGAGCCCAGGTTGAATGAGAAACGCAAGCAGATGATCATGGCGGCCAAGCCGTCCATGACGTATATTGAGTTAACGGACGATGAGATCAGCGTTTTCAGGGAAAAAGCCAAACCCCTGCGGGAAAAGTACCTGAAGATGGGAGGTGAGGGTGCAAAGGAAGTCTTGGATGCGGTGATCAAAGACATAGAGTGGGCTAAAAAGAACTGAAGGATCAACAAATGCATAAAAACTCGATATTTTCAAATGAAGAATATGAGCAGCGGGTCCGAAAGACAAAAGAGATCATGGACAAGGGCGGTATGGAAATGCTGCTGGTGATGGATCCGGCCAACATGAACTATCTGACCGGCTACGACGGCTGGTCGTTTTATGTACATCAAGGCGTCATCGTCTCCCTGGAGATGGCGTACCCGTTCTGGTTCGGCAGAGAGCAGGATTCCAACGGAGCAAGAATGACAACTTGGCTGCCGGATGACTGTATTTACGGGTATCCGGATGAATATGTCCAGTCCCGCTACACCCACACCATGCGCTGGCTAGCGGATCTGTTGCGGGAGAAAAGATTGGACAAAAAGCGGTTTGGCCTGGAGATGGATGGATACTGGTTTAATGCCCGGATGTATGTCACGCTTTTAGAGGAACTGCCCCAGGCCTCGCTGATGGACGGAACCAATCTTGTCAACTGGACAAGAGCCGTAAAATCGCCGGCTGAAATCAGGTATATGAAACAGGCGGCTCAAATCTGTGAAAGGGTGATGAAAACCGCCATTGATGAGATCGATGTCGGTGTTTGGGAAAAGGATGTGGCGGCAAAAGTCTCTGCCGCCCAGATTGCGGGCACGGATGAATTCGGCGGCTCATCACCGGCCATTTTTCCGATTATGCCTTCTGCAGAAAGAACGTCAACCGCCCATCTCACGTTTGATCCGGATAGAGAGTATCAGAAAAACGATGTGGTCCTGCTCGAGCTCAGTGGCGCCCGGCACCGGTATCATGCGCCGCTGTCGCGTACGGTTTACTTGGGGGATGCGCCGAAGGATCTGCGGAAAACGGCTGACGGCGTGGTGAAAGGACTTCAGGAAACGTTAAAGTTTATTCGACCCGGCGTAACGGGTGAGGAGGTGGAGGAATGCTGGCGGAAGGCGATTGCGCATACCGGCCTCGTTAAGCCGTCGCGAGTTGGCTACTCATACGGCCTGAATTATGTCCCGGACTGGGGAGAACATACGGTCAGCCTCAGACCCGGGGATAAAACTGTCTTGGAGCCGGGGATGACGCTGCACTTTATGCCGGGGATTTGGCTCGAAACTTATGGATTTGAATGCAGCGAGCCAGTACTCATAACCGAAAACGGATGTGAGAAATTTGTCGAGTTCCCCCAGAAACTCTTTGTCAAGTAGCCCTTAAAAGGAGTCTGCATGTCAAAAGAAGTCGTCTACACGCAAGAAGCCCCTGAACCTGGACCCTATTCCCAGGCGATCCGATACGGAAACTTCGTTTTCGTGGCCGGCCAGACCGCCGAAGACCCGATGACAAACAAGCCGGTTCACGGCACCATAGCCGAGCAGACACGGATTATCCTCAACAACATCCAAACCATACTAGAAGCTGCCGGGTCCGGCTTGGACAAGGTCCTGCGAGCCGATGTCTATATATCCTCCATGCAATACAAGGAAGAGATGAACGCGGTCTATCGCGAGTTCTTTCCAAAAAACATGCCGGCGCGAAACTGCGTGGCCGTGGCCGGGATCGATGATCATTTGGACGTGGAAATCGAAGTCATTGCTGCTGTAGATTAAACCCCGTTGTTGCAAAAGGAGCCATCTCTCCAGATCCAAATACCCCAAAGATCGTGTGTATGAGCCATTTTGCTTTGGACCCTTGAATTTCACCGGTGGCGAATTCTACAAATGCTAGAGTGAAGATCAACCCATTCAGCTCCCCAAAGCAAGATCGCGGATTTGCCTCATAATTTTGTGCAATTACGGGGTAGACAGAGAAGGGTGAACCGGTTCAAAAGGATATCTCAAGATGAAATGGGATGAAGAGGCAGATGTTGTCATTGTCGGTAGCGGGGTGGCAGGGCTTTGCGCTGCCATTGAAGCCACTTATTACGGCGCGTCGGTCATCGTCATTGAAAAGATGAAAATTACAGGGGGAAACACCCGCATAAGTGATGGGGGTTTGTCGGCCGCCTGCAATTTTTTGCAAAAAAAATTGGGCATAGAAGATTCTTCCGACCTTTTTATGGAAGACATGCTGAAAGCCGGACTGGGCCTAAACCATCCCCATCTTGTCGGCATCGTGGCGGAAAAAGGGTCTGAAGCCATTGACTGGACCAGGGAAGTGCTTGGCGTACGATACCTTGACCGCGTTGACCGCTTCGGTGGCCACTCTGTCGCCAGAACCCTTACAACGCAGAGGCATTCAGGGGTGGACATTATCAATGCGCAGACCCGAAAACTCATGCAAATGGGGGTTCAAATCCGGACCTGCAGCAAGATGATCGATCTGGTTTCAGACGGCACAGGCCAAGTATGTGGCGTTAAGATTCTTTCAGGCTATAATTTCAGCAAGCACCATTCTAAAAGTCAGAAGAATCTCCGTGCAAAAAAGGCGGTTGTCCTTGCCACCGGAGGGTTTGGCAGTGACGTGAAATTCAGAATGCTGCAGAACCCGGTTTTAGATGCATCCATGGGTTCGACCAATCATAAGGGTGCTACTGGCGAGGGACTGGTGGCAGCGTTAAGGCTAGGAGCTGCGCCAGTTCACTTGTCGTGGATTCAGCTAGGTCCGTGGGGGTGTGCTGATGAAAAGGGTTATGGGAAAGGCGGACGATTTGCCTCTTACAGTGTCTACCCCTGCGGGATCCTGGTGGATCCGGCAAGTGGCCGCCGTATAGTCAACGAATGGGGAGATCGTAAACAGCGCTCCGATGCGATTCTCAGATCAGGCCACCCCTGTTTGGGGATTGTGGACTCCAAAGGGGTGCTAAAGGACCCAGAAAGCCTTGAAACTTGCTTAAGACAGGGGAAGGTCAAAAAGTTTGTGTCCTTAAAGGAGCTGGCAACGGCGTACGGAGTAGATTTCATGGAACTTGAAAAAACGGTGTGCCATTACAACAGGACGGTGAAAGAAAAAGGCATTGACGAGTTTGGCAAGCCCCTCGGCAAGTCGGCAACCCCTTTAAACAGACCGCCCCTTTATGCGATAAGCCTTTGGCCTAAGGTGCATTATACGCTGGGAGGCGTGGGGATTGATGCCCATGCCAGGGTCGTCGATACCAAAGGCGGGGTTATCGCCGGTCTTTTTGCGGCAGGTGAAGTTTGCGGGGGAATCCATGGTGCAGATCGCCTGGGTGGAAGCTCCCTTACCGAATGCATTGTTTTCGGCAGAATTGCAGGGCGGTCCGCCGTTGGTGACCGGTCCTAGGCGTCGACAAAAATTCCTGAATTCAGCATGGGGTTGCTGTCATTTGTTATGCCTTGACATTTGAAAGGGGGACGAGATGCCAAAAGCCATCAGGATGTATGAAACTGGCGGGCCCGAGGTTTTGCTCTATGAGGAGTTTGATCCAGGGCGGCCCGGACCCGGCGAGGTTCTGCTTCGCCACGAGGCGGTAGGGCTCAATTTTATTGATGTCTATCACCGCACCGGCTTGTACCCTTTACCCGCACTGCCGGCAACCCCGGGGATGGAAGGGGCAGGAATTGTCGAGGCGATTGGCGAAGGCGTGACTGACGTGGCGATAGGGGACCGCGTGGCCTACGCTGGATTACCGCCCGGTGCGTATGCCGAAGTTCGAATCATTCCAGCCCATCGTCTCGTGAGACTGCCAAAGAGCATATCAACTCGCCAAGGAGCGTCCATGATGCTCCAGGGGATGACCGCACGATACCTCCTGCATGGCTGTTATCCGGTAAAGGCTGGGGACACCATTTTGATTCATGCCGCCGCTGGAGGTGTGGGCCTGATCGTTTGCCAGTGGGCCAAGCATCTTGGAGCAGCAGTGATCGGTACGGTCGGTTCACCCGAAAAGGCTGAACTGGTTCGGGTCCATGGCTGCGATTATCCTATCCTTTACAAGGAAGAGGATTTTCCTTCCAGGGTAAAGGAACTCACTCAAGGCCGAGGCGTTGACGTTGTATATGACTCGGTGGGTCAGTCGACCTTTATGAATTCGCTCGATTGTTTGAGGCCTATGGGCATGATGGTCTCTTTCGGACAGGCATCAGGGCCTGTTCCGCCGTTCGATCTGGGTCTTCTGGCTGCAAAGGGTTCTTTGTTTCTTACCAGGCCGAGTCTCATGACGTATACTGCAAAAAGGGAAGATTTGCTTGCGCACGCCCGCGATTTGCTCGAAGTGGTCGAAAAGGGTGCGGTCAAGATAGAAGTTCGGCAGAGCTACCCGCTGGCTGAGGCTGCTCAGGCCCATTCCGATCTTGTGGCTCGCAAAACGAGCGGCTCCAGCATATTAGTTCCGGGGTGAAAGCGTCCCGCTTGACATTGCCTAAGGTTTTCATTTAGCCTACCACACAGCATAAGATCATTCACTGTATATATTCTGACCACTTGATTCCTTGAAAAGAAGAAGTTTGTGCCATGCCTCCCTTGGCAGCCCTTCATCTAAAGTATGAGACTGATATCACAGAGGTGGTGATAAAAGGACGGAGACATCGTTTTCTTGTCCCAAAATCCCTCGAAGACTTCATAGATTCTGAAGACATTTTCCATGATTTCCCGCTCTGGGCGGTACTGTGGGAGGCGTCTGTGGTATTGGCTGATCATATTGCCGGTATGGCTGTAGACCCTGGGAAATGTTTTCTCGAGATTGGTGCCGGACTTGGTCTGCCTAGCATGGTCGGAGCCTCCCTGGGACATCGTATCACCATGACGGACTGGGATTCCCAATGCCTCGAGTTTGCGAGAGCCAATGCACGCCTAGATCAGTGTTCGAAGCTTGAAATCATGGCGCTGGACTGGGACGAAGACTGTTAAGAGGGCTTTTTTGACTACATCGCTGGGTCGGAAGTGGTCTATAGCGAGAAAAGTTTCATGCCCCTTCTAAGGCTGTTTGAAGCCCATTTGAAGCCCGAGGGCGAGGTTATCCTAACGGCTGAGATGAGAGGAACGAGCATGAAGTTCTTTAAGGGGATGCATTCATTTTTTGAAATGACAGCACAAAAGAAGGTCCTCCGCTCCAAGGATAAAGAAATTCCAGTAGTCCTTGCGAGGATGACTCCCAAAAGGTCGTCAGGCCCGGCTCTCCTTCCTGATCTGTCAAGCTTCAACAGGAGATTCCCTGTTTGATAAATTAGCATCGTTCAAAGGTGTTCCCATGGGCTGTCCTTGCTGCGCGGAAGCCCTTTCTCGGCCATGATCATTTTTCTCCCTTCGAGCCCTCTAGGTCCTCAGGGACTCCTTGAAAGTGTGAAGGAAGCAGGTCTGCGCTGTCCCATGCATTCGGAAGCGGTCGTTAAGGAACAACACTCGGAGAGCTCATCGTGCCCACAATAATTTCCCATGGGGCTGTTGCGCTGGCTGCGGGAATCGCATTCGCGCCCCGGGATGTTCCCAATCATTTTTGGTCTCTCTCTATACTCTGTTCGATTATTCCTGATGCTGACGTCATCGGGTTTTCCTTTGGTATCCCATACCATCATTTTTTCGGGCATAGAGGTTTTTTCCACTCACCGTTTTTCGGTTTGCTTCTGAGTATTCTTTTAGTAAGTGTTTTCTTCCGTGACATAGAGATATTTTCTAGACAATGGTTTTTCTGTTTTATCTTCTTTTTCTTGGTCTCAGCCAGCCACGGCATCCTCGATGCGTTCACCGACGGGGGCCTGGGAATTGCTTTACTGTCTCCTTTTAATAAAGCCCGGTACTTTTTCCCGTGGACACCCATCATGGTTTCTCCGATTGGTATCGATGCTTTTTTGAGCAAATGGGGATTATCGGTTATCAAAAGCGAGCTCTTATGGGTTTGGCTGCCTTCCTTGTTGATGGTTGTTGTTGCAACGCTCATCCGTGTTGGAGCGGTATGGCGCTAGAAAAGGTGCCCGCGGAATTTTCACAGAGCTAAACTGTTACTTTAGTTTTTGGTTATATCCTTTATACGGGAAAGCCTGCCGTTTCAAGCGCTGAATCCATCTGGAAGTTTCCAGGCCGATATTTGGAGAAGTATCGTGGTCTTGGTGTCGGCCCCTTGTGTCAAGAGAATATCTTTGGGCAGGAAACCCTGTATTTGTGAAGGGTATTGTGGTATATGCCCTGGACAAGCGAGCAAGAGCCCACAAACGCAGTTAATGTGTTTGTATAAGTTTGACTTTGGGGAGGAGATGGATGAGCGTTGAGAGCGTGAGAGCGTATCTTGCGGAAAATGGACTTGATTGCAAAGTTCGGGAATTCGATGCCAGCACGGAGACCGTGGAACTGGCAGCCCGGGCTCTGGGGGTGGGACCTGCCCTGATTGCCAAGACCCTGGTATTCAAAGTGAAAGGGAGAGGGATTCTGGTGTTG
>JASFTQ010000120.1:0-12503 GCA_050053515.1 Desulfobacterales bacterium | reverse complement strand
CCGCAGGGTGTTGCCGCCCACCAGGCTGCCGATCCATTGCGAAGGGATCAGGCCTTCGGAACCGGGTCGTCCCAGCAGCAGTCCTGCCGCCAGCACACCGGCAAACAGCAGCGGCATGATCTGCCTGGCAAAATCCCAAGTAGACAAAAACCAATTCTCGGTCTCACCGCGGGTAGTGGTCGTCAGAACAACAACAGCAATTATTCCCACCGAAAACGCGATCAACGGTTCGTGGGGAAAAATCATCGCCAACCCCAAAACAACCCCTGCGGCAGTGATGACCTTGACGGCCTTGACTTTGAACCAACTAATCAATAGAAAACCCAGCAAAGCGGCAAACAGTCCGGTGTTGACCCACTTGATGTTATAAACGGCATACCAAAAACCTACCGCCTCCGACGGTTTTCCCCAGCTAGCAAAGATCAGAATTCCTACCAATGTAGCGAAATAAACCGCATTCTGCCACAAAGGCCGTTGCACTTCGGGCGTCGGCAGGTGCATGTCAACCTGGGCTTTGGCCTGCTCTTCCTTTCTGTATATCAGATGCATGAGCAATCCGATAACAACACTGAAAATAATGGCGCCTAAAGCCCGAGCGGCGCCGATTTCAATACCCAGCACCCGGGCGGTCAAAACGATCGCCAGCACATTGATGGCCGGGCCGGAGTACAAAAAGGCAATGGCCGGTCCCAGGCCTGCACCCCGCTTCCAGATACCGGCAAACAGCGGTAAAACCGTACAGGAGCACACGGCCAGGATGGTGCCCGAAACCGAGGCCACCCCGTAAGACATCACCTTTTTGGCCCCGGCACCGAGGTATTTTATCACGGCCGCCGGGGATACAAACACGGAAATTGCGCCGGCAATGAAAAAGGCCGGTACCAGGCAAAGCAGGACGTGTTCCTGAGCATACCACTTGGCCAGGGATAACGCTTCAATCACGGCACCGCTAAACCGGCTATTGTCCAGGGGAAGCCAGAAAAAAACCAGAAAAACACCCGCGATAATGCTAAGCGGTTTCCATATACCCTTCCAGTCAAACTTACTTTCAAACTGTTCTTTCCGGTCGATTGGTGAGGATGCTTCTGAGGTACTCTCCTTCTTTTGCATAGCAATCGCTTCATTCATTCGGTATTTTCCCTTTTTCTCTTAAATAATTCTTTTTGAGCTTAACTCAGAGGCGTCGTCAGAAAATAATATTACATATCTATATGATTATTTAGCTATATAATATGGTCAAAAAAATTATTTCTTGCATAGTTCTTCGCGGTTTAACAAAGGAACTTTTTTAGATAATTCAACTATCTCTGGGTCATCTTCCAGCCAGTGCTTAATATTACCCAAGAGATTGGCAGCGTAAGGGCTGTTTCGCCCGTCGGTAAGATAATAATTCACCCACAACCCGTCTTTTTGATAGTCAACCAGGCCTGCCTCTTCGAGCACCTTCAGATGTTTGGAGACGCTCGGCTGTGAAATCCCCAATGCGCCCTGCAACTCACAGACACACATCATCTTTTGTTGCAGCATTTTTATAATTTTCACGCGGTTCGAGTCGGAAAGTGCTTTCATGACCTTGATAAATGATTTCATTACCCCTCTTCATATTACTAATTAGGAATATAGTGGGAAGTTTGATACCTGTCAAGTGATTTTTTGAGCATGATTGAATGCTGATTGGATTTATTTTGGCTGATGCGTTGGGCTGGGTGCTTCAATGGTTTTCAAGATCAGTGCTTTAAACATTGCGCGTGCCATAAACCCCTGGTGGGTATGGTAATGAAATCGGGCCGATAAATCTGAGTGTTTATGAGGCAGCCACCAATTTGCTCTCATAGTCAGCAATAGCCTTGTTTAGGGCTTCTGCACCGAGGTTGGAACAGTGCATTTTTTGTTTGGGCAAACCGTCGAGGGCCTGTGCCACAGACTTGTTCGTTATGGTTTTGGCTTCTTCCAGTGATTTGCCCAAGGCCATTTCGCTGACCATGCTGGACACTGAAATGGCCGCGACACAACCGAAGGTTTTGAATTTAATATCAGAGATCTTGTCGTCCTGGACCTTGATATAAAAGGTCATCATGTCTCCGCAGACCGGGTTGCCGACTTCGCCGACTCCGTCTGCGTCTTCAATTTCACCGACATTTTTCGGGTTCGAAAAATGCTCCATTACTTTTTCCGAATACATATCATTCCTCCTTACTTACACTAAATTAACCGCCCGCTCGCCCCGCATTGGCGGGACTTCGCTCGAGCCGCAGAGCTCGCAGAGAGATTGATTTTTTTCATTTGCCGCTGACCCCGGAGGAATAAGATCCACATTGCACAGGGCAGGGACGCCGGCAAATGAAAATTCTCAGCCACTGCGTGGCAAGAATCCTAGATTGAATGACAATCCAAGGAAAATCTGAACCTCAATTTGAACAACTCCCGTAGGGATGTTGTTTTTTCCTTTCTGCCCTCTCAGCAGAAAGGAAAAAGAGTTAAAATAACTCCGCGTCCTCAGCGTCTCTAACGAACGCAGTGAGTGGGCGGTGAAACATTGCTAATTAAAAAAATAAATTAGGTGATTAATGCGCACAAACCTCCTCTTCATATTCAGGCATTTCTTTGCCCCAGATGGGCGATAATTCCCGAAGCCTTGCAACGACAGGCGGAAGTTTTTCAAGAACATAATCGATTTCTTCAACAGTATTGACGCTTTCGATTGTGAAAACGGTGGACCCCTGTGCCAGCGCGGCCGGTATCCCTATGGCCCCCAGGACCGGCGAGGTTTTCAGCGCTTTAGAGGCGCAGGCAGAGCCCGTATTGGCATAAATAGCGCTTTGGGCAAGCATAAAAATCAAAGCTTCACCTTCGATGGCCTCGAAACAAAAACTGGCATGCCCGGCAAGTCTCTTTTGCGGATGTCCGGTGTATTTCACCTTTTCGACCCGCTGGTTAATCCCTTCAACCAGACGATCCCTCAGTTTTCGCACATGTTTCATCTTTTGCGGCAACTCCTGCCGGGCGATTTCGGCTGCCTTGCCCAATCCAACGATGCCGGGGACGTTTTCGGTCCCACCCCTTCTGCCGTTTTCCTGAATGCCGCCGTGAACCAGGGGCATCAACCTGACTTTTTTTCTGAAGTACAAAGCGCCAACTCCCTTGGGTGCGCCCAGCGGGGCACCGGACATACTCAGCAAGTCAACCCCCAATTCATTAACATCTACTTCGATATTACCGACCGAAGCGATCGCATCGGTATGAAAGAGGATATTTTTTTCTCTGCAAATGGCGGCAAGATCGGCAATGGGCTCAATGGTTCCAATTTCATTGTTGGCATGCATTATGGACACGAGTATGGTCTGGGGGGTAATGGCCTTGGCCATACGGGCAGGGTCCACCAAACCAAATTTGTCTACCGGCAGAAAGGTTACCTCATAATCCAACCGTTCAAGAAAACGCGCTGAATTCAGCACAGAATGGTGTTCAATTGAAGAGACAATAATATGATTTCCCTTTTTTTGCCTCGAGAATGCAACACCTTTGACGGCCAGGTTATTGGATTCTGCGCCTGAAGATGTGAAAATGATCTCGTGCGACTCGGCACCGATCAATTCGGCAACCTTGGCTCTTTGGTCTTCTATTGCCTGCTTGATTTTTGAACCGATGTCATAGACGTTGGAAGGGTTGGCATAGCGGTTCTCAAAATATGGAAGCATCGCTTCCAGCACCTCTTTTCTCACCGGAGTTGCGGATGCATGATCCAGATAGGCGCTGCTCATAACACACTCCTTTATTCCTTCTTTTTGATATACAATTTGTAACAGTCTTCGTCTTCCTCGACACCGATAAACTCGTAACCACACTTTTTGCACCAGTCAGGTATGTCATCCAGAGCACCGTCATAGTCGGTTAGAACCTCCAGGACTTGACCTTTTTTCATACATTTCATTTTATCGCCCGGTTCCAAGAGATGCATGGGGCACATCCGGCAAACCAGGTCCAGGGTCTCATCCGATTTTTGTTTTTCCACAAATTTCATGGCGTACTCCCTATCGGCCTCTAACAGGTGGTGAATAAAGCATTTTTATGAAGGATTTTTAACTGATCATAATACCACTTTGTGGTGCTGTCAAGAATTGTTTTAGGGATGAGAAAAGTTACATTATGTAATAATTTCTGATACTTTTCCCTTTGATAACCAGAAGTCTCAATTATTGTGTTGGCAATACGATGCGCCGATTGCCCCAATTATTGCGCGTTCCTGGCGAAGCGCAATTTTTTACCGACAAGATGCGAAATGACCGATACGCTTCCCTGCAACTCAGCCTTTTAAGGCGGGGTTGCAGGGAGGCTTGACCCTTTCCAGGGAGCCCTGCCATTTAAGACGAGGTGCTTCACTGTCAATAACTCACTTAGTATTTTTTAAATCCTTGTTGACTTCATGTTTCACAATGTGGTAGTTCCCAGTTGTTAATCTGACTCCATAAGTTGGATATCTCCGCTAAAAACCAAAAAACATATTTCTATCAGCCTTTCTAAATGGCCAAAGGACTTATGATTATGTTTGCACGCAGTTGTAGAGTTATTATCGTTTTTGTATCGATATTATTTTTGACTCTCGGCTGTCATAGCGATAAGGATGTCAAACTTGTCGATTTTGCAAAAACAGCCGCGATAGAACGGCCCGGATACCACGTGAACAGTGATTCGACCTTTAGAGTCGCTGTGGCATCCATATTTTCGCCGAAGGAGACCGTTGTTCACTATCATCAGTTATTGGATTACATCGCCGCGAAATTGGATCGAGAGATTGCATTCATCCAAAGGAAGACCTATGGGGAGATAGATGAGCTGCTCAAGGACGGGAAAATTGACATGGGATTTATCTGTTCCGGCCCCTATGTAAAATGTAGAGAAACCTATGGGTTAAAAGCGATCGTTGTTCCGCAGGTCAGGGGGGATTACTTTTATCACTCATATCTAATCGTTAACAAGGAGAGCGCTTATAAGCAATTGGATGACCTCCGAGGAAAGGTTTTTGCCTTTACAGATCCGGAATCTAACACCGGAAAGCTCGTACCGACATACTGGTTGGCCCAAAAGGGTGAAAACCCTCAGCGCTTTTTTAGCAAGACGATATACACTTACAGTCATGATAATTCCATCATGGCGGTTGCTGAATCTCTAGTAGACGGCGCTGCTGTTCACGGTCAAATATGGGATTACTATAACCACCGAAATCCTGCCTTCACGCATAAAACCCGGATTATCAGAAAATCAGAACCCTTTGGCAATCCCCCGTTGGTTGTATCCGGTAAGATGCCGGGGCATACAAGGGAAAAAATCCGCAAATTGCTTGTCTCCATGCACCGTGACCCGGCGGGGAAAAAAATTCTTGATGAGCTGATGATTGATCGATTCATTGAGCCCGAAGAAAAATGGTATGATCCCATCGTGGAGATGAAAAAGAAACTTTAGCGGCAAGTGATGTCCGGATATGAAAAAATTTAGCCTCAGAAGTAAACTATTGCTGGCTATTTCTGCACTTGTTATCGGGAGTGGACTACTAATTTCACTTCTGGTTACACAGCGCTACAGCAATAGCCTTCGCCAGTCTGCGATTGTGCAGGGTGAATACCACGCCCAGTCATTAGCATTCGAAACCACTGATAAAATTCTGATCAATGATTTGGTGGCTTTGCAGAAATTGCTCAACTATCACCTCAGCAGCAATCCCTCGGTTGCATACCTTTTGGTTATTAGAAACCAACAGGTAATTGCTCACACATTTCCTAGTGGTATTCCCATAGAGTTGATCGGCGCCAATACCGTAAAGAATAATGAACAGGGAAATTTCCAACGAATCAAGTCCTTATCAGGAGAATACTATCTTGATATTGCCTGGTCTATTTTTTCGGGCAAAGCCGGTATTTTACGACTCGGGCTTTCCGAAAAGCCGATTGAATCCCAAATCAAAAAATTATGGATGCAAATGACGGCACTCACATTGGGGATTCTGGTGCTGGCACTTGCCGCGAGCTTTCTTTTCATCAAAAGATTTACACAACCTTTGCAGGTACTGGCCGAAGCCGCCGAGGAAATTTCTGAGGGAAATTTAGAAGTAAAGGTGGCGCTGGCGGGGAGTGATGAAGTCGGCCGGTTGGCTTTTTCATTCAATCATATGGTAAGTCGCATCCGTGATTTCACCGGAAGACTGGAAAAGAATACAATCGAACTGGATCGCGCCCATCGGCAAACCAGAAGTTCTTTGGACATTATTCAAAAAATCGGCGAGCAGTCCGATCTAAGGGATGTGTGTTCGTATTTGATTCAAAAATTTCAGGAAATTGTGGCTTGCCATCAAATGGTAATGCTTGTTTTCAGCAAGAATGTGGAATTTCTATTTGTGTTTGCCGACGGAATTATCAGAGTTTTGTCAAAAGAAGCTTTTGATAAAGCGCTCCCCATCTTTCAGGGGCCTGAAGGAATCACCTTTGTCAAAAAAAATGTGCTCAAACCACCGCTGGTGCCCGCGAGTTTTCAACCGGCAGCTCGAATGGCTGTATTCCCCCTAAACCACGAAAATCAATTATTGGGGACCTTGTTGGTCGCCTGTCCGGGAGGCTGCAAGTGCGACACCAAAGAATTGGAGGTCATTGATTTAATCCTGCATCAAACCGCCGGCGCGATAAGGCGGGCAGCTTCCCACGAAGAGGCAAAACGTGAGCTTGAAAATCGAATAGAAGTGACGACGGAATTCAGCGGTATTGTCGGCAAAGACCCAAAGATGCAAACCATTTATAAACTGATCGAAGATATTGCTCCCACAGAGGCCACGGTCATGATTCAGGGGGAAAGCGGCACCGGCAAGGAATTAATCTCTCGTGCGATACACAAAAATAGTCTGCGCAAGGATGGGCCGTTTGTTGTGATCAACTGCTCAGCATACCCATCCACACTTTTGGAAAGTGAACTCTTCGGCCACGAAAAAGGCGCATTCACCGGAGCAGTCCGTCAAAAAATCGGTCGGTTCGAACAGGCCCACGGAGGAACTGTGTTCTTGGATGAAATCGGAGAAGTTCCGGCATCATCCCAAATCAAGCTTCTGCGGGTGCTGCAGACGCAAAAATTTGAACGACTGGGAGGTGAAAAGACACTGGCGGTGGATGCTCGCATCATATCGGCTACCAATAAAAACCTGATACAGGAGGTAAAAAGAGGGAACTTTAGAGAGGACCTTTACTATCGTCTCAATGTGATTCCGATCAATTTGCCGCCACTCAGAAAAAGACGCAATGACATCCCCCTGCAAGCACGGTATTTTTTGCGTCGCTCTGCGGATGAGCAGGGCAAAGAAGTTCGTGGGTTTAGCTCCGAGGCCATGCGAATTCTTCTCGATTATCCCTGGCCCGGTAACGTGCGGGAGCTTGAAAATAGTATCGAGCACGCCGTGGTGTTGGCCAAAGGCGTATATATTGAAGTCTCCGACCTGCCGACGGCCCTGCGTCAGGAAATAAATCAAGCGTCAATGGATGGTCGGAGCACCATTACCGAAAACGAAGCTAAACTTCTCAAAGAAGCGCTGGATGAAAGCAACTGGAACAAAAAAGAAGCAGCCCGAAGATTGGGCATCAGCCGCAATACCCTTTATCGAAAATTAAAAAAATATCAGATTAACCCGCCGACTCTTCACTAAAACGCTTTATTATTCTCGTTTATCTCAACGCGTCAACGCATGGTCTCAATCGCAATCAATGGCAGGGGTATGATTAAAATCCGGTTGACACACGAGCCCGATGTAACTTTAGCAGAAAAAGTGTACCAAATTGACACACGCATAACCAGTTTTAATAATTATTAATGTAAGTTTTTTGCAATTTTGTGCCCCAAGGTGACGCACACCAGGAAATTCCGCGGGTGCGGTCGAGTCAAATTTACCTTACCACATCGCCCAAGCTAACCTTTCCATTCTTTTATTATCAATTTTTATGTAATAATTTTAGACCATTAAGCGCTGACCTTCAATTGAGTGTTAAACCTGCAAAAAAAAAACAAAACACAAAAGTGTGGCACACCATTTGCTTTTTATTAGACAGGCAATCTTTACTGCAAGAAAAATCCGAAGGGATTTATTCCAGATGAAAAAGGACATCGTCGTCGTTGATTCAGATACCAAACATTGTCAGTCGTTATGTAGGATACTGGAAAATCATCATTATAAGGCAACGACCGTATCAACGACATCTGATCTGGAAAAGTATATTCAATCAACTGAATGTCGAATTGCCCTCATAGATTTAGATAATTTACCCGTGGATAAGCATTTTTTTAGGGACCTAAAACTGAAAAACCCTGCGTTGTGCATATTGGGTTTATCCGTCCGTACCTTCCATCCGGAGCTTGAAGAAGTTATCGGCCGACACATATTTGCTTGTCTGAAAAAACCGGTTGATCCGGAGGAACTCGTCTTTTTGCTGAAGAGCCATTACGATAATTACAGCAATATAGATAATGAAACCCGAACATGACATCTGAGGTACTTTGTTTATAACCCCGTGACAACATCCCTAATAACTGAGAGCAAAATACGACTAATTTTTGAGGCTTAGTTTTCGCAGAGATATACCTACTTCAAGGAGGGTAACATGAAACCTAAAACAATTTTTACCATTCTTGTCCTGACAATGATTGCGGCAGGAATCTGGGCGTGTGGCGCCGAACAGCCGGTCGACATTAAGGCTCTAACGGCGCAACCCAAGGCTTATGTCGGTTCGGACACTTGCAAAATGTGCCATCTGGAGCATTACGATTCCTGGCAAATGACGATGCACAGCCGAATGCTGCAGGATGCCAAACAAAACCAGGACGCCATTATTGTGCCGATCGACGAAAAGCATATCCGTGAAGATCTGGCCAAGCTGGGCGACAAGCTCAAAGTTCCGGCGGATCAAATTTACGTTCCCAAACAAGATGAGATCTTGTACACTATCGGCAGCCAGTGGAAACAGCGTTTTCTGATTGAAAAAGACGGCACACTCTTCATCTCGCCGATCCAGTTCAATGCCGATACCCATCGCTGGGTCAACTACCACGAAAACGACTGGGATAAACGACCGTGGCTGCTCAAGTGCGGCGGATGCCATGCCACCGGTGTGGATCTCGAGAAAAACACTTTCACAGAGCCGGGGGTTGCCTGCGAGGCTTGCCACGGCAAGGGTTCCTGGCATGCAGCACTTCCTAAGACCGCCGTTTTTCAAAAACGCAAAACTATCGTCAATCCGGCCAAGCTTACCATGGGCGTTGCCGTTCAGATCTGCGGATCCTGCCACAACCGCGGCAAGGCCACCCAGAAGAAGGGCGCTGGATGGGCGGTTGGCTATGAGCCGGGCAAATGCCTGGAGGGATTTTACAAATCAACTTCTTTTGAAGCCGGTGATGTAAGGCATGTATATGCCAACGAGTTTTCAAAAGGTCACCACCAGCAATATATTGATTGGCAGCAATCGAAACATGCCAGGGAAGGGGTGACCTGTACCTCCTGTCATTTCGTACATCAGATCGGTGTGCCACCCACACGTTCGCAGACCTATTCGGCAGGCTCTGGACAGTGCTTCGAGTGCCATGTACAGGTCAACCAGAACATGGCCCATTCGATTCATTCCTTTGCCAACTGTGTTGGCTGCCACATGCCGCGCATCGCCAAGAGTGCCGAATCCGGCGACATCCACAGCCACGTATTCGTGACGCTGTTGCCCGAGGATACCATTAGAAATCCGAAACTACCCAACTCCTGCCAGACCTGTCATAAGCACAAATATGAGTCACTTGAGAGACTGCAGCGGGAGTGGGAAACCCTGGCTAAAGTGCCAAAACCTGTGGGCCAAGTTGTCGAACCACTTCCATATCACCGGAGCTTGAAACCATAGCAGTAAGTAGACAGGGGGTCTCCTTATGGTAAGCGTAAATCATATCAGACCTGCTTCCCGTAGGCTGGCACTGGCCATGCTGGGGATACTGCTGCTCCTACCGGAGCCGGCAGCTGCCCAGGAAGAGGCGGCTTCTTCGATCCGGCGGTATAAGGATCGTGAGGTTAGCACTGGTTATTACGAAGAGTATGAAGTCAAGCCTCGTCGACAACGCCCATTTGTGGAAATCCCGGGGGTCAGGCGTGGTATCTTTCCCTACAGTCCGACGTCTGCTAGGGTGCGTGTGCGCACGCGCCTGGCAGACTCCCACCAGGGCATCAAATTCTACAATCGCCGACGCTGTGAGGAATGCCACGTTCAGGAAACAAAAGACATTCACACGACCCGGGCCAACCTCACCTGTCGCCAGTGCCACGGCGGCGAGCCGATAGCCAGCAACGATCATTATTTCTCGCTTATGAATCCCATTCGACGGCATGCATATGTATGCGCCAAATGCCATGAAGGGGCCAGCGCCTCCTATGCCAGCTATGTGGTCCATGTGCCCAATCCTTCCATGGCCGGCACCTTGAAGACTTTTCCGGTGCTCTTTTATGCTTTCTGGATCATGATTGTCATTGCGGGAGGCACTTTTGCTGTGTTTTTACCGCATACCATTATGTGGGGTGTTCGGGAACTTTTTATGAAAAAGGAGAAAACCGACCGTGAGCCCGACAACGAAGACTAGGATCAAACGGTTTACGCCGCTGCAGCGGATTTTTCATTTATTATTGATGGTCTCTTTTCTGACCCAAGGGGCAACGGGTCTTGCCCGCATGTACATTGAAACCGAGTGGGGAAAGGGGTTGAGCCGGATATTTGGCGGCTACGAATCCGCTTTGACGGTGCATAAGTATGTTGGAATTTTCATGATCTGCGGGTTCGTGATTCATGGTATTTATATGCTTTTCAAAATTAATTGGAAGAAATTTCCGGGCAGCCTTTTTGGTCCGGATTCTATCCTCTTTCACCCTAAAGATCTGAAAGATTTTTTCCAGCATATCGCCTGGTTCATCGGTATTAAGAAAGCGCCGGAGTTCGATCGCTGGGGTTATTGGGAAAAATTTGACTACTTCGCTGTGTTCTGGGGAATGATAATCCTGGGTGTGACCGGACTGCTCATGGCGTATCCACTGGCTTCAAGCAGGATTATGCCCGGATGGGGGTTGAACGTGGCCTTCTGGATTCATCGCATCGAAGCCATGCTTGCCATGGCCCATCTATTTGTCATTCACTTCTTTATCGCCCATCTGCGGCGTCACAATTTTCCAATGGATCGGGCCATGTTTGAAGGCAGTGCAGATTTTGAAGCTGCCCGGCACGAAAGACCGGCATGGATTGCACGGCTCGAGCAAAGTGGCCGGCTGGACAATGTTTTGGTTTCCGAGGCCATGCCGGCCCAACGCTTGATTTATTATGTGTTCGGCTTTGCCGCCGTGACCGCGGGGCTGTATTTACTTATCGGCGCCCTGATCAATGTTCCTTCTATTTCCTGGTAGTAAATTTGAAAGCGTAAAGGAGGACCAAGGCAATTTAGCCGGGACGAATTATAAGTTAACGGGCTGTTGCCCAAAAATTTTTGATCGACAGCGCGTGAATTATTGGTTGAAAAGGCAGATCATTTATGATTCTGCCTTTTTAATTATGGCAACCAGCGTGCGTTTTGACTCACGTCAAGGCTATATGCACGAGAATCTTATAAGAAATTCAAGTACCACGCGGGAAACGCGATCCATAAAAACTTTATATCCAGCTTAACAAAATTTTATGTCAATGGAATCAAAAAGGCAGGATCTGACATATTTATTTTTTCTGATCCGCTGGGTCTGGGGTGGGACATTTTAGAAACAGCAGATTCTCATTTTAAAGCGCTTGTCCCGGATTGGATACCGGTAATTCAGGGCGTCGTGCTCCTGTTCGGGCTTTATCTGGGATTAAGCCGCGGTTTTATGGTCATCAGAGATCTATTTCCCGACTCAGGTTCACAAATTCGGGCCATGATTCTTCCTTCTATGTTTACGCTTTTTGTGATAAACTTAATACTGAAGCTATATTTGGGCTAACGCCGAAACCGGCAATATCCCATGCAATCAAACCAGCCCTGTGGCCAGGGTGATCGACAACCCAAACAGCATAACGCCCACCGTTGATTGGATCGCTCGCATGGTTATTTTTTTCAGAAGCCGCGAGCCGATAAACGCTCCCAGAAACGCTGCCAGCGACCCCCATACGACCAGTCCGATGCCGCCGCCTTCCGTCAGAATTGCAAAATTCCTCGCAAAGAAGGTGATGCCATAGACGATGAGCCGGGAGACATCCACCACAACTGCGGAAACCACCATGGTACCGATAAAAACTTCCTTCTGCAGGCCAACCCGAATCAAAAAAGCGGTGCGCAAAGCGCCCTGATGACCCGACAATCCGCCGAAAAAACCGGACAGTATGCCTCCAATGGGAATGTATTTCGGATCAAACGATAACCTTTCGAAGCTGGGTATGAATTCTAGAACGGCAAACACCAGGATCAACGCCGCAATGACAAGTTTCACGGGCGTG
>JASFTQ010000119.1:0-12561 GCA_050053515.1 Desulfobacterales bacterium | reverse complement strand
CAGAATCTTCTGTCGCGTTGTCTGGATTTCGCTATCCATACCGCAGGCCGGGATAAAACCGTTATGCTCCAGTTTAGCAAAGCTGATGCGGGTGCCTCGATCAGGTTCACGCATCTGCAAGGGCTCTCGAAAACATTGGCCAAGAAATTCCCGACAAAAAAGGAAAGCGCATTGCTCCGGGAGCTTAATGCCGAAATTGTGACCGATCCGATGATAAAAGAACTTACAATTAAATTAGCCGATGAATATCAGACGTCGACCGCGCTGGCCAAAATTGCCCGGGATGAGCAAAAGGTTGACAAAATAACCCAGAAAATTCTGCTGATTGACGACGATCAAGATTTCCTTGACATTATGGCCGAGCGGCTGCAGGCCCGGGGTATGAACGTATCTACAACGACATCTCCCGACGATGCGCTTGTAATAATCGAAAGAGAGTCATTCGATGCCATTGTTCTTGACTTCATGATGCCCGACATGCTGGGGCTTGACGTCCTTAAAGAAATAAGATCGAAAAAACCCGAACTGCAAATTATTCTGTTGACTGGTTATGCGACCATGGAAACCGGACTTGAGGCCATGAAGCTTGGCGCAATGAGTTTTGTTGAAAAGCCTGTTGATCTGGACGCTTTAACCGAAAAAATAAAAAAGGCGCATAAGCATAAGTGATTCAAAAATATTCATTACATTCGCGATAGCTGTTGTCATTATAGCCCGCAATACAACACCAACCCCAACAAGTTGTTTCTGATTTCCTGTTGACCCGATTAAATGTCTACTATATAGTGTTCGCGGCCAAAATTTTCTTTCAAAACGAGCAATTACGTAATAGATAGCAGCATCCGGTTTGGTTACGATGTCGGCCCGAAAAAAGACCCTGCGTATCACGGGTAGCAATAGGGGAAGGCGCCCGCGGTATTAAATAAAAGCGATGGTGGGCATCTTGCAATCCCGTTTCGGAATTCGGTTTTGCAAAGGAGGTGATACAGGTTGGAACAATTTAGCGTCTTGCTCGTCGATAGCGACCGAGACTTTCTCGACACGCTGGTTGAACGCTTGAGAATGCGTCAAATCAAGGTTGATGGTGTCTACAGCGGTGAAGCTGCCCTTGAATACATTGACAAAAAGAAGGTTGATGTGGTTGTCCTCGAAGTGCGGATGCCCGAAACTGACGGTATCGAAATCCTCAAAGAAGTCAAGAAACGCAATCCGCTAATTGAGATTATTATGCTGACCGGCCATGCCAACATGGAGGTTGCCATCGAAAGCATGGAACTCGGTGCCTTTGACTATCTTCTCAAGCCCATGGAAATCGATGCGCTGTTGTACAAAATACAAGACGCTTGTCAAAAGAAATTCATCCAAGAAAAAAAGATTGAATGCCGCGAAAAAGCGATGGGTAAATGCATTGTTGAAAATGATTCCGATTAGATCTGTCGGCAGTGATTATGGCTTAATTGAACACAAAGGAGCGGAAGAGATGGGTTTTTTCAAACAATGGGGCCAGTTCATGATGTGCGGGACAAAGCGATTTGCTCAGTGGGAAATACAAAACGCATACACCATATTGCATGACCGGAAACGGATTATTTTGCTGTTTTTGTTGCTCCTCCCTATCGTATTAGGTGGTATAGCCTTTGCAGACCCGGTCAGTGATGTCATGCCGCAGCTTCTGGGGGGAAAAAAAGCATATAGTCCGGCATTTTACAGTACCGGCATTTTCATTGTTTCGATTCTTATCGGTATGATGGCCGGCTTGATTACGGGCTGTATCGGAGCCGGCGGAGGCTTCATCATCGCACCGGCTTTGATGAGTGCCGGGATCAAGGGCATATTGGCCGTTGGAACGGACTTATTCCACATCTTTGCCAAAGCAATCATGGGCAGTGTCATACACCGCAAGCTCGGTAATGTGTCGGTACCCTTAGCAGCGGTTTTTCTGTTAGGTGCCATCATTGGGGCAACCGCAGGAGGGGTGATCAACCGCATCCTTTACGAAATCAATCCGGTGCTCAGTGATGCGTTTATCACAACCGTATATGCATTGATGCTCGGTTTCTTAGGGGCCTATGCCATGACGGACTTTCTCAAAGCCCGTAAAATAAGTCTCCAAAGGGCACCCTATGGGACAGATGTCGATGCCGACAAAAGCAAAAAAGATGAAGGTGCCGAGATGGGCAATCTTCCCCAAAAACTTCAGTCCCTGAAGCTGCCTCCGATGGTAAAATTTGATTACGAACTCGTTCCGGGAGGACGGGGCATCTCCTGGCTGTTCCTGGTTTTTAGCGGCGCCCTGGTGGGTCTTGCAGCCGGCATTATGGGGGTCGGCGGCGGCTTTCTAACCTTTCCTATTTTTGTTTACATACTTGGGGTTTCTTCCATGACCACGGTGGGGACCGATATATTTCAGATTGTGTTTACCGCCGGTTACGCCGCCATCAGCCAATACGCCATATATGGTTTCATTTTCTACACCCTAGCGATGGGGATGTTGCTCGGATCCTTGCTGGGCATTCAAATCGGGGCTATGGTCACCAAGGTAGTCAAGGGCATCACCATCCGCGGTTTTTACGCTATGGCGGTGTTGGCCGGTTTTGTGAACCGAATTTTCGCCCTGCCCGCCAAGTTGGCAGATATGGGTGTTATTCCATTATCCAAACAAACCGGGGTAATTCTGGACACCATCGGTGTTTGGGCCTTTTTTATCGTCATTGGTGGATTCGGTGTCTGGGTTGTGGGTACTTTTCTGAAAAACATCAATGTTCTGAGAGGAGAGGAGGCGGGAACATGATAGCGCACAAAAGGGAGTTTTACGGCGGCGTCGGGTTAATGGCAATTTTCATTGTCGTCCTGATATTCATTTTCCTGCCAATTTATGGCGGGCAAAACGGCCTGGATTATCTTGATGCGCTGTATAATTCCATCTCAAAAGGGTCGGCGTATTACATTGCCAAACTTAGCAAAGAGGTAAAAGAGTTTGAGGGCCATAGCGTTAATGTAAATCTGAATTTGATAAGTGACGAACAGGCAAAGCAATCCCGCACACTTTTTGAAAGAAGCGGGGCGACGGCGGGGATCAGCGGTTCGACGATTCAGGTTTCGGGAGACCTTGGGAAAGTTCTGCAAAACTGCCTCGTCGATGCTGATAATATGTATTCAAATAATGGTCAACAAGTATCCGCCAAATACGGTTATGATGAAAAGAAGGTGCTTTTTAACTGGTGGACCGCATTAGAGGCGATGGACAAGGGTCTTAAAAAACAAAAACGATTTAAGGAGGCTAAACTGGTAACTGCCATCAAAAAGAAAGCCGTGGAGACGACCTATAATTATTATGGGATTGAACCCCAGCGCATCTCGGAGCGTTACGGCGTTGTCATGTTTTCACTCGTATTTTACGTCATCTATACTCTCTGGTATGGCTTTGCCATCATGTTCATGTTTGAAGGCTGGGGGATGAAGCTCGAACACTAAAATCGAATCTCTTTAAGCCGATTCAAAAAGGCTGGGGGCAAATAGAACATCGATTTGCGTTTGGCCTTTTTTGTTCAAAAGGGCCCCATTTATTGATACAAATGGGCAAGGTTCTGGATACTGCCTGCCCTCGGTCATGAGCTACATTCGGCCTGAGCTCATGCCGAAGGCGGGCCGAATGGAAGGCTAAGCCGACCCACCTGCCATGCAAGACGCTTGCGGGCAGGCGGCGGGCAGAGGGAAACCGGCATCCAGCATCTGATCCATAACCGCAGGACAAGGTGATATCTGTTCTTTTTGCCATAGTAAGCACAAAAATAATTATTAAGGCACTTAAACCGTATCCGGATATGAAACCCTAAAGTTGAAATCATGGGCACCATCGGTGATTTTGTTAAAAAACTGTTTCCTAAGAAAAAAGTGCAAGCGGCGCTCAATATCGAAGAACTCCGCTTGGATTTCAAGGAACGGTATTATAACTTCAAGCTGCTCATCGGGGCTAACAACAAATCGATGGAAATCATGGCCGCTATTGAGCGTGCGCTTCAGGGACGGCAACCATTCGGCATGACTTTCGTAAGATCCAATTGTACCGCCATATCCGTCAACGTTTACCGGATGATCAAGAAGTTAAAGTTGCTGGCCCCCGGAAAATACGATGAACTTTCCAACCGCTTTAGATCCATTCGCGGCGATATCGATCGGATCCTTTTGCAAAAACGATCGAGGGATGATCAAAGGCTGGTTACCCCATTAAGCATGGTAGACAAGGATATGACCGATCTGGTCGGCACTAAGATGGCCAATCTGGGTGAAATCAAAAACAAGATTAATCTCGATGTGCCGGAAGGATTTGTCATCACGGCAGCCGCATACAATCGGTTCATCGAGCACAATGATCTGCGGTCGGAGATTAACCGGCGCCTACAGTTCGCTAATGAAGATGACATGGAGCAGCTTTACAACCTGCATGCCGAGATCCAGCAGCTTATACTCAGATCGGAAGTGCCGGCGGACTTGAAGGATGCAATCATGAAAGCCTGGCAACAGGCAGAGGATGCCGCCGGTTTTGAAATAACAGCGGCCTTGCGAAGCAGCGCTGTGGGTGAAGATGAGGCGGGCAGTTCTTTTGCCGGCATGCATCGTTCGGAACTCAACATCAGCGCCGATTATGTTCTTCAGGCCTATAAGGAGATCGTGGCCAGCAAGTACAGCCTGCCGGCCATTATCTATAGGCTGCACAGAGGTTTCAGGGACGAGGATATCTCCATGTGCGTGGGTTGCCTGGTAATGGTCGATGCAAAGGCTGGCGGTGTGACCTATTCACGCAATCCGGTGGACGTCAATGATGACTCGATTTTCATCAATGCCGCCTGGGGATTGCCCAAAGCCGTGGTCGATGGAAGCATAAACTGCGATTTACTGGTGGTATCCAGGCAAAAGCCGATGGAGATTATTCATGAGGATATCAAAGTAAAAGAAAAAAAGTTTGTCTGCTATCCACTCGAGGGGGTCTGCCGCATCGATTTGACCGGTGACATTGCTAAAGAACCGGCAATTAGCCGGGACCAGGCAGCTGCTCTGGCAGCGTTGGCCGTTAAAATGGAAGAATATTATAATGCTCCCCAGGATATCGAATGGTCCATCGGCCATGACGATAGAATTTATGTTTTACAGTGTAGACCATTGCAGCAGAAAGCAAAAGGACAGATGGACTATCCGGATGATTTGTCAAGAAAAGGTGAAAACGCGTTGATAGCCAGGGGGGGGACCACCGCAAGTCCCGGAACCTCCAGCGGAACGGTCTGTCTGGTACAGAAAGAAGCGGATATACTTAAATTCCACGCAGGATCGATTCTTGTGACAAAACAGGCCCTTCCGATTTGGGCGTCCCTTTTAAACCGCGCTTGCGGGGTGATTACGGAACAGGGCGGCTTTGCCGGTCACCTGGCCAATGTGGCCAGAGAATTTGAAGTCCCGGCACTGTTTGGCGTGCAGGACGCTGTACAGCAACTGAAAGGTGGGGAACTGATAACCCTGGATGCTGATTCGCAATCGATTTACAAGGGCCGAATTGATCATTTGCTCACAAAACCAAAAGTCAAGAGACAACTTATGGAGGGAAGTTCTGTTTATGAAACCCTCAAACAGGTCAGCAATTTTATTGTCCCGTTAAACCTCCGGAATCCAGGCTCGCCCGACTTTAAACCGGGAAATTGCCAAACACTGCATGATATTACTCGTTTTATTCATGAAAAATCGGTCCAGGAGATGTTTGATTTTGGCAGGAAACACTATTTCAACGAAAGATCCGCCAAACAACTTTACTATAAGGTTCCGATGCAATGGTGGCTTTTGAATTTAGATGATGGGTTCAAGGAGGAAGTTGAAGGCAAATATGTAAAACTGGACAACATCGCTTCGATTCCAATGCTGGCTTTCTGGGAAGGTTTCACTGCTATACCCTGGGGGGGGCCGCCGGCCATTGACGGTAAAGGGTTCATGTCTGTCATGTTTCAGTCAGCATCCAAACGGTCCATCTTAACCGGCGTGCGATCCGGTATTGCCGATCAAAATTATTTTATGATATCCAAACACTTTTGCAACCTTAACTCTCGGCTGGGTTATCATTTCAGCTTATTAGAGGCTCTCGTCGGGGAGAGGCGCGAAGAAAATTACATTAAGTTCCAGTTCAAAGGTGGCGCGGCAGACTATGAGAGAAGGCTCAAGCGGGTTCTTTTCATTGGAGATCTGCTGGAAAAATGCGGATTTAGAATAGAGGTGACGCAGGATCATCTTGTGGCCCGGGTGGAGGGGGAAGATTTGGAATACATGAAGCAGCGGATCGAGATTTTGGGCTATCTTTCCATCCACACCCGTCAGATTGATATGGTCATGCTCAATGAGTCTGCCGTAAATCGTTACATGGCAAAGTTTACAAAAGATATCGATTACCTGCTGAATGAACATGACCGTAATTTTTACTAGGTGCATGTCACAAAATATCAGGAATAATAGGGTAGATCAACCTCGTATACCACCTCTTTAATATCCGGAATCGTTTTTACAATTCCTTCAATTTCCTTCATTAAATCCTCGCGGATTCTTTCTTTTACAAAGGTTTGGAGTTTAGGGCTTGAATAGCCTGTTTTTCTGATTTTTTGCGCCGGGACTTTGACAAAAACGATGCCATCATTAGCACTCACTTCAGACTTACACACAACTTGAAGCGCGGCCCTCACACGGCTACTTAATGCAAGATCCCTGATGGCCTTTGTTGATGCCGGCGTCGCCTTAAAGGTTGGACTCTGAGCCATAGCGCATAGTAATTCACATGCATCCGAAATCGTCAACCGACCGATATTCAAAACAATATCGTAAATCTGCGAATCGTTTATATCTATTTTATACAGAGACTGTGTCCAGTGAGCTCTCTCCCGGTCTTCTTTTTTGATAAATGCGGTGGCTTCGTCTCTCGATACCTTTTGGAATTTCTGCAACAATTGGATCCGTTGATTGAGTTCAGCCATCACTCGAACTTTAAGCACATGGGGTATTTCAGGCATAAGAAGATGACCCCCGTGCCCATGGTAAACGATGTTATCATTTTTTGCATGTTCGAGCAAAGCGGCCTGCACAAAAGACAGATACATCTCCTCGCCGTGGGTTATCCGCTCCAGAATGGAAGGTGCGTCATGAAGGGACTTAAGGAGCTTCATTTCAGGGACATGGAAAAAATGAGACGCCTCGATCAGAATTTCTCTGGACACGCATTCGTAGCCGAGCTTAGCGGCAACTTTTTCGGCGATCTCTTTTCCATGGCTGTAACATCCTCGGGAAATGGTTATTATAGCCATAATCCTTTCTCCCAACCCCACATTATATCGGGACTGCAATGACGATTACGGTCTTAATAATTTTAATAAAAGATTAATCTCCTTTAACGGGTGAAGGCAAGCCGACACGGCTACGCTTATTAGATGCCTTTCATGACGCAACATCTATGCCATTGCTTTTTTTGTCAAGCCTTTTTTATGCAGATTCACTGCCGGTTAGATGGTCAGCGAGGGTGTTGGTTTTTCTGTCTGATCTCCCAGGCCGCATGCTTTTTTAAAGGACTCTCTCTCATTTGCCCCATCTTCAATCCGATACGTGCCGCTTTAGCTTGGACCCTATTTCGCCAATCATAATTATGCCAATAAAAATATTGTAAATTATTAGCCGGTTAGATGCCGGCAATATATCCATGGCTGTTTAGCCAACCACCGCCCCCTTGGCTCGCAATCGGCCAGTTCCCATCAATTGCCCCCCTGCCCGTTAAGGGATGGTGGTTAACCTAAAGACTCACCGTCGTTTGCTCATCCGGGCAGCAACAACCCTTTGTCGCTTAGCATCACCGGGGTAATCAGCTTGTCGGCAAAAATTTACCCCCTGCCGGCACATCGGGCAATCGGAATATTATTTTGACAATCACTATAATTTGGAAGACCACCTTCAAATCTGCCGCTAATATAACCAGTTGAGTAAAAATCGAATTGACAAGAAAGCCTTGCTCCGTTAACTTTGTATTCAACTAGTTTAGGTTTTCAAGCGTAGAAAGGTGTTTGATCCCGTTAAAATTTTCACAATGTTCTGGCAATCCAATTTAAAAAAGCAAACCCTCATCAAATTCGATGCCCAGGCGCTTATGAAAACAACACCAATAAAATAGTGAGATTCTGGACGAGGAGGATATAAAGGTGAGCAGATTTTTAGGGAAATTAAAAGAAAGGATCCGGAAGCGATCCAGAAATATGGATCACTGTCAAGAGGCGCGTTCAAACGCTGAAGAGGGGCGGAAAGAGGACGCCCCTGAAGCGATTGCAGACAAGACGACAGTCGAGGCGGCCAAGAAACTTGTTGTTGTTGGCAGAGAAAGCGTGTTTTCACAAGAAATCATCGATTATGCTCTAGAGATGGCTGAAAGGATGTCTTATGAGATTATTGCGTTAAACACGGCGCCGCTGTCCTGCGAGACTTTTAAATTATTTTCCTCCTCCCGAAATAAGATTTGCGAAGATTTCGAAGATTTATCCAAAAAGAATGTTCGGTCGTTTCAGGAGGCTGCCGAAAAAAAAGGCATCCCATTTACCCATGTCGTTAAATTCAGTGAGTCCTATGAGGTCCTTAAAGAACTCAAAGTTGAAATTGGAGAATTTGAATTTGTTGTCACGGAAATGGAGGAGCAGGAAAATACTTCCGGGACAGAGGATGGTGAAAAGGTAAAGCGTGAGATCTGTGTTTACTCGATTATGTGATCCTTGGGTTAAGCAATGCGCGGTTTAGAATTCAACATTGCCAAGCCCCCAAATTACTCAGGGGTCGGGGCATTTTTTGCACGACCAGCTGATCGCCCCGGTGATTTTAACCGGCATGGGGCTGTTGCCGCCTGGAAAGGCAAACTGCGGTGTTGGTTCTCGGGATATTGACGGGTGTGATCAGCAGGGAGAAAAATGCAGGGTAGCAGCCGCCATGAGACATGGCAGGCGATAACCCGGCATCTTGTCGAGCAAAAAATACCCCGACCCTTAGTATTACTAAAAGCCATATAGAATTCATTGACACTTGTCGCCTGGTCCGCTGGGTTATTGCGGCGGTTGGCCGGGAGCAGACGACAAAGAACTTTGGCTTGATGCCTTTATAACCTTGAACGGTGAACCGGCAACCCGGAACCGTTCCATTTACCTATGCAGGAGGTCACCGTGGGCGTACAATTATACTTTGGGATTGGACTGATAGTGTTCGTATTTTTTTTATGTTTTTGGTTCAGAGGGGAAAATAGAAAAAAATAAATTGAGACCATCGGCGAAGCTTTTTATCGGTTGAAGGAAAGGATGGTTTAAAATGACGCCGGAGATGATCTTGACCATGATCGTGCTTGTTTTTGCGATCGCGCTTTTTGTTTTTGAGTGGGTTCGGGTAGATGTTGTGGGAATTATAATGATGGTTATGCTTCCATTAATTGGTCTCATCTCTCCCAAAGAAGCCTTTGTGGGTTTAAGCAGTAATGCCGTCTGTTCAATTATTGCTGTTATTATCATTGGTGCCGGCCTGGATAAAACCGGGGTGATGAACCAGGTGGCAGTTCCTATTATTAGGATTGCCGGTAAAAGCGAAAAAAAAATCATTGCTCTGGTGTCCGCAACAGTGGGGTTGATTTCCAGCTTGATGCAGAATATCGGGGCGGCAGCCCTTTTTTTGCCGGCGACCCAGCGGATAAGCAAACGGCTGGGGATTCCTGTTTCCAGAATACTGATGCCCATGGGATTCTGTGCAATCATTGGCGGCACGATTACGCTGGTGGGTGCCAGTCCCACTATTTTGTTAAATGATTTAATGGTACTGGGGGGAGAAAAACTAGAACCTTTTGGTTTGTTTACCCAGACACCCATCGGAATTTGTCTGCTTGCAAGTGCCATTATTTATTTTCTGTTATTCGGCAGATTTGTCTTGCCGGCGGCCAGCGGTGAAGCAGATAAGGGCGTTACGGCTTCCTTAATGGAAGAATATCGAGGGCTGGAGAGCACTTATGAACTGCACATTCCCGCTGATTTTAACGGCCCTCGCACATTGCAGGACTTGGGGGTCAGAGCCAAATTTTTGGTAACCGTTGTGGCCATAAGTTTTTCAAGGCGCAAGGAGAAGAATTTTGTACCCCGCAGCAGCGACGAGATAAATGCTAACGATGACATTGCCGTTGTCGGAAGAGAATTAAATATTCGTAAGCTTGCCGATGAATACGGCTGGCAGATTAAAGACGGCTTGGATGTGTTTTCCGAGAGCCTGTCACGAACCAATGCGGGAATGGCGGAAACAATTGTCTCGCCGCGCTCGGAGTTAATCGGCAAAACCATGAGTGAAGTAAATTTCAAAGAACTTTACGGGGTCAACCCGGTATTGCTCTTTAAAGAAGAACGGTTGTATCATGGAGGATTAACGCGTATTCGCCTGCAAATGGGAGATACGCTTCTACTTCAAGGGCCATGGGAGCGGTTTCATATTTTAAAGAATCGGCCCCAACCGAGGACCCTGACGTTTTCAACTCCACTGGAGGGAGAAATCATGCGGCCCCAGAAAGCCGCTTTTGCCGTCACCTGGCTGGGGATTGCACTGGCCCAAATTATATTTTTTAAAATTCAGCTTTCGGTAGCTTTGATGTCGGGAGCGCTGGGAATGATCATAACCGGTGCGCTTTCCATAGATGAGGCCTATAAGGCGGTGGACTGGATGACTGTTTTTCTTCTGGCAGGGCTCATTCCACTTGGAATAGCTTTTGAAAAAACCGGCACGGCTGCGTTTATTGCCCATCAGATGTTAGGTTTGCTTGGACATCCGTCCCCGATCGTCCTTCTTGCAGCGGTTGGCATCATGACATCTTTTTTTACACTTGTTATTTCCAACGTGGGAGCAGCAGTATTGCTGGTTCCGCTTTGCATGAACATGGCGGTCATTGCCGGCGGGGACCCCCGCATGGCAGCACTCGTGGTCGGGTTATCGGCATCCAACACATTCGTTTTGCCGACCCACCAGGTAAATGCTCTCGTGATGAGACCCGGCGGATATCGCACGGTTGATTATACCAAAGCGGGTGTTATCATGACGGCCATTTTTCTGACCGTGGAACTCACGGTCTTGTATTTTTTTTACGGGATACAATAAGCCCTTGCGGCCTCGGGGTATTCGATCGCGCCGAGGATTACGGAAAGGGCTCACGGCCGGTCCGCCTGGGCCATGCAAATAAAAGCATGATAAAATTAGGGTGGTGGGCGAATCAGCCGATCCATCCATAGGATAAATATGAATTTTCGGCAGAGTTTGAAAGAAATAGCAAATCTGGATTTTTTAAAAAACAAGCCCGTGGCTGAAGCAGTGGATTCGCCGCTGCGGCTGATTAACTATCGGCTCATATGGGTGACTGTCGTTGTGTTGACGAGCGTGGTGGCCTTGGTGCCATTGATTACGATCACCTTGGCCGATTACACGGTCACCGAAAACTCTATCGAAACCGAAAACAGATTGCGTACCTCACGGGTTGTTTCAAATACCTATCGCAGCCTTGCCTTTTTGCTTGCCGAACGCCAATCAGCGCTACATTTTGTTGCTGATAGCTCATCGGAGGATGAGTTATGGTCACAGACAAGGACGAAGGAACTGCTTCGGTTGCTTAGACACAGTTTCGGCGGTGGCTTCGAGGACATCGGTGTCATTGATGCTTCGGGAATACAATACACTTACGCGGGCCCGTATGCATTGAGAGGAAAGGATTATTCCGGACAACCGTGGTTTGAGAGAGTTATTAAAGAAGGTGCCTATGTGAGCGATGTTTTCTTGGGATTTCGTCAACAACCTCACTTGGTCATCGCAGTGAAAACAGAGTCGGCCGGCGGTTCATTCCAAATTTTCAGAACAACCATGAACATAGAACCGCTTGACAAGCTCCTATCTGATCTTCACCTTGGTGGCCGTGGAGACGCCTTCATCGTTAATTCGGCGGGGATCCTGCAGAACAATTCACGCTACTATGGCAAAGTGCTGAGCCGTTCTCCGCTGCCCGTTCCCGAATACCGGTCGTCCACGAATGTGGTCGAACATCGAAATGCCGAAGGTCAAACATTGCTCATTGGCTACAGATTTATTGATAATACGCCATTTGTCCTGATGGTCGTCAAGCAAAAGCGGGAGTTAATGAAATCCTGGCTTCGAACTAGAAGAAATCTTATTTTTTTCCTAGCTGCCAGCGTCTGTATGATATTACTGGTTACAGTGGGAACGGTAACCGTTCTGGTGCGCAGGTTATTTCAGGCCGATCAACAGCGATTGGTATCACTCCAGCAAATCGGTCACAGTGAGAAAATGGCGTCCATCGGGCGATTGGCAGCAAATGTGTCTCATGAAATCAATAATCCCTTGGCCATTATCAATGAATCAGCCGGACTCATTAAAGACCTGTTTGAACTCAAGAAAGAGTATGGACAAGATCCCAAGTTGATCGGCTTAGTGGAGTCCATTCAGGTTTCTGTTCAGAGAGCGTCCAAGATCACAAGGCGA
>JASFTQ010000118.1:0-12575 GCA_050053515.1 Desulfobacterales bacterium | reverse complement strand
GGGAAATTCCAGAAGACGGGCCGTATATTCACGATCAACAGGATACGTCGTGCCGGCGACCGCAGCGCTGCCCAGCGGCATTACGTTGATACGTTTCATTCCGTCACGGAACCTGTCCACGTCTCGCTTGAACATTTCGTAATAGGCCATCAGGTGGTGGCTCAACAGCACCGGTTGAGCGCGCTGCAAATGGGTGTATCCCGGCATGATCGTGGCCAGATTGTCCCTGGCCATTTTCACCAGCACCTGCTCCAGAATCAGCAGCCGGCCAACGATATGTGAAACCTCATCCCGCAAATACAGGCGTAAATCCAGCGCCACCTGATCGTTGCGACTTCTGGCCGTGTGGAGCTTGTGGGCAACTTCTCCGATGCGCTGGACAAGACGGGCTTCAATGTGCATATGAATATCTTCCAAAGCATTGTCAAACTCAAACGCTTCGAGATCAAGTTCCTGCTTGATTTTCCCAAGGCCTTCGATCAGCGCGTCCGCCTGCCCTTGTGAAATGATATTCGCCTTTGCCAGCGTGCGGCAGTGGGCGATACTGCCCTCGATATCGTAGGGATAAAGACGCTTATCCGAGTCAATCGATGCGGTAAAATCTTCCACGCTGCGATCGGTTTTTTGGCAGAATCTTCCTGCCCAGCTCTTTTCAGCCATGAAATACCTCATTCAATATTTCATCCAAGCATGACACCAGCGCATCAATTTCTTCTTCAGCAACAATCAGGGGCGGTACGAAGCGTAAAATGTTGTCCTGGATACAGTTTATCAAAAAACCTTTTTGCATGCATTTGTCTACAAGAGATTGCCCCTCTATCTTCAGCTCCAGGCCCAGCAGCAAACCATAGCCACGCACCTCCGCTATGATCTCGTGCTGCCGTTGGAGCCATAGGAGCTGTTGTTTGAAGTAAGCGCCCACATCGCGACAGCGCCCGACCATATCTTCTTCTTTGAGCGTCTTTAAAACCTCTAAGGCAGCAGCGGTGACCAAAGGGGTGCCGCCAAAGGTGGATGCATGGGCGCCGGGTCCGAATGCGTCGGCCACAAAATCCTTGGCTAACATGGCACCTACGGGCAATCCATTGGCCAGGGCTTTTGCCAGGGTCATGATATCGGGTTCAATTCCGAAATTCTCGTAAGCAAAAAGCTTACCGGTGCGCCCCATACCGGTTTGAATTTCATCAAATATAAGCAGAATGCCGGCATCACTGCAAAGTTTCCGGACTTCTTTCAAATAATCCGGGTCCGGGCAGCGTATTCCCCCTTCACCCTGGATAGGCTCGAGGAGTACCGCGCAGGTTGAAGGATTGATGCTGTTTGCCAGGGCCCGGCTGTCATTAAACGGGACAAATTCAAAGCCTTGCAGTGTCGGATCAAAGCCCTGCCTGATCTTTTTCTGACCGGTAGCGGATAAAGCCGCCATGGTACGGCCATGAAAAGATTGCTCCATTGCAATGATATGGAAGCGGGAAGTTTCTCCTTTATCTTTAAAATGCTTTCGCGCCAGTTTAATAGCGGCTTCATTGGCCTCTGCGCCACTGTTGCAAAAAAATACTTTGTCGGCAAAACTGTTCTCGACGAGCCAGGCGGCCACCTCGGTTTGTGGGAGTGTATAGTATAGGTTGGAGACATGCACAAGTGTTTGAACCTGCTGTGAAACCGCCTGCGCAATTCTTGGATGAGCGTGGCCGAGGTTGCAAACCGCGATGCCGGCCACAAAGTCCGTATAGGATCGACCTGCGGAATCCCAGACGGTACATCCCTTGCCTCTGGTGAGAACCAACGGAAACCGCTTGTAAGTGGCGGCAATGACGGTGTCTGCTTTTTTAATGGTGTCGTTTTTCATGCCCGGGAAGGTGTTTCACAGATTACATTCGCTCTAAAGGATATAGCGGCTTAAATCTTCATCCTCCTTGATATCTTTTAATTTGTTTTCAACATAAGCCTTGTTGACGACAACCTTCTTTTCGGCGGTATCCGGCGCTTCAAATAGAATGTCCTCCAGCAGGCGCTCCATCATGGTGTGCAATCTTCTGGCACCGATATTTTCGGTCAGATCGTTGACCTCTTCAGCAATTTTTGCCATTTCTTCAACGGCATCGTCTTCAAAAACAATATCGACACCTTCGGTCCTCAACAGCGCAATGTATTGAAGCAATAGCGCATTTTGGGGTTCGGTCAATATCCTGACAAATTCCTTGCGGCCCAGGGAATCCAATTCCACCCGAATCGGAAAACGCCCCTGCAGTTCGGGGATCAAATCAGAGGGTTTGACGGTATGAAAGGCCCCTGAAGCGATAAACAGGATATGATCCGTCTTCACGGGACCGTATTTGGTGGTAACGGTGCAGCCTTCGACGATCGGTAGAAGATCCCGTTGGACGCCTTCTCTCGATACGTCGGGTCCATGGCTGCCGTTCTTTCCCGTAATCTTATCTATCTCATCGATGAATATAATTCCGGATTGCTCAACTTTTTCGATGGCGGATTTGATGACACTGTCCAAATCGATGAGGTTTTGGACTTCCTGCTGGGTCAGTATTTCAATTGCTTCTGAAACCTTGGCCTTACGTCTTTTGGTTCCCTTGGGTAGAATACCGTTGAGCATTTCTTTAAAGTTGATACCCAATTCCTCCATACCGACATTCGAAAATATCTCCACCATCGGAACAGACCGGTCCGAGACATCCAAATCCACATATCGATCATTGAGTTTTCCGGCTCGCAGCATTCTGCGAAGCTTTTCCCTGGTGGAAACGGTGTCGGTCACGTCGTTGCCCGAGGGCTGAGGGCTTGACCCCTCCAGCGTTTGATTTGTCTCCTGGGCCAGCGGTCTTTTCCTGGGAAGCAACAGATCCAACATTCTTTCTTCGGCGATCTGGCGGGCTTTCTCCTGTACACGGTCATGCTCCTTGGCTTTCCCCTGGGTAACCGTGAGTTCAAGAAGGTCTCGCACCATGGACTCCACATCCCTCCCGACATAACCGACCTCGGTGAATTTTGATGCTTCGACCTTGTTGAATGGGGAGTCGCTGAACCTGGAGAGCCTTCGCGCAATCTCAGTTTTACCGACACCCGTCGGTCCGATCAGGATGATGTTTTTAGGAGCTATTTCATCACGCAGGTCTTCGGGGACCTGTTGACGGCGCCAGCGGTTTCTTAACGCGATGGCCACCGACCGTTTGGCTTTGTCTTGACCAATGATATATTTGTCAAGCTCCTTTACAATTTCAGAGGGTTTAAGGCTATCCATTCTTTTTTACCTTTTTTGCAGAATAATCATGTCTACTAATGTCCAGGTTGTCCTGTTTTGAAACTTTTGCCTTTTGCTATTTAAAATCAGCTTGTTGTGGCAAAAATGTCCCGACTCCTGAAATGAGTCGCAACACTAAACAAAGGGCTGCCGACGCTACATTTCTTCGATTGTGATATCTGTGTTCGTATAGGCACATGTGGCGGCGGCAATTTGCATGGCCTCTGCCACGATCTCTGCAGCGCTCATGGCGCTATGCTTCATCAAGGCGATGGCTGCCGTTTGCGCGGCGACACCCCCGGAACCGATCCCGATAACGCCTTCATCCGGTTCGATGACATCACCATTTCCGGATATCAGAAATATCTTGGTTTCATCAACGGCAATCATGAGCGCCTCCAGGCGTCGCAGATACTTGTCTGTGCGCCAATCTCGGGCCAACTCGACGGCACTGCGTGTCAGATTGCCGTTGTAACGTTCAAGCTTGGCTTCCAGACGCTCAGAAAGGTTAAGGGCATCCGCTGACGCACCGGCAAAGCCCACAATGATTTTGTCGTTGTAAATCCGCCTCACCTTTTTGGCGTGGTGCTTTATGATGGTGGTTTCCAGTGTTACCTGGCCGTCACCGCCCACCGCCACCCTTCCGTTGTGCCTGACTGCCAGAATGGTCGTTGCATGAATTTTCATAGCTCCGTTTACCCCTGACCCCGAATTCGGAGTCATGATAAAGCAACATCATTTTCGAGGATGGGCCTTATCATAGGTCTCCATGAGTCGGTCGATACTCACGTGGGTATATTTTTGCGTTGTTGAAAGACTACGATGGCCCAATAGTTCCTGCACGATCCTCAAATCAGCCCCGGCATCCAGCATATGCGTCGCATACGTGTGACGCAGCGCATGCGGTGATATCGGAATGTAGAGGCCACATTTCTTGGCCAATTTTTCCAGGATTCGCGCAACGGAACGGGCTGTCAGTCGCTTATGATATTTGTTTAAAAATAAAGCGTCGTTTCTTTGAAATTTGAAACCCGTTTCTTTCTCCAGTTTTCTTCGATAAGACCTTATGGCCGCCAAGGCCTTATTACCAATGGGTACTATTCTCTGCTTGCTGCCCTTGCCGAGGACCCGGATCACCCGTGAGGAAAAATGCACATCTGAAACATTGAGACCGGCCAACTCAGATACCCGGATGCCGCAGGAGTAAAGCGTTTCAAACATGGCACGGTTTCGCAAGCCGAGCAGGGTATCGGTTTTTATCGAATCAAGCAAGCGAAACACATCATCCACCGGCAAATAGGTAGGAATCGATTTTTCCTGCTTGGGTGTCAGAATCGCTCGGGTGGGATCATGCGTTACGGTGCCCTGCTTGACTAGATACCTGAAAAATGATCGGACGGCAGAGAGCTTCCGGGCAATGGTAACTTTCTTGTTCTTTTTATGCAATAAACCCAGGTATTCTCTAACGCTGAGACCGTCTATGAGAGCCACCGGGTAATCCTTGGTACGCTTTTTTCGGTCTGCGGAGGCCGGTCGGGTTACGAGTCTTATAAACTCTTCCAGATCGTGCTGGTAGGCCCGGCAGGTATTGGCGGCATACCCTTTCTCGGCGACCAGGGATTTGATAAAAGATTGTATCAGCTTATTTACCGGCGGCGAATCCATCGACCTTTCCACTACTAGAAATGAATAATTTCAACAAGCTCGCTCCAGGTGCGGACTTCCAAAAAGGGGTGCTTCCCCCTGTTCCAGGGTTGTCGGAAAAGCACCGGTGTAATGCCCGATTGCATCAGGTGAAAACACGTCTCGAGCCTATCTTCGACGAAATATGATATTTTACGGTTTAAAAGCTGCTGCGCTTTTCCTTCAAACGCACCGGTTGCGACGATCTCAAATGCGGCCGGCTCAAGCGGTAAAGTGTTTTTTATCCAACTGCTGATGGGTCCCGGATGGGGGCGAGAAGTTACCAGCGGAATCGGGTTGCGGTGCTGACTTATACGCACCAACACCTCGGAGGCCCCGGCCATCGGTTGCAGGCGATGGTAATAGTCTCCCTCTAAAATCCGGTTGATTATCTCAGCAATAACTGCGGGTTTTATATTAAGACAGGCTTCCAGATCATAGTTGTTGATGTCGTCATATCCAATCCCGCTTATACCATATTCCTCACTGGCCATCTTAAGGAACAAAGACATCGTGTCGGCCAGCACGCCGTCGAAATCAAAAGCAACCGTCGCTGGATCAATCATTATGATAACTGAATTTGCTTGCGGGAATATCCTGATACCATACCTTCATCTATCACCTCGGATACACTTAAGCAGCCCGGCGGGTACGCTTTTTCAAACGTGAAATCCTCCGCCGGTAGACCTTGGACATTTTCTTGTCCTTGGCTTCCAACGCTGCCTGGCGTTCTGCTTTAAGGGCCTTTATTTTTTTCTTTATTTCAGCAACGGTTTTATCCGCTTTTTTCGTAACCTCCTCCTTGATCCCCCGGGCTTCTTTTACGGCAGCCAGAAGCTCGGCCTTTCTCATTCCGTGGACGCCGGTAATTTCAGGGATGGCCTTGGCGAGCTCCCTGAGTTCATTGGCGGTCATCTTGTCCAAAGGTTTTTCGCTTTCTTTTTCCTTTTCGGCCATTTTGGCTGTGCCTCCTTTCCCTGTATCTTTGGTAAGTGAATAAGCCTGGCTCAAAGAACCAGGCTTCAGAATCCTCCCGGAAAGATTATTTACTATCAGACTTTCCCAAATTCGAAATTCGAATATCGAAAACCCTGGCCCAGACCTCGAGCACAGGTTACCGATTTTGATATCTTATTTTTTCGTAGCCCGGTGGTAACCAATGTTATTCTAATATCCGTTGCGCCAGGGCGGGCCGAAACAACCCCCCCCGGGCTCCAACGACAGAAACAAGTTTGACAATGTTTTGCCCTACTCCTGTATTTTCTTGGCAGCCTGTTTGATAAAAGGCTTGAAAATTTCAAGGGGCAGCGGAAAAATCGTGGTGGTGTTGGTCTCGGCTGACATCTCGTTTACGGTTTGTAAAAACCTGAGCTGCAGTGCTGTGGGGTGTTCCTCGATGATCTTTGACGCCTCTGCCAGCTTGGCTGCAGCCTGGTATTCTCCTTCCGCATTGATGACCTTGGCGCGACGATCCCTCTCGGCCTCGGCCTGCCGCGCCATGGCCCGCTGCATTTCTTGGGGCAAATCAATATGCTTCAGCTCCACGGTAGCGACCTTTATACCCCAGGGATCCGTATGAGTATCCAATATCTCCTGGAGTTCGGTGTTGATCTTTTCCCTTTCGGCCAAAAGGTCGTCCAGTTCGGCCTGTCCGCAAACACTGCGTATGGTGGTCTGCGCCAACTGCGACATGGCATAACTGTAGTTTTCCACCTCAACGATGGCCTTAATCGGCTCTACCACCCGGAAATAAATAACGGCATTGACCTTCACCGAAACATTGTCGCGGGTAATAACATCCTGGGGGTCCACATCCAGGGCCACCAATCGCAGGCTGACCCGGATCATTTTATCGATCACCGGAATCAGAATGATCAGCCCGGGTCCTTTGGCTGCGATAACACGTCCCAGCCGGAAAATCACGCCACGTTCATACTCGTTTAAGATTCGCAACGCAGCGGAAAGAAAGAAAAGAACAAGAATGACAATGGCGATAACGGTAAATAGCATATCAAACTCCTTTTTTCATGGGTTACACGCCGACAATCGAATACCTTTTGTTAATGGGGGACAGACGGATTCTAGAAGCCATCTCAAAAACGTCTTTTGGCCCAATATCTTTGTTGGTGCCTCGTTTCAAATCCTCGACATACAACAGTATGCCTGCGGTTTGAAACTCGGCCCCGCCGCGATCTTGAACCAAAATCCTATTTTTGATATGGCCTCGAGTATCAACCCTCTGCAGATTCCATAAGTGGTTCAACCTCCAGAACGAGGTTGACGACATCAACGACACGGACTTTGGTGCCTTCTGGTATATCCTCCTTTGAGATGGCATTCCACAGCTCACCATGGATAAAAACTTTGCCCTCGGGTTTAATTGACTTTTTCACAATTCCGATTTCCCCGATGAGCCCTGAGGTCCCGGTTTTCGGTTTGGCCCTCTGCGCCCGAAAAACCAGGCCGGCCACAAAAACAAAAAATCCTGAAATCAAAACGATCGTAGGTATGAAAACACGCCAGGAAAGGCTGAATTCCGGGCTGCTGCCTTGAAAAAGCATCAGTGAGCCCAACAGCAGCGATACAATCCCCGCGACACTCAAAAGCCCGTAACTTGTGATCTTCATCTCCATGATAAACAATACAATTGCAAGCAAAATGAGCAGAATGCCGGCATAGTTAACCGGCAGGGTCTGCAGCGCAAAGAATGCCAGTATCAGGGAAATTCCGCCGATAACCCCGGGAAATATGGCACCGGGATGCGAGAGTTCGAAATAAAGCCCTGCCAGCCCTATCATCAGCAATATGTAAGCGATATTCGGATCACTGATGGTTTTTAGGATCTTGGTTCTCATACTTTCTTCAAGTATTTTCTTTTTGCTTTCAGCAAGTTTAAGCACACCTTTGTCTGCAACCGTGAGCCCGTTGATCTGCTTGATGAGATCATCGATGTCGTTTGCAACGACATCGATGATGTTTTTTTCGAGGGCTTCGGTTTCAGTTACCGCCACACTCTCACGAATCGCCTGTTCAACCCATTCCGCATTCCGGCCTCTTTTTTCGGCCACGCTTTTTGCATGGGCCACCATATCATTGATGACTTTATCGGACATGGTCTTGTTGATATCTTTACCGCCGATACCCACCGGATGAGCGGCACCGATGTTGGTGCCGGGTGCCATTGCGGCAATGTCGGCCGCCATCGTAATCATTACACCCGCAGAGGCTGCTCTGGCGCCGCTGGGAGCCACAAAAACGATAACCGGTATCCGGCTTGCAAGAATGGCCTTGATAATTGACCGCATGGATTCAGCCAGCCCTCCCGGAGTGTCCATTTCGATGATCAGGCAGGCAGCGTTTTCATCATTGGCCTGTTCGATACCGCTTATTAAAAAATCAGCCACGCCCGGGCTGATGGCGTCGTTTACTTGCATGATATAGACTTCAGATGCGTCTGCCTGACCGATAGCTGAAAAACACAGCACGCACAGCAACGCTGTCAGGAGAAAGATTTTTATTATTGCTTTTTTCATTACGATAATTACCTCGTTTCCTTATTTTGTTTACACGCAATTGAGGCATTATGCAAATCCCTGCTTTATGTGACCGGCTCAAGTTCCGTTTGTTTGGTGACCAGGGCTGGATATGCCCATTTCCTTCATCAATTTCTGTATATCCTCCCAAGCCTGCCTCTTTTTTTCGGGGTTGCGTAACAGAAAAGCCGGATGATACGTGGGCATCACTTTTATGCCCATAAATTCATGAAATCGTCCCCTGAGTTTCGATATGGGTGCTGTGGTTTCAAGCAGGGTCCGGGCTGCAAAGCTTCCCAGCGCTACAATAAAGTCCGGCGAAATCGCCTTGAGTTGACGAACCAAAAGCGGCGAGCAGGCCTGAATCTCATCGGTCTCCGGATCCCGATTTCCCGGCGGCCGGCATTTTATGATATTACAAATATAAACCTGTTCGCGGGTCAATCTCATGGCCTGAATAATTTTGGTGAGCAAGTGGCCGGCAGCCCCGACAAAGGGTTGGCCCTGTCGATCCTCCTCGTAACCCGGGCCTTCACCCACGAAAACAAGCTTGGCAGCCGGGTTTCCGGCGCCGAAGACGATGTTTTTGCGGCCCTGTGAAAGCTTGCAGCGCCGGCAGTCACCGAGATCCGCACGAATGTCCTGCAACGTCTCGCATAAAGCTTTCGGTTGCTGCTCCCAGCGTTTAAGTGTTGCCAGGCTTCGACCGGAGCAGTCAAATCCTTTCCAACCGTTCTCAGCGACCAGACGCAGCCAGTGCGTTAGATCTTGCAGTGTTTCGGACACCAATTCCGTAGGAACCATAGCTTCTGACCTATTGATCATCCGTTGTCTTTTTGAGACGCACCGATTAATTCTACGATTCTATCCAATAAAATATGGGCGACTTCGTCCTTGCCCATTTGCGGAAGCGCCTCTTTTCTCCCATCTTTAAAAAACAGGGTGACTTCGTTGGTATCCGACCCGAATCCGGAACCGGGGTTTCCGAGCAGATTGGCGGCAATGATATCCAGGTTTTTTTCCGCCAGTTTCTGGGTTGCATTCTTTGCAAGATCTTTGGTTTCGGCTGCAAAACCCACCAAAATTTGCCCCGTTTTTCTGTGACCGATTTCCTTCAGTATGTCCTGGGTCCTCTGGGTTTCAACGATTAGCCCGCCGGCGTCTTTCTTGATCTTGTGACGAACCGCTTTTTGGGGTTTGAAATCCGAAACGGCTGCAGTCTTTATGACAACCTGGCTTTCTTTGAGACTCTTGAATACACACTGGGCCATTTCATCCGCCGTGCGCACCCTGATCACTGCTACATTCAAAGGGTCCGGTAAATGACTGGGGCCTGTGATGAGGGTGACCTTGCCGCCTCTGTGTTCAGCAGCCCTGGCGATCGAAAAGCCCATCTTGCCGGACGAAGGGTTACTGATAAATCTGACAGGATCGATCGGTTCTTGGGTGGGCCCGGCCGTTACCAGCACACGCTTGTCTTTCAGATCCTTTGAAGACAAAGAAGCCCTGAGCCTGTCCAGAATAATTTCCGGCTCCGGCAGACGCCCCGGTCCGGTCGTACCGCAGGCAAGTTCGCCGGAACCGGGTTCCAGGACATAATATCCATCACGCCTCAATATTTCAAGGTTGCGTTGCACGGCACGGCTTGCATACATATCCGCATTCATCGACGGGCACAAACAAACCGGTGCGGTGACAGCCAGCATCATGGTGCTCAACGCATCATCAGCGATACCGGCGGCAAGTTTTCCGATCATGTTGGCCGTAGCCGGGGCAATCACAACGGCATCCGCTTGCCGGGCCCAATCGATATGGCGAATCGATGCCTCATGATGCTCGTCAAAGAGACTGGTGCAGACCGGTTGGCCGGATAACGCTTCGAAGGTCAGGGGGGCGACAAAGGCCTTGGCATTGTGGGTCATGACGACCCTGACGCTGGCGTCCTGTTTTTTCATCTGTCTCAGCAACTCTACGCTCTTGTAAGCTGCAATTCCGCCGCAAACACCGAGAATAATATTTTTATCTTTGATTGAAGGCGTCATTTTTTGGGTTTAATCCGGAGAAATGCCCTTTAGTTCAAAGGTCGGGGTATTTTTTGCACGACCCTTGAACGAGTTGAGTCACGGGTTGATGGTATCGTCGGCTGAAGGCCGGTCACTGCAATAAGCCGCTTGGGGTTTCACCCATCGTCGGCGCCACCCAGATTTCGACGCGGGTACTGTAATCGAAACCGCTCTGGGTAATATTCATGACGCACCAGCGGTTTTCTTTTTGAAACAGCATCATGGTCTGTTCTGATTTGAATGAGCTGATCAACCGCCAATTGTCTTTGCGCATGTTTTTTTCAAAAAAAGTAATCAAAGAACCCATCTCGACGCGGGCTTTTAACGTCAAAAGTCCGGCCGAAACACCGGATGTCTGATAGATGAAAGATTCATCCCGGTCGACTTTCAACTCTTTGGGGATCAGGACATCTTCAAACTCATGGTAACTCGGCGCCTGCGCGTTCTTTTTAGATGTATCTTTGGGGGGCGAGCCTTCTTTCTCGCGCGGTAATACCGAACAGCCTGCTGCAAGCAACATCAAAGCCGCCAGGACGCACATGGCTGTCGGCAAAATTCTGTTGTCTTTTGGTATAATCATCGTATTGCCTCCACCCTCCTTGATTGGCTCGCTTATGCTTAAATATACCGCTGATAGCTGAGTTGTCAATTCAGCTGCGTCGGTTACGATCCGGCAAGGATTGATTGTGTTGACCTCAGTGCTCGATATATGCGGTGTAGGTTTGACGAATACCCTCTTTCAGGCCTATGCGAGGCCGCCAACCGATTCGCATCAACCTTGTAACATCCAAGAGTTTTCGCGGTGTTCCGTCCGGTTTGGTGCGATCCCAATCTACCTGGCCTGCAAAACCGACCACCGCTTTTACGATTTCCGAAAGTTCGCTGATCGAAATGTCCCTGCCCGCTCCAATGTTTATATGGGTAACCTTCGACGGTAAGTCCGCTGGCAGCGGGCCGGCCCAAGGCGCAAGCGTTTCATCTTGTGATGTGCGACTCAAATCCGGCGTGGCGCAAAGTTCTTCGTACTGATCATCGGCTAAGTTTATCACCTCGAAGCAAGCCGCCGCTAAATCATCAACATGTAAAAATTCCCTTTTGGGAGAACCGCTTCCCCACAGCTGAATTATGTCACGATCCGGTAGGCCATCGGAATTCCCGGCGATGGTCTCCAGACAATCGCGAAAATCTCCAGGAATTGGACCGTATTGAGATTCGTCTCTCTGGATTGCCTGCCAATCTTTCTGCATGGCAAGTTTTGCCAGATGAAATTTACGGATCAAAGCCGGTAAAACGTGAGAGTTCTCGAGATCGTAATTGTCATTGGGCCCATATAGATTTGTCGGCATTACAGCCCGGTACTTTGTCCGGTATTGCCGGTTATATGCCTCACAAAGCTTTATTCCGGCTATTTTTGCAACGGCATACGGTTCGTTGGTCGGTTCCAACCGGTCTGAAAGAAGATACTCCTCTTTCATGGGCTGGGGGGCATGTTTCGGATAAATGCAGGAGCTGCCCAATAAAAGAAGATTTTGCACCCCTGCACCAAAAGCCGCATGAATCACGTTGGCCTCAATCATCAGGTTCTGATAGATAAACTCGGCGGGTCTCGTGTTGTTGGCCAGAATACCGCCGACTTTGGCGGCCGCAAGGATGACATAATCGATTTTTGTATTCTGAAAAAAAACCCGCACCGCCGCTTGATCGATAAGATCAAGTTCTTCACGGGTCCTCACAACGATATTGCGATAGCCTTCGGCGTTCAGGCGGCGAACAATGGCAGAGCCCACCATGCCGCGGTGACCGGCAACATAGATCTGAGAAGATGCGGGCATTGGATTGTTTGGTTGCATGGCTTGATTTTGTCAATTGTATGTCATTCACGCAGGACTTTGAACGCTTCCGTCGGTATTTTATACTTGTAGAACATAATTTTTGTCAAAGCAACTGTAAAGGATCCAACCAACTAAAATTGCTGTAAAATCATCGGATAAGTTGGCAACCTCAGCGCAATGTACCGATCGGCATTACTCAAAATTATTA
>JASFTQ010000117.1:0-12744 GCA_050053515.1 Desulfobacterales bacterium | reverse complement strand
AGCTGTCGAATATCCGTCTACGAAATTTGTTGAATTTCCAAAATACGATTACCCAAGAAGCGATGGCCGCTGAAGTCATTGCAAAAGATCCATCCCCCTGGTTCAAGGCCGTTATCATCAATAAAGGCAAAGCGGACGGCGTCACCAAAGGTTTGCCGGTTGTTATACCGGAAGGTATTGCCGGACAAGTCACGGATGTTTCGTCTCATCATTCCAAGGTTATGCTGATCATAGACCGCAACAGTGCAGTGGACGCCCTGGTCCAAAGGACCAGGGCCCGTGGAATTATCCAGGGGTCTTCAAGTCAAAAATGCCTCTTTAACTATGTCCTCAGCAAAGATGATATCAGGGTCGGGGACAAAATTGTTGCCTCCGGACTCGATGGGGTTTTCCCCAAGGGGCAACGCATCGGAGATGTAACCAGCGTTCTCAAGCGCGAGTCCGCTATTTTTCAAGATGTGACGGTTGAACCCTATATCGACTTTGAAAAACTTGAAGAAGTATTGGTGATATTGACTCAGCCGAAACTTGAGTTGGTGAGCCCAAAATGACATACGTCTTTTTATTCTGCATATCCCTCTGCCTGATAGTTGTTCAGACATGTATCATACCGGTAATCCCGCTGTTTGCCAACTTCTACGACCTTATAGTCCCTTTAATCGTCTATCTTTGCTTGGCTCGAACAGCACGTGAAAGCCTGCCGATTATTTTTGTTGCCGGACTGATAATGGACGAGCTGTCCTGTTCGCCGTTGATGCTTCACGTTATAGCCTATTTGTGGATATATGTGAGTTTGAAATGGGTGACCAAAGTTTTGCAGGTGGGCAATCGTCTCCGTCTGCCGTTCATTGTCTCGATAGGTGTCCTGATTGAAAATTTCATTTTTATCAGCAATATTGCCCTGGTGGAACCGGGTCTGCAGTTTCCGGGCGCGGCCGTCAGAATTGCTGCCGTGCAGGTCATGTGGGCCATATTTACCGGACCTCTGTTTCTCGTTTTTTTTGAAAAAGCGCAAAGGACGTGGGACCGGTGGTTGAGTGGAATATTCATCCGCAGAAGCAACCTGGAACATAGAAAGACATTGCAATAATAATTCGAAGCATTGATGCGTATACGGCCTACCGGAGTGATGTCGTGAGTCGGTATTTAAAGACGGCAGACAGCGAATGGTACAAACAGCGCCTTATTGGGGTCATTCTCTGCACCCTGGCTGTTTTCGCCGTATTGATGATCCGCTTATTTTTCCTGCAGGTAATCAAAGGTGGTGAGTATCGACGGCTTTCGGAAAACAACAGCATTAGGTTGCAAGCCATCGATGCTCCCCGCGGAATGATTTTTGATCGCGCCGGAAATTTATTGGTGGACAATCGACCTTCCTTCGATGTGAGCATCATACTCAAGGATGCCACGCCGGTCGGACGGACCCTTGAGAAGTTGTCTCATTTTATTTCAGTCGCCAAGAAGGATTTGGTTTCAAAAGTAGCCGGCCAAACCGGAATCTTAACCTATCAGCCGATAACGCTAAAGCAGGATATCGGGCGCAATGCCCTGGCGGTTGTCGCGGTCAACAAATATGATCTGCCGGGAGTTATTGTTCATGCCGAACTCAGAAGGCAATATATTAACCAGCAGGTTGCGACCCATGTGTTAGGCTATTTGGGTGAAATAAATGCCAACGAGCTGGCAAGCGGCAAATATTTACGGGCCCGCAGCGGAGATCTCATCGGCAAATACGGTGCCGAAAAATCATTTGATAATTTTCTGAGAGGAGACCGGGGCGGGCGTCAGGTTGAAGTAAATGCCAATGGACAGATTGTCAAGATTCTGAAAACTGTAAATGCCGCCCCCGGAAACAACGTGTATCTTACGATTGATTTAGCGGTTCAGAAAAAGGCCGAGGCGCTTCTCGAAGACGTTACTGGAGCCATTGTGGCTATGGAGCCCTTTACGGGTGAAATTCTTGCGTTGGCCAGCAGCCCATCATTCGATCAAAGCGCTTTCGTCAGCGGTATGTCTCATGGACAATGGGAAGCGTTTATTGCCAATCCGCTGAAGCCGTTAACCAACCGAGCAGTTCAGGGTGAATATCCGCCCGCCTCAACCTATAAGATCTTAACCGCCATTGCAGGGTTGGAAGAAGGGGTCATTGACGAGAATACGACTCATACCTGCCCCGGTTTCTATAAATTTGTAGACCGAGAATATCGCTGCTGGAAAAAAGGGGGCCACGGCACGTTGAGTGTAGTGGCGGCAATCACAGAATCTTGTGACGTATTTTTCTATCAAGTGGGCCAGGCTGTGGGAGTTGACCGCCTGGCATGGTACGCCAATATCCTCGGCCTGGGCTCGCGTACCGGCATCAATCTGGACAACGAAACCAGAGGTCTTATCCCGACTGCCGCTTGGAAAAAGCGCCGCTTTGGGATCGAATGGCAGGAGGGCGAAACGCTTTCGGTCGCCATCGGTCAGGGTTTTAATCTGGTTACACCGCTTCAAATGACCGTCCTGATTTCAAGTCTGTCAAACGGCGGTGTTAAATACAAACCCGAAATACTAAAAAAAATCGAAGCCCCCGATGGCACCGTTATTAGACAAAATAATCCCCACAAAATGGGTCAATTACCTTTTAGCCCTGAAACCATGGCGTTAATCAAAGAGGGCCTCTGGAAGGTCGTCAATAGCGATAGGGGGACGGCTAAGGGCGCCCGTTTTCCCGGTATCGACATCAGCGGAAAAACGGGTACCGCTCAGGTGGTGAGCCGCAAGGAGGAAGAAGACGAAATTGACGAAGAGGACATACCCGATCATTTAAAACCCCATGCATGGTTTGTCGCCTATGCTCCGTCAGAAAACCCTAAAATAGCTGTGGCTGTTGTTGTTGAACACGGAGAACACGGCTCGGGCGCAGCAGCCCCCATTGCACGGGAGGTGATCAAGGCGTATTTGTTGCGGCAGAGACTGGACCCGCAATTGCTCGCGAACAGTAAAATCCACGATTAGGATAAAAATCCATGTTTGACCGACGATTCGTCCAATATTTTGACTGGGGACTACTGGGTTTGGCTATTTTGCTCGGTTGCATTGGCATCGTGACGCTATTCAGCGTTGTAAATGCCGACACCCAGACGCCGGAAAAAATGCTTTATGTCAAGCAACTGATATGGTTTGGAGCGGGACTGGTTTTTATGGTCTTTGCGTGTTTGTTCAATTACAAAATTATGGATCGCTGGGCCTATACGATCTATATCACCTGCTGCATTCTTCTGATCGCGGTTCTATTTTTCGGAAAATATGTCAGTGGTTCAAAGCGCTGGTTGATGATTGGACCCTTGTCCGTCCAGCCGTCCGAGCTGATTAAAATTGCGGTAATTATCATTCTCGCCCATTACTATTCCAGGCATGCCTATACCAGGGGCTTTACTTTGCGAGAACTCATCAAGCCCTCCATATTGGTCCTTGTACCTTTTTTGCTGATCGTGAGGCAGCCCGATTTGGGAACCGCCTTTTTGGTTTTTTTGATAGCCAGCTCGATGACCCTGTTTGTCAAGATTGAAAAACGGGCCTTTCTATCCATATTGGGCTTTTGTACCGTGATTTTTCCTCTGGTTTGGTTTTTTTTGAAGGCCTATCAGAAGCGGCGGATATTAACCTTTTTGAACCCGGATCGCGACCCCCTCGGTGCGGGATATCATATTATTCAATCCAAAATCGCGATTGGTTCCGGCATGATAACCGGAAAGGGATATTTAAAGGGCACCCAGAATTCTCTTTCCTTTCTGCCCGAACAACATACCGACTTCATTTTCTCAGTGTTTGCCGAGGAGTGGGGCTTCGTTGGGTCCTTGATTCTGATAGTAATATTTTTGATTCTGATCATCTGGGCCTTAAACATTGCTTATGGCTGTCGGGATCCCTTCGGAACGATATTATCTGTCGGCGTATCAGCCATGATATTCTGGCAGGTTGTTGTCAATATCGGAATGGTCATGGGATTAATGCCGGTTGTCGGTATACCGTTGCCTTTCATCAGTTATGGCGGATCATCAATCGTGACGATGATGATCAGCGTCGGTTTATTGATCAATGTCAGCATGCGGCGCTTTATTCTTGAATAATTGAAAGGTACCCTGCAGCAAGCTGCGGGGTTGGCGAGCGCTATCGCGGTGCAAGGATCAACGGGCTGCGGCCCAAATCCGTCTTCACTTTGCCCAAAACGTTTTTGATCCCCGCCCAGCGGCGGGATTACAGGCACTTTGAAAATTCGTCAGGAGGTATATAAGGCATGAAAAGTAAAAAACGAGGCAGGAAAGTAGACTCAATATCCACATTTTTAGGTTCAAAGGCCAGCGTGGATGGCACCATTGAATTTGAGGGCACGATTAGACTCGATGGCAGTGTTAAAGGCAAAATCAAAAGCAGTGGCGGTACTGTCATTGTCGGTGAAAAGGCGGTTGTCGATGCCGAAATAATTGTAGGTACCGCCATCATTATGGGACAAGTGCAGGGAACGATAGATGCCGAAGAAAGGATCGAGGTTTATCCGCCAGGCCGAGTGGTGGGTGACATTCAGGCGCCGGTGATATCTATCGAAGAAGGCGGTTTATTCAATGGCAATTGTGCCATGAAAAATACAGCCGCTGTTTCAAAGACGAAGGTGACCCCTCTCCAAGAAGCCACGGCGATCGACACTTCCAAAAGACAATAAATTTTTTAAAAAACCTTTGACAATATAATGGGGCCAATGTTATAGACCGCCCCAGCCGAATTGGTGCGCAACTGCAGAGTTTGTCACGTCTAACCCGACCCAGGGCACCGGTGATGGAGGATTCCCCCATGAAGTTTTCACGTTTCAGCCGGATTCATTTTATGCTTATCCCTGCCGTGGTTTTCATTTTCGCTGTCGGCACGACTTTTGGTGCATCGGAGGGGGGATCAGGCGGTGTGACCGTCATTCCGGATTGGTCGGTTTTAATCCAAATCGCTAATTTTATCTTTTTAATCTGGGTATTGAATTTGATTTTGTATCGGCCGATTCGAAATGTTTTGATCCAGCGCCGGGAAAAGATCGCCGGTCTTGAAGAGAGCATCGGATCGTCTGCCAGGGATTTGCAGGAAAAAGAAGACGCTTTTGCCGCAGGCATCAAAGATGCCAGAACCAGAGGCCGGCTGGAAAAGGACGCTTTGTTGACCGCAGCCGAAGATGAAGAAAAAAAGGTGATTGCCAAGATCAATGAAAAGGCGCAGGCAGATCTGGCTGAAGTTCGTGACACGCTCGCGAAAGATGCTGAGGAGGTCCGTAAAATATTGCTGCAAGAAATCGATGACCACGCAGAATCCATCTGTCGCAAAATTCTGGGGAGGACCGTTTCATGACGTATTCCGGAATCAACAACAGGTACCGGCGATATAAAATCATTGCTTCGGCGATATGCATCACAGCGCTGTTTTTCCTCTTTATCGGAGTTGCGGCGGGATCTTCCGGTGGGGAACAGCCGTCAAAAGGGTGGGTGAGCACAGACACATTCAGAGTAATCAACTTTACCATTTTGCTTGCCGGTCTTGTTTATCTCCTTCGCAAACCGGTATCTCAGGCCATGAATGATAGGATAAAAGGGATCAAGGGCCAGCTCAGCGAACTGGAGGCCAAAAAGGAGGAGGCTGAGAGACAGTTGGCCGAGTATAATCTAAAGTTTCAGCAATTGGATCGAGAAGCTGAAAAAATCATTGCCGAATATATCCAGCAGGGCAATGAGGCCAAAGCCAGAATAATCCAAGAGGCGGAGACTGCGGCTAAAAAACTTGAAGCACAGGCGCGCAGAAACATCGACCATGAATTCGAAAAGACCAAACAAAAACTGCGCGAGGAAGTGCTCGAGCAGGCCCTTACAAAGGCTGAAGAGATCATCAAAAATAAAATAACCACACAGGATCACGATCGTCTGGTTGATGAATATTTGAAGAAAGTGGTGGCCTCATGAAAAATTTGGCTATTGCGCGGCGTTATGCCAAGGCTTTATTGCTTATCGGCAAAGAAGACGGCCAAGCCGAAACTTACCGGCGGGAACTTGAGGGGGTGGCGAGTCTTGTTGAAAACGAAAAAGCGCTCCAACAGGCGCTAACCAATCCGCTTTACAGCACTGCCGGTCGGCGAAAAGTGCTAAAAGCAGTTATCCAAAAGTTGGATCTCTCCAAAGTTATGACATCATTTTTGTTTTTGCTTTTTGATAAAGGACGTATCGGATTTATCGGCAGCATCAATGATTTTTACCGAAAACTCGTCGATGAATTAGAGGGGGTTGCGCGCGCCAGCTTGATTTCAGCTACTGAGCTTTCCCCTGAAACAATTGACAAGATTCGAACGACCTTGTCTCTAAAAACAGGTAAAGACATCATTTTGGAAGTCGAACAGGATCCCGGCTTGCTCGGCGGAATCATAACCAGGATAGGCGACCTTGTTTTGGATGGAAGCATCAAAACACAATTATCCAATATGAGAGAAACTTTGAAAAGGGGTGAGAGGGTCTAATGGAATTAAGAGCTGAAGAGATAAGTCAGATTATCAAGGAGCAAATTACGGATTACGACAAGAAGGTCGAACTGAGTGAAACCGGTGTCGTCTTGTCGGTGGGGGATGGCATCGCCAGGATTTATGGGCTTGAAAAGGTTATGGCCTTAGAACTGGTGGAGTTTCCGGGCGGAATTCTCGGATTGGTGCTAAACCTTGAAGAGGATAACGTGGGAGTCGCCATCATGGGCGAGGACATCCACATCAAAGAGGGTGACATGGTCAAGCGCACCGGGCGGATTGCCCGGGTACCCGTCGGTGAGGCTGTTTTAGGACGCGTTGTTTCTGCAGTCGGCGAACCCCTGGACGGCAAGGGACCGATCGGGGCTGAAGAATTCCGGCGGATCGAAATGGTCGCACCGGGTGTTATCGCCAGAAAGAGTGTGCATGAACCCTGTTATACGGGGCTGAAAGCCGTCGACGCCATGACCCCCGTGGGCCGCGGCCAGCGGGAGTTGATCATCGGTGATCGCCAGATTGGTAAAACCGCATGTGCCATTGATTCGATTCTGGCCCAAAAAAATACGGATGTTTTTTGCATTTATGTCGCCTGCGGTCAGAAAAAATCAACGGTGGCCCAAGTCCATGCGGTGCTCGAAAAACACGGGGCCATGGAGTACACCACCGTCGTTTCTGCGTGTGCCAGCGATCCGGCGACGCTGCAGTATATTGCCCCTTATGCCGGCTGTGCCATGGGGGAATACTTTCGCGATAACAAACAACACGCCTTGATCATCTATGACGATCTTTCCAAACAGGCGGCCGCTTATCGTCAGGTTTCATTGCTTTTAAGGCGTCCCCCCGGCCGTGAAGCTTTTCCGGGAGATATTTTCTACAATCATTCCCGACTGCTCGAGCGGGCAGCCAAGCTCAACGATGAATTGGGCGCCGGTTCCCTCACGGCCCTGCCGATCATCGAGACCCAGGCCGGTGACGTCTCGGCCTACATTCCCACCAATGTTATTTCAATTACAGACGGTCAGATTTATCTCGAACCGGGTCTGTTTTTTGCGGGTGTCCGCCCGGCAATCAATGTGGGACTTTCTGTATCCCGGGTCGGCGGCTCAGCCCAGATCAAGGCAATGAAACAAGTGGCCGGCACCCTGCGGCTCGATTTGGCGCAATACCGCGAGCTGGAGGCCTTTGCGGCTTTCGGCAGCGACCTGGACAAGGCCACTCAACGGCAGCTGACACGCGGTGCCAGATTGGTCGAAATACTAAAGCAGCCGCAATATCAGCCATTGCCGGTCGAAAAGCAGGTAACCATTCTCTTTGCCGGGACCCGCGGATTTTTGGATAATTATCCGATTGATGTGCTGGCAAAATATGAGGCCGGTCTTTATCCCTTTGTCGAGGAGCGCTATCCGCAAATTTTCAAAGAGCTGGCCGAGAAACAAGAAATTGATGACGACCTGGATAAGCAGATGACGGAGGCATTGAAGGCTTATGACGAAGAGTTTAGGGATACCATTAAATAGAGGCTGATTCCTATGGCAACCTTGAAAGATATCCTGAATAAAATAGCCGCGGTCAAGAAGACGAAGCAAATTACAAAGGCTATGAACATGGTGGCAGCTTCCCGGTTGCGTGGCGCCCAGGGAGACATGGAGGCGTTCCGCCCTTACGCTAACAAATTCGCTGAAGTGCTGGGAAGTTTGACTGAGCGGGCCGGAGAAGAAGCAAATCCACTCTTGGTGCCGCGTGAGGAGGTCAAAAAGGTCCACATCGCGCTGTTCACCTCCGACCGCGGCCTATGTGGCGGATTTAACGTGAATTTGACCGAAAAGGCTCGCGGTTTCATAAAAGCCAAAACCGGTCAGGGGCTGGAGTTTTCCTTTACAAATTTTGGCAAAAAGGGACGTGATTGGTGTCGTAAAAATGATTTACGCATTGATGCCGAGCACATCGGTATCGTTGGTGCCGATTTTAGTTTCAATGTTGCCGTGACTGTCGGCAGAACTCTGATTGAGGGTTTTCAAGAAGGACAATATGACGAGGTATATCTTGTATTTGCGGAATTTTTGAGTATGGCCAGGCAGATTCCGGTCCTCAAACAGCTTTTACCGATCCCGCCGATCGAGGCTGCCGAGGGGGAGAAAAACGAGGAGATCGCGTCATATCTGCCTGAACACATTTGTGAGCCATCACCGGATGAGCTTTTGGGGGAAATGTTACCCCGAAATGTTTATGTGCAGTTATTCAGCGCGCTATTGGAGACATCCACCAGCGAACATGCAGCCCGGATGATGGCCATGGATAATGCCACCAAAGCCTGCAACGATATGCTCGAAAATCTTACCCTGCTGTATAACAAGGCCCGGCAGGCTGCCATTACGGCAGAACTGATGGATATTGTTGGCGGTGCCGAGGCGCTCAGGGGATAAGCGCTGATGGGGACTGCGTCCCCATCGGAATGGTGGAATAATGGTATGGCGGAATGAAGGGGTTGGCGGATATAGATCCAATATCATTAGGCCCTTGCCTCTTTAGACCCGTTTTTCCAAGATGCCAATATTTCATACCAAGCGGTGGCAGCCGTCCGCTTTATAAAAGAACTTAATTTCACCCCCCGGTGCGGGTAACCAGGAACACAATGGAGGTTTTTCAATGGCAGACAATATTGGTAAAGTTTTACAGGTTATGGGGCCTGTGGTAGACGTAGAATTCGAACAAGGCAAGCTGCCCACAATTTACACAGCGCTTGCGATCAGCAACCCCGCCATCAACGATGAACCGGACAACCTGGTGGTTGAGGTCGCCCAGCATCTCGGTGATAATGTGGTGCGCACCATCGCCATGGATATTACCGACGGTTTGGTAAGGGGGATGCCGGTAAAAGATACCGAAAAACCCATTCTGATGCCGGTGGGTGAAGCCGGCCTTGGACGGGTTCTCAATGTTGTCGGGCGACCGGTTGATGGGCTGGGGCCGGTCAGCCAAGAAAAACTGTTGCCGATCCATCGCGAAGCCCCGAAGTTTACCGAGCAAGATACCACTGTCCGCGTCCTGGAGACCGGCGTTAAGGTTATCGACCTGCTTGTCCCATTCCCGCGCGGCGGCAAGATGGGAATGTTTGGCGGCGCCGGTGTCGGTAAAACCGTCATCATGATGGAAATGGTGCATAACATCGCCATGCAGCACGGCGGCATATCCGTGTTTGCCGGGGTGGGGGAACGCACCCGCGAGGGAAATGACTTATACCATGAGATGAAGGATTCCGGCGTCTTGCCCAAAGCGGCCCTTATTTACGGCCAGATGACCGAGCCGCCCGGTGCCAGGGCACGGGTCGCGCTATCTGCCCTGACGGCTGCAGAATATTTTCGGGATGAGGAAGGGCAGGATGTGTTGATTTTCATCGACAATATTTTCCGGTTTACCCAAGCCGGCTCCGAAGTTTCAGCTCTTCTGGGGCGTATGCCATCTGCAGTTGGTTACCAACCCACACTTGCCGTCGACTTGGGCGAACTTCAGGAACGTATTACCTCGACCGACAAGGGGTCGATCACCGCCGTTCAGTGCGTTTACGTCCCGGCCGACGACCTTACAGACCCGGCGCCGGCGACAACTTTTGCACATCTGGATGGAACAGTGGTTTTATCCCGCCAAATTGTCGAACTTGGCATCTACCCTGCGGTTGATCCGCTGGACTCCACATCCAGAATTCTGGATGCCGCCTATATTGGTGACGAGCATTACCAGGTGGCCCGCCAGGTTCAGCAGATCCTCCAAAAGTATAAAGAGCTGCAGGATATTATTGCCATTTTGGGTATCGAGGAATTATCTGATGAAGACAAAGTGACCGTTGCCCGGGCAAGAAAGATACAGCGATTTTTATCGCAACCCTTTCATGTCGCAGAGGCGTTTACGAATAAGCCGGGAAAGTACGTTAAGATCGAAGACACGGTCAGGGCATTTAAAGAAATCTGCGAGGGCCAGCACGATGACTTACCGGAGCAAGCCTTTTACATGAGAGGGGGTATAGATGAGGTCGTTGAGGCCGCCAGGGAAATGGCTGAGGCAGAATAGAGCGGGGTCACAGTTACAGACAAATCCTGACAAAATAGGCAATTAATCTCCTGGATGAAAGACTGTCCAGGAAATTCGAAATCCGAAGCACGAAATCCCTGGCCCAGACCTGGATTACAAGGTGTTAATTTCTTTTTATGAAACCTTCATGGTTTCACTATGACGTCGGTCAATTAAATTACAGTCGCGCCAGGGCGGGCCGAAAAAAATACTAAATCCGAATGCCCCAATGACCAAAACCGTGGTATTATGAGGCATCATCCATGTCATGACCCTGTTGGGGTTATTTGAACCGTGAAAGTGAGCGCATTCCCCGCAGCTTGCTGCAGGGTTGGCTTCAATTTTGGAAATTCGAGTTTGCCCTTCGACTTAGCTCAGGGCGGTGAGCTAGTCGAACCGTTTCGTATTTCGATATTCGGGTTTAATTTTTCTAAAAGGAACAGGTATGGCTGGAAACATTCAATTGGAAATTGTCACTCCTGAAAAGGTTGTCGTCAGCGAGGAAGCTCAAATTGTAGCGTCTCCGGGAACCCTGGGTGAGTTTGGTGTCCTTATTGGCCATACCCCTTTTATGACGTCTCTTAAAACGGGGGCCGTCCGATATTTGGATCAGACCGGCAGCGAAAGGTATGTTTTCATAAGCGGCGGCTTTGCGGAGGCTCTACCGCATAAGGTTACCATCCTGGCCGAGTCTGCTGAACGGCGGCGCGATATCGATATCGACCGCGCATCATCTGCTTTGGAGCGCGCCCAACAACGCTTATCAGAAGATAAAGGGAGAAAAGACATCGATTTTACCCGGGTCCATGCGGCGCTCGAAAGAGCCGTGCAGCGAATCAAACTTGCGAAAACTCGCGGGAATTAATAATCCGTGATGGTGGAAGATTCGTCATTCCACTGAAAGCCAGGCCTGCAGGGTCTTCAAAAAATTGTGCCGACCCCCGAATTATTGTGCATCAGGGTCTCACGGATCCGATCACCACAAAGGGCTAACGCTGATACGCGGTTTGCCCTTTTTTTTTAAGAGTAACACCTGAAGTCGCCGTCAAAATTGTTTTGCGGTTTTGTAAGCGTTAAAAATATGATATTGGGGTTTTAGATAAGCTACCCTGGGCAACAGTCCGTAAAGAATTGACCGGTCTGCTGCCAGGAATATATTCCTTTCCGCAAAGAGCAGCCCTTCAGGGCGGAAAGCTTCACTGAGTGATGCATTGCACAGCCGACAACATAGCCGTGATCATACTCGCCGCAGGGTTGGGCACCCGTATGCACTCGAACAAAGCCAAGGTTCTGCACGAAATCCTCGGCAAACCGATGGTCTTATATGTCATAGAGACTGCTCAGAAGGTCGCGCGGGGTGATATTATTGTGGTTATTGGCACGCAGGGTGACAAGGTGCGCGAGGCGGTATCAAAGAGGGAAAACCGCTTAATATTTGCTTACCAAGATCAGCAGCTGGGAACCGGCCATGCGGTTTTATGCGCCCTGCCGCATCTCTCGGATCATGTGGGGGCTGTCGTCATTTTATGTGGCGATGTGCCGCTGATAACGGCTGAGACGGTTTTAAAGCTCATCGACAGCCATGTGAACAATAGCCGGGATATTACCGTTTTAGCGGTAAAGATGGACGATCCAACGGGTTATGGCAGAATATTGACGGACCAGCACGGTCAGGTCCGTGGCATCGTTGAAGAAGTGGACGCAACCGAGGAGCAAAAAAAAATCAACACCATCAATACCGGTATTTATTGTGTAAACAGCAGAATCCTGGCCGATTTGCTGCAAAAAATCAGTCCCGACAACACCCAGAGTGAAATTTACCTCACCGATATCGTTGCCCTGGGATACAAGGCAAATAAAAGTGTTGGTGTATTTACCGGGGGCAATCTAACAGAATTTTATGGCATCAACAACCGGCAGGATTTGAGTAAGGTGCAAACACTGATGCGCAAACGGCTTGGCGAATAGAGCTTGACTTTGATTCACAGGTTAGATTATATTATAAAAGATCCTGATGAGGTGTAGGATTGGATAACGAACAGATTTTGAGACAATTTAACCATATCGATCAGAAAGTTAAGAAAGTCATAGACATCTGTAGATCTTTTAGGGCCACAAATTTAGAATTATTAAATAAAATTGAGAAGTTAGAG